>NZ_JBZCSF010000005.1:0-181121 GCF_058273125.1 Effusibacillus sp. SKA8 | reverse complement strand
CCGCTTCGGTGGCTGCTTTCGTGGCTGATCGCGAAGTTCACGGATTCCGAATACACCCACGCAGCCGTCTGCGCTGGAAGCGAGCTGATCGACGTAGACATTGGCCGTCCGGTGGCGATGCGACCGGTGACCGACGACGATCTCCTATATAGCGACGTATTCCGGGTTCCCGGAGCAACCATAGAGGACCGCATGAGAGCGGTCCTTTTTTGTCGCCGTCAGACCGGGGCGGGATACGACTACACGGCGATTGTTTCGATTGTGCTTGGCAGGCTGTTCCGCTGGCGGCGAAACTGGCAGGACCCGGACCGCTGGTTCTGCTCGGAACTGGTCGCGGCTGCGTGGGAGTACGCCGGGCATCCGATTGCGGATGCAGATGCGGCGAGGGTCACGCCTGGAGATTTGGCGAGATCGCCGAAGCTTCAAATGTAGTTTCCTAAATAGGCGGTTTTTTATTTTTGTGGGAGGGCGGTGTCATATGGAACAATCGTTGCTTACTTTTTTTCAAACGCAAGGACCGTGGGCGCTTCTGTTTGTTGCTCTTTTTACGTGGGTGTTACGAGAAAACCAACGACGCGAGAACCGCCTGATTGACGTGATTGACCGGTTGAGCCAAAAGTACGACGAGATGGCTGCGGACCTGCGGGATATTAAAGACTCTTTGAAGATTAGAGGAGGAAGATAACATGACCATGATCTTTATCGACCCCGGACACGGGGGAGTAGACAGCGGCGCCGTGGGAAACGGCCTCCGCGAAAAAGACCTCACCTTGGATATTGCTCTTCGCATCGCAGTTCGCCTGCGCGAACACGGCTTCGACGTCCTGCTGACACGGACTGACGACCGCTATGTCGGACTTTCCGAGCGTGCGAGCATGGCAAACACCGCAGGAGCGGACTATTTCCTCAGCGTGCACATCAATGCCGGGGGAGGAACCGGGTTCGAGTCCTACGTCCAGACCGGCTACGACTCCGGCGAAACCGGTCGGATTCGCAGCGTGATCCATGCCCGTGTGGCGGAGTTTTTCGCTGCCAACGGGCTGCCAGATCGCGGTCGAAAGCAAGCCGATCTAGCAGTCTGCAGAGAGTCCGCGATGCCTGCCGCGCTCCTGGAGTACGGTTTCATCGACTCGACCGACGCACAGAAACTCGCCGACCCTGTATTCAGAGCCGGGTCCGCAGAGGCGACCGTTCGCGGGTTGTGTGAGGCGTTCGGCGTCGCGTATACCCCGCCAGCCGGACCTGATCCGAAAACAGATTGGGAGGATCACGAATTCCGGGAGGAGATCCGGCGCGTCATGGACGCCGGTATCATGCGCGGATATGACGACCGGCATTTTGGACCGGACGACCCGCTCACCCGCGGGCAGGCGGCTGCAATCATTTGCCGACTGATCGACAGGGCAGCAGAAAATATCCGGGAGGTAAAGTGATCATGAAGGAACTGCTTAACCCCTACATTTCAGAAGGGCTGACGATCCTGGTGCAGATCGCGGCCCTTGCTGTTTTTTATGGACTTGCGATCCTGAAGCGGAAAATCGAAGCCTATATCGCCGCCCATACGGATGCAAAGCAGGCGGAACTCCTGCACCTGCTGGCCCGGGAAGCCTACGCCTTCGCTGAAACTGCGTACCGGGATCTGGCTGGCCATGAAAAACTGAGCCACGCCCTAGACTATCTGGAGCAGCAGGCGAAGGCAAAAGGAATCCCATTCGACGCGGATGCGGCAAAAGTGGCGATCGAAAAAGCGTGGCTTGAAACAGAGGGAATCCGAAAGCGGTTTGGCGGATAAAGTTTGCACCCCGGCCAGAAGGTCGGGGGTTTTTGTTTTGCAGGATACCTCCTGACCTTTGGGTTGGAGGTTTTTTTGTTTTCGCCAAAACCTCCCATCAATCAACAGAAGATTCGTCAGGCTCCGGGTAGAAGTACCCGGGTGATGTGAGTAGCTGATGTATCGGCTTGATCCAAAGAGGGGAGCGTCACTGCAACAGATGCTCCAATCGTCCCTGCGCCTCCGCTTCGAGCATTGCTCTCATATAGATCGCCTCTTTCTCGTATCCGCGTTCCTTGTACTTCACGTAAATGTCAAACTTTCTCCACTCTTCTTCAATTATAAAAACAGCGTTACGGCGAAGTGTTCGCTTTATTTCGATCAACTCTTCCGTTAATTGTCTGTGAAGCGGGTCGAATACGCTGTTTTTCCACAATCCACCGCGCCCGGATGGAATAGATCGAATTTTGCCAGCGTCCTGCCGCACCCATTCCATCATGACAGATCGCAAATACATTTCTCTCATAAGCTCTGTAGCACGGATTTTGTTCATAATACCACCAAAACAGAACGTTTGTTCTTATTATACTCACGAACATAAGTTCTTAGTCAATGGAAATGGATGGTGTATAATGGACACAAAGGAGGCGTTCGCATGTACCTGGTAGCCACATGCGCGGAGTGCAGGAGTACGTCCCTGCTCCCCACGAACGACTGGGATGCGCCAAGGATCCGGTGCGTGGATTGCGGCGCGGAGTATGAGTGTGATGGGATTGAGTTTTTGTTGGAGTTGTATATGGACCTGCAGTGATTGGCTGGATGGCGCATCCTAAATCTATACGAGACCTGCGATATCCTGGGGCAGGAGTTGGCACCGATGGTCTGCTCGACGATATTCGGAAAGGCGGCTAAAGGGGAGATTACGGCGCTGAAGTTTTGGGGATACGTATCGGGTGCCGGAACATATTCTGAGAGAGTATTTGATAAAAGGCAGGATAAAGCACAGGAAGAGGCACTAGACAGGAACATATGTTCCATATTATATTTAAAACAGACAGGTATATTAGTACTCGAAGATCAATTTTCTTATGCTACACCCAAAATTCTTATGGTTGGGAAGGTTTCTGGTCCAAAATTTCGGGTATTATATTATAATAAAATACACAGGAGGTGACATCGATGGCTGTATTTTTGTCGAAGACAAGTGAACGGGAAGCAATTTGCTATTTTACCATCTTGTCTTTAAGCAAGAATTCGCTTAAGGTGTCACTCCCATTGTATCAGCAAATTCGGACAGAGTCCGATTGGGAATATGCATTGGTCGATTACGGAATAAGTGCCGAGGAGATTGAAAAAACTAAGCTGAAAGTGTTACAGGGGCTACAACAGTTGGATGAGTTTGACCTGGTTGTCCAACGTGGTGAGCCTTTGTATCCAAAACGGTTGGTAGACATCAAAGGAGCTCCACAATTCCTTTTTCTTAGAGGCGAAGCCATGTTGGCTAATGAACCCGTGATATCCGTTGTAGGCTCCCGAAAGGCTTCCGAAAAAGGGGTATATAATGCAACACGTCTTGCCAGAATGCTGTCCGAAAGACGTATTATCGTAGCATCCGGTCTTGCGTATGGTATTGACAAAGCGGCACATGGCGGGGCGATTGAGGCCAATAAACCTACAATCGCAGTAATCGGTACCCCGTTGAACAAGGTATATCCGGCAGAGCATGAATCGCTCCAAAATTACATTGGTCAAAAAGGCCTAGTTATTTCTCAGTTTGCACCAGGATTCCCGGTTCACAAATGGAATTTCCCGTTGAGGAATGCAACGATGAGTGGTATCTCAATTGCCACAATCGTTGTTGAGGCAGGGGAGACAAGTGGCGCGCTTATTCAAGCACGCGAGGCTCTGAAACAGGGTAGGGAGGTCTTCATCCCGCAAAGTGCTTATGAGAACAAAAATCTAAAGTGGCCAAGGAAGTTCGTGGATGAATATGGCGCACATATGTTTAAAAAGATAGATGACCTTATGGAACAGCTACAACAAAAAAATCTCATAAAATCACTACATGAAGTTCCAAAAAGTCAACTTATTATTAGTCCAATGAGGTTGCGCCATGCTGTTAGAATGTAATGATCTCGAATTAGTAATAATGAACTTAGAACACATCGACAAGAAATTTGACGGGCAGCTAAAAAGACTCGTTGAATCCTATCGATGTGTTTTTCTTGTTCCCAACCAGCAACGTTTAACCGAACTAAAAAGCTTATATCCGGATATGGAAATTATCGTAACAGATTTTATGTTTAAATTTCTTCCCGAACGATCTCTTATAAATATATTACGAGACTACGGGAAGCATCCGTTTCAGGCTGTGTATGTCACTGGAAATGGAAATGAAGTAAGATATGCACACGAGGTTGGTCTTTCAACTGTATGCTTCTCAAATGATGAGCATCCCGTATTGAGATCCTATATGCCGGACCATGAAGTACATGATATGGATGAACTATTAAGATCTCTGAACGGCCAAGTATATGGGTGGTTTGGAGAACTCTTTGCTCATGGGATAAATGGGATGGGGCGGTATGCTGTCTTTCCTCTGAAACATACACTACAACCTGATATTGAAGCAGATTTAATAGTGACAGGTAGGTATTTTACAAGTAATGACCCAAGAGCTTGTATTCACCCTCTTTCACAGTTAATCCTACAGATGAAGAGTGGTAAGCAAGGAGCAATTTTTTATACTGCTAAGCTGATCGCTCAATGTCTAAATTTTATCTTTGAAGGTGATGAATATCTTCTTACCACGGTGCCTCCTAGACCAGGACAAGAGAGTGTTCTTCAAAATGTCCTAATACAAGCAACCAAAGTTTCAAACCCAATCAATCGATCGTTTATTAAACCATTGCTTATAGCAACTAGAGATTATAAAAAACAAAAAGAGGCAGGTAGTTGGCAAAACCGAAGCATCAATGTAAAGGGCGTTTTTCAGGTGGTTGATGACGTAAAAGGGCACGTGATCCTTTTTGATGACATTGCTACTAGTGGTGCCACTGTGATGGAATGCGCAAAAGTTCTGATTGAAGCAGGGGTTGAGAAAGTAACCGTTTTAACACTGGGGTCTTCACAGAGTAAACCGGAGCGTTCGGCCCCTGAAATGATTGGATGTCGACTTGAAGGGTGCGATGGAACTTTAAAGATAAGGTTTAATCAAAGACAATACTCAACCGCATTTTTTGGATGTTCAAATTATCCGAACTGTAAATCAAATACACAAAATTACGAGCCCATTCGGCGAGAGTATAACTTACAAAAAACAATACCTGGACTAGAGCCAGATGAATCGGATCAAACCCTCTGATTTGCAAATCAAACGGCGAAAACGAAACGCAAAACGCCCTAATCGCGGGCGTTTTGCGTTTTATCAATTACACTCATGATCGGCAGTTCTTCCCGAATGGCTAATTTCTGTACTTTCTAGGTATCGACTCCCCTCGCCTCCACCAATCAAATTCACGACATGTCAAAGACCACCAACGGGTGGTCTTTCGCGTGGGCAAAAAATGGAGAATGGCGTATTTTTACAAAAAAGACTATAAGAGACCGGATGGTCTATTTTTTGCCGATGGTCAGTAAGTTAGCAACGGGGTGATGGCCGGAACGGAGGTTGCGGCAAGCTTGGCCCGGAAGATAAGGCGTCATTGAGGAAAAAACGAAGGAAACCGTGAGGAGGAGAGCGCATGGCGGAGACAGCGAAAAGGGAAGGACGCAACTATACGTCGGCACAGGTTGGCAGTTTTGAACATTTGGACCAATATGTTCCTTACAAGGATGGAAAGTTACGGGGAAAGCTTTTTCTCAAGGATTTGCTGGGGCTGACAGGGATGGAAGTATCGCTAAACAAGCTGCCGGCAGGCAAAGGCGTTCCTTTTTACCACAAGCACAAGCACAACGAAGAACTGTACATTTTTGTCAAAGGGACCGGACAGTTTCAGGTGGATGGCGATGTAATCGAGGTGAAAGAAGGGACCGTTATCCGGGTGGCGCCGGACGGTTCGAGAACGTGGCGCAACAATTCGACGGAGGATCTCTACTATATTGTAATTCAGGCTGCAGCAAACGGTCTGACCGCATGGACGGTCGAGGACGGCATTTTGGAAGAGCGAAAAGTGGAGTGGAACGAATAAAAAGGGCAGACCACCGTTCGGTGGTCTGTTTGTTGCAGGTTGTTTAACCTTTCAGCGACGCCAGCCACTCGGCGTAGCATTCGTTGCACAACAGTTCGTCGTGTTCCTCGTTGCCTTTGTAGAATGTGACCCAGTGCGGCGTATCGATTTCGTGTTCGCAGTAATAACATTTATTTTCGTCCATCGCCCAATCCTCCCTTTTGCCGGAAAATCGCACGTGCAACCGCTCGGTATTTTCGTCTGCGCTCTAACGTAAAGTTTCCCAATCCGGTTGTCCGTTATACTTTGACGACTTTTTAAGAAGAACACACGAACCCGCCCAAAATCGGGCCGTTTTGATATAATGGGTTTATTCCGGTTAACTGCGGTACAGGGTGTGTGAGCGGGACAATGGCAATTTTGAAAAACGATTGGTCGCCTTTGCTGGAAGAGGAATTTCAAAAACCGTACTATTTGAAGCTGCGGCAATTTTTGATCGGGGAATATCGTACGAAAGTGATTTACCCGGATATGTACGACATCTTCTCCGCCCTGCACCTGACTCCGTTTGCCGCGACCAAAGTGGTGATTCTGGGACAAGACCCTTACCACGGTCCGGGTCAGGCGCACGGTTTGAGCTTCTCGGTGAAACCCGGGGTGACGCCTCCGCCTTCCCTGCAAAACATTTTCAAGGAATTGCAGGCCGACTTGGGGTGTTATATTCCAAACAATGGGCATCTTGTAAAATGGGCAGAACAGGGCGTATTGTTGTTAAACACGGTTTTGACCGTGCGTGCGGGCCAGCCGAATTCGCACCGCGGCATGGGGTGGGAGATTTTTACCGACCGGGTCATCACGCTCCTGAACAACCGGGAAAAACCGGTGGTGTTTATGCTGTGGGGCAGTAACGCACAGGCAAAATTGCCGCTTTTGGACTCGGGGAAGCACTGTATCCTGACTTCCCCCCACCCCAGCCCGTTTTCCGCCAACAGGGGCTTTTTCGGAAGCAGGCCGTTCTCCAAAGCCAACCGCTTTTTAAGGAGTATCGGCAGCGAAGAGATCGACTGGCAAATTCCCAATCTGTAATCAAGCGAAGAGTGGATTTGAGAGTGAAGATGAACACTTGGACGTTCTTGTACAGGTCATACCGGTATGTTTTGCCTGAAGTGCACCGGCAACTGGACAACTGGAAGCGGTTTGCTCTCGCGATTCCGGATGAGGAACTGCGGCAGCAGGCGTTGGCGAGCATACGGGACAAAACGTTTCACTGCGAAGGGGGAGCCGTTTACGTAACGGCGGCCCTCGAATCCCGCGACATCCTGATTCCTTTAATCGTCGCCTTTCAAACCATCAGCGATTATCTGGACAACTTGTGCGACCGCAGCACTTCGCTGAATCCCGACGATTTTTTCTGTTTGCACGAATCGATGCTGGACGCTGTCTCTTTGCGGCGGCCTTTGCATGATTATTACCGGGTCCGCAAACAAACGGGGGAACCGCATCGGGACGACGGATACTTGCGGCGGCTGGTGGAGACCTGCCGCGAAAAAATCGCGTTGCTGCCCGGCTATCCCGCAGTGGAGGAGCAGATTTTAACCTGGGTCGGTTTATACCGGGATTTGCAAGTGCACAAACACGTGGATCCGGAAGAGCGGGAGGGGCGGCTGCTCAAATGGTGGCAGCAATACGAAGCCGGATTGCCCGGAGTGCGCTGGAATGAATTTGCGGCTGCCACAGGTTCGACTTTGGGCGTGTTTTCACTGTTTCTGGCGGCTTGTGATCCCCGGTGTTCGGAGGATGTGGTAAAGCGGCACGCGAACGCTTATTTTCCCTGGATCAGCGCAACCCATATTTTGTCGGATTATTTGATCGACCTGGAAGAAGACCGGATCGGCGGGGATTTGAACTTCATCTCGTATTACGCCGATGCCCGGGAAATCGTGGACAGGATGGCCTGGATTGCCCGCCGGGCGCGGGCGGAAGCGGAAAAACTCTGCGTCTTTTCGTCCGTTCACCTGATCGCGGTGGACGGATTGTTCGGCTTTTATTTGTCGGACGGCAAAGTCCGCCGGCAGCCGCTGGTCGCGCAGGTCGCGAAATCCCTGCTGCGGATGTCGCCGTGGCGAATTTGGCTGTTTTACCTGTACAGCAGATGGTATCGCGGAAGCGAAGCGCGGATTCAGGCTCCTCCCAGGCGGTAATCCCCGGAGTAAACAAGAGAGGACGGGGAGTTGTCCCCGTCCTGCTATTTACTCTCCCTCAAAAATCTCACGGCTGCTCCTGCAAAACCGCTTTGTGACCCAAATCGGTGAGCGGCACCTGGAATCCGGGAGCCGGATTTGCGTCGCTGAACCGCTCCAGCTCGTTGTACGCAGGGATTCCGTGAGCGACGATGTCGAGTCCCTGTTCTTCTTCGGCGGCAGTAACCCGGATGCCGATCGTTTTCTTGATCGCGAACCCGACCAGATAAGCGGTGGCGAATCCCCACAGGGAAGCGACCGCGACCCCCAAAATCTGAATCAGCAGCAGGTGATAGTTGCCGGCGGTGAACAGGCCGTCGTTCAAATCGAACAGCCCGACTGCAACCGTTCCGAAAATCCCGTTAAATCCATGGACGGCGATGGCGCCGACCGGATCGTCGACTTTCATACGATCCACCCAGCCGGTCGCCAGAATCACGAGGATTCCCGCAAGAGCGCCGATCAGGACGGACGATTTGGGGCCGACAAAAGCGCATCCGGCTGTAATCGCGACCAGGCCCGCCAGCGAACCGTTGATCGCCATGCTCGGGTCGGCGACTTTGAAGCGGGCTATGCTGAACAGGATGGCGGAAGCTCCGCCCGCCGCTGCGGCGAGGAAGGTATTCAGCGCGATGCCCGCCAGATTGGCGTCCAGAGCGTTCAACGTGCTGCCCGCATTGAAGCCGAACCAGCCGAACCACAAAATAAAACCGCCGGCCGAAGCGAGTGGGATGTTGCTGGGCGCAAACACGTTGACACTGCCGTCCTTGTTAAAACGGTTCTTTCGCGGCCCAAGAAGCACGGCCAATGCGAGGGCGGCAAACCCCCCCATTGCGTGAATGGCCGCCGATCCGGCAAAATCTTTCATACCGAGTTGCTGCAGCCAGCCGCCGCCCCAAATCCAGTGCCCCGAGACCGGATACAAGATTCCGCACAGCAGGATAATGGTGACGATGTAAGCGGAAAATTTCATGCGTTCCGCCACCGCACCCGAAACAATCGAGGCAACGGCCATTGCGAACGCGATTTGAAAGAGGACAAAGGCTGACAGAGGAAGTCCGTTTGGAGCGGTCCCATTGCTGATCGCCTGAAAATCGGTTCCGATCAGCCCGGACCAATCCCCGCCGAACATCAGAGCGTATCCGAGCACATAAAACGCAAGGGCGCCAAATGTCAGATCCACAAAGATTTTCATCGTGACATTGACGGCGTTCTTGGTCCTCACCAGACCCGCTTCCAACAGACTGAAGCCGCCTTCCATAAACACGATCATGGCAGCGGCCAGCACAACCCACACCGTATTCAATCCGGTCGCAAAATCCGTCATTTTGAAATTACCCCCGTAGCTTACGTGATCGACTAGTTATATTATATCTTGAATGTTACATTTGTCAATCTTTTATGTTATTTTTGTCAACCATTTATGTTAGATAATATTACACAAAATACAAAAAATAAAACCGAAAACAAAAAGAGAGCCTGTAGCAGCCCTCATGATTTGTTCAGTTCATCGATCGTTTCGTCGATTTGTCCGGTTCGAATGTTGTAGGCTTCCAGCACGGGGTAGACAAAAATTTTGCCGTCCCCCATCTCGCCGGTTTGAGCGGTTTTGATGATCGTGCGGATGGCGGGTTGCACGTATTCTTCGGACACGACAATTTCCATTTTCAATTTCGGATGCAAGTTGATGGTGTAGGTATGTCCCCGGTACACGCCGGTGGCGTTTTTTTGCTGGCCGCGCCCCTGTACGGGCGTGACGGTAAAACCCGTGACTCCGATTTTGCGCAGTTCGGAAATCACTTCCTGGAGTTTTTCCGGGCGGATGATCGCTTCGATTTTCTTCATAAAAAGATTCCTCCGTCGCATAAGTCTTAATGCTTGACTTATTTTTTATCATATCATTGCAGTCAAGACGTTGCGCATGAACCAGAATGTAACAAGGACAACCAGGGACAACCAGGGACAAAAATGTTGTCGGAACCTCCGTTTTGTTTATACTAAATATAGTGAAAGCTTGGTGAAAGCTGCTCAAAAGTTTTCGAGGGGGGAGAACATGGCATATCCTCATGCGATAAATTTGCAGACGGCAACCACGATCGGGGCCATCGGTATGGCGTTGCTTGTCATCGGCATCCGTTTGCGGGCCGCGCGAAAACCGACATCCGTCAAAAAAATTATCATCCCGCCTTTGGGGATGAGCACCGGCTTTTTGATGTTCCTGTTTCCGCAGACGCATGTTCCTCCCGTTTACGCAGTGGTTGCGCTGCTGGTCGGAGTGCTTTTTTCCTATCCTCTGATCCGGACTTCCAGGTTCGAACTGAACAACGGGGACATTTATCTCAAGCGCTCGAAGGCTTTTCCGTTGATTCTGCTCGGTTTGCTGGCTGTCCGTATCGCGCTCCATAGCTATGTCGAACAGTTTATCACACTGGAACAAACGGGAGCGGTCTTCTTTATTTTGGCGTTCGGCATGATCGTACCGTGGCGCGTGGCCATGTTCCGCCGCTACATGCAGTTGAAAAGATCCTACAACAAAACCCGGTAGGCCCAAAAGCCCCACCGGGTTTTGCTCCATGGAGTTCGATTGCCGGTTGCGACTTACACTTCCAGATATTTTGCGAGTTCTTCGGCGGTGATGCGGGTGCCGACGAAGAATTCGCCGAATTCGCCGAACCGGGCGCTGACTTCGTCGAAACGCATCTCGTACACGATCTTTTTAAACTGCAGCGGGTCATCGGCAAACAGGGTAACGCCCCATTCCCAATCGTCCAACCCGGTGGAGCCGGTTACAATCTGCGTGACTTTGCCGGCATACTTGCGGCCGGTCAAGCCGTGCGCCCGCATCAGGTCGCGGCGCTGCTCCATCGGCAGCATGAACCAGTTGTCGTTGCCTTCCCGTTTTTTGTTCATCGGGTAGAAGCAGATGTTTTTGGTTTTCGGCAAAATCGGGTACAGCCGGTTCTGGATCACCGGATCCTGGTAAGGGTCGACGCCTTCTTGCGGCAGGTAATTTCCGAGTTCCACCACCGACACAAAGGAGTAGCTGGGGATGGTGAACTCCGCAAAACGGGTTTTGTTGAAGGCGGTTTCCAATTCTCCCAGTTCTTCCAAGGTCGGACGCAGGTTCAAAAACAGAAGATCCGCCTTTTGGCCGACGATGGTGTACGTGCCGGTGCTGCCCTCTTTTTTCTCCTCGACGGCAGACCATTCGCGCAGGTGGGTCAGCAGTTCCTCCGTCGCCGCCCTGCGTTCTTCCTTCGGCAGGGCTTTCCAGGAGGCCCAATCGACGGTGCGGTAGTCGTGCAGGACATACCAGCCGTCCAATGTATGTAACACTTCGCTCATTCTGCATTCACTCCTTATAGTTGCGTTCGGGAATAAGTATATCATACCGGGAACAAGGTGCAATGCGGCCCGATTGCGGTCACAGTCTGTTCATTTGCCTCCCTGCGCTTTTATAAGGTATAAAGAAAGTATTGGCTAAAATTGTTTAAAGTGGTGAGGAAGATGGCATTTAACGATAATTTTTTGCGGGCTTGCCGGAAAGAGCCGGTTGATCATGTTCCGGTCTGGTATATGCGGCAAGCGGGCCGGTATCAGCCGGAGTACCGCCGGATCCGCGAGCAATACAGCCTGATGGAAATCTGCGAGATTCCGGAAGTCTGCGCGGAAGTCACGCTGTTGCCGGTTCGGCAGTTGAACGTTGACGCCGCGATCCTTTTTTCCGATATCATGATCCCGGTGAAAGCGATGGGAATCGATGTCGATATTAAGGGCGGCTACGGCCCGGTGATTGCCAATCCGATCAAAGAAGTGGCGGATGTGCGCCGACTGCGCGATCTCGACCCGGAAGCTGATCTGCCGAAAACGATGGAAGCGATCCGCATCTTGCGGCGGGAATTACGCGTGCCGCTGATCGGATTTGCCGGGGCGCCCTTTACGCTCGCCAGTTACATGATTGAGGGTGGTCCTTCAAAAAATTATTATAAGACGAAGCAAATGATGTACACGGCGCCGGATGTGTGGGACGCGCTGATGGACAAGCTGGACGACATGGTCGTTACATACCTGAAAGGGCAGGTGGCTGCCGGAGCGCAAGCGGTGCAGGTGTTCGACAGCTGGATCGGCAGTCTGTCGCCGGGCGACTACCGCCAGTACGTGTTTCCGACTATGCAAAAGATTTTCCGGGGGCTTAAGGACACAGGCGTGCCGACGATTTATTTCGGCATCAATACCGGCGAACTGCTGCACGTGTGGAAGGAGCTTCCGGTCGACGTGATCGGCGTCGATTGGCGCGTTCCGCTTGATTCCGCACGCGCCCGGGTCGGATCCGGCTTTGCGCTGCAGGGGAATCTGGATCCGGCGCTGCTGTTGGCCCCCTGGGATGTCATTGAACGAAAGGCGAAGGAGATTCTCGACATGGGCATGGCCCAGCCTGGGTATATTTTCAATCTGGGGCACGGCGTCTTCCCCGAAGTGAAAGTGGAGACGCTGCAGAAGCTGACCGAGTTTGTTCACCGCTACAGCGCCTCGAAACTGAACGGATAAACCGGCAGCCAATCTTAAACTGGAGGATGTACGGGCACCGGTCCGCTTATTGAAGGTGGGATTCGAATGGGCAAAAAAACGGTCGGCGTCCTGGCGATGGCCTACGGGACGCCCGCCAGCCTGGATCGGGTGGAAGAATATTACACCCATATCCGCCGGGGGAGAAAACCTTCTCCGGAACAGTTGGCGGAATTGGTGGAACGATACAAGACCATCGGCGGCGTGTCGCCGTTGAACGAAATCACCCGCAAGCAGGCGGAAGGGTTGGAACGAATTTTGAACGGCAGCGGCGACGGGGTTGCCTACCGCGTCTATACCGGGATGAAACACGCAAAACCGTTTATCGGGGACGCAGTCAAGCGGATGGCGGACGACGGCATCCGGGAGGCGGTCGGTTTCGTGTTTGCCCCCCATTATTCGGCGCTGAGCATCGGCACTTACATTGCGGAGGCCCAAAAAGGGGCGGAGCGGTACGGCGGCCCCGCTTTCACGTTTGTCAAGCAGTGGCATCTGCAACCGCAGTTTTTGCAAGCGCTGGCAGGGAGAGTGCAGACGGCACTGGCCCATTTTTCGGAGGGCGAACGCGAGTCGGTGCGTTTGCTGTTTACCGCTCACAGCCTTCCCGAGCGCATTCTGGCAATGAACGATCCTTATCCGGAGCAGTTGCGGGAAACGGCGGCAGCATTGGCGCAAGCGATCGGACATCCGAACTGGGGGATTGCATGGCAAAGTGCGGGGCGCACGCCGGAACCCTGGCTCGGCCCGGATGTGTCGGAGGTTCTCCGCGGGTTGGCAGACCAAGGGACGCGCTCGGTCGTGATCTGTCCGGTCGGCTTTGTGGCGGATCATCTCGAAGTGCTTTACGACATTGACGTGGAATGTCAGGCGTTGGCGCGGCAATTGGGAATCAAGCTGGTCCGCACGGCGATGCTCAATGCGGACGAAGATTTTCTGCAGGCGTTGGCAACGGTTGTGCGGGATCATACAAAAAAGGAATGAGCGTAATGGCGGGAGAAAAAACGGTCGTTGTGATCGGCGGCGGCATTACGGGTTTGAGCGCGGCTTATTATTTGCGGAAACACGCCCGCGAAAAAGGGATTCCCTTGCGGATTCTCCTGCTGGAGAGGGCTGCCCGCCCCGGAGGAAAAATCGCGACGGAACTCTTTGGCGGTTTTGTGATGGAAAAAGGGCCTGACGCCCTGTTGACCCGGAAAGTCGCCGCATTGAATTTGTGCCGGGAACTGGGGTTGGCAGACGAATGGGTCGAAACCAATCCCCGCAACAAAAAAACGTACATTCTGCACAAAGGCAAACTGCATCGGATTCCGGAGGGACTGAACGTAGGGATTCCCACCCAGTTTGTTCCATTTGTGACGACGCGGCTGCTTTCGATGTCCGGCAAGGCACGCGCGGCACTGGATCTGGTCATTCCCCGCAGCCAACACTCCGGCGATCAGTCGCTCGGCGGTTTTCTCGCCCGCAGACTGGGGGACGAAGTGGTCGATCAGATCGCGGAACCGCTGCTGGCGGGCATTTACGCGGGGAACACCCGAAATCTAAGCCTGCGTGCCACTTATCCGCAATTTGAAGCGATGGAGAAAAAGTACGGCAGTTTGATCCTCGGCATGCTGGCCCAGGCGAAGCAGACGAAGGCGGGCGCAAAAGCGGAGGGGAGGACTCCGACACCGAAATCGGAGACCGGAGCCGCTTTGTCCGCCGCCGATTCCGGTGTGGCAGGCGATCAGCGCCCGCTGCCGAAGACGATGTTTTTCTCGCTGCGCCGCGGTTTGATACAACTGGTCAACAAACTGGAAGAGGAACTCGGGCCGGAAATCGTAAAAACTTCCGTTGCCGTGAGGAAGATCAAAAAAGTAACGGATGCGGCAAACGACAGTACATTCCGTAATGCTTTCCGTTATCAGGTGACTACCGAAGACGGGGAGACATATGACGCGGACGCGGTGGTCGTCGCCGTTCCCGCGTATGAAGCCGCCCGGATGCTGCCGTGCTCCTTCGAGCCTGCGGCGACACTGGAGAAGATTCCGTATGTATCGGTCGGCAACGTTTTGTTGGCGTATCCTGCCGCATCCGTTCCGTATCCGCTGGACGGAACCGGATTTGTGGTGCCGCGCAAAGAAGGCCGGACCCTCACGGCGTGCACCTGGATTTCTTCCAAGTGGATGCACACCACTCCGCCGGACAAAGTGTTGATGCGCTGTTATGTCGGCCGGGCGGGTGACGAAGCGATCGTCGACGAATCGGACGAGTCCATCCTGCACAAGGTGAAACGGGATTTAAAGGATGCGATGGGGATTGCGGATGAGCCGATTTTTACAAGGATCACACGGTGGCGGAAAGCGATGCCGCAGTATACGGTCGGCCACTTGGAACGGTTGTCCGCGTTTGAGAAGGAAGCGAATCGGGAGTTTCCCGGCCTCTTTTTTACGGGCGCCGGCTATAGGGGTCTTGGCGTTCCGGATTGCATCCAGCAGGGCAAAGACACGGCGGAAGCGGCGGCTGAGGCTTTGGAGGGATAAGGCGCTTAGTTTGCTTCGTATTTATACTAAAAAGAGCATTGCGGGAGGTGATTCGAATCAAGCGATATCTGGTAAGAGTGTTAAGTGCGTTTCTTTTTTTGACATTGAACGGATGCGAGTCTGGGGATATAACGGGTCATTCTTTTGCGCCTTCTGCCGATGATGCAAAAGCGTACGTATTGCAGAACGGTCTTTTGAAATCGGTGGCAGAGGTTCGCCATACCCGGCCCGGTCCCGTGGTAACCATGCTGATTGGTCAAGACGCGCAGGGGAATGAGAAAGTCGTTTGGCTCAACGGGGATTCTAAGGGCAACATCCGCATCGCCGGATCAGTTCTTTTGAAAGACGGAATCGCAAGAAATGCTATCCTGTCAAAACTGAAAGAGCGAGGCTTTGACCCTGAGAAAATAGACGACATATATATTGCTCCCTTAGACTATAACGGAACGAGAATTGCCTGGCTTGTTACGCTTCAAAGTCCGGATCAACACTCTTTCGTATTCGATTTTAGAACCGGGCAATTACTTGTTGAGAACTACCAAAAAACTTCCTAGTAAGTTTGATCGGCCTTTTGACCGTCACGAACATCGGGGATGAGATAGCCGGACAAAAAATGGCCACTTTTTTGCCTCTGCAAGCGGCAATCCGATGGAGTTGGCGGATGCCGGGAGCGGCGAACCGCAAGTTTTTCACCACCCGAATGAATCAGGGTGGTTTTTGTTTTGGCGCGGGCAACTGTTCACGAAATGTTCGAAAAGCGGAAAATCCTTTGTGTATCAAGGTATTTTGAGCTTTAACGGCGTTGTTGATTGTCGAATAAGGGAATTCCCTGATACCCGAAAGAGCCATTTTGAATCTATACTGTACTTGGGATTAAAACTAAATTGTTATTTTTCTCTTGTGAGCAATTGTTTGAACGGATCACTTTGAACGGATCACACTGCTTTTTCTATCACATTTCACAAAATCGAATTCAGGTGAAAGGAGGGTTACGCATGAACCATACCACTCCCGGGCTTGACAACTCCGTTTCCCCGCAATTGCATGAAAGCAAAGGGGCGGAACAGTACTCCCTGAAAGGGGCGTTTGTCTCGTCGTTGCTTGTGGGCGCTTTTATCGTAGCCAGTTGGGTAGGCGTATTTTATCTCTTTTTAAGCAGACAGTAGAAACGTAGAAATGCAGGAATGCAGTCATCCAGTTTCTGAAACAAGGAGGTTCAGGCATGCACATCCATCGCACAGAGAAAATTTGGCTGGTTATTGGCGGCGCAATTGTAGTTGCTTTCATCGTTGCCCTTTTTGTGAACGCATTCGCCATGGGGATGACGCCGCCGAGCGATTTGCAAACGATCGATCCGAAAAAAATCGACCAAACGGCGCCTTTTGACAAACCCGGCTTGCGTAAAGTCGGAGACAAGAAATATGAAGCCGTCATGGTTTCCTATGCGTTCGGGTACAACCCTTCCAAAATTGAAGTTCCCGCCGGATCGACGGTAACTTTCATCAGCACCAGCAAAGATGTGGTGCATGGGTTTGAAATTCCGGGGACCGATGTGAACATGATGGTGGTTCCGGGAAATATCAACAAGGTTACCCAAAAATTTGACAAGCCGGGCGAGTATTTGATTTTGTGCAACGAGTACTGCGGTGCGGCTCACCATATGATGATGGCAAAAGTCATCGTGCAATAGGCGGAAAGGAGTGAAATGGGTACATGTCACAACAAGTAAGAGTGGAGCAGAAAGCGGCGAAGCTCAGTCTTTCGTATGTCCTGGTCGCGTTTGTCGGCTTTGGTGTGGCCGCGATCATGGGATTGCTGCAAGGGCTTGATCGTGCGCAACTTATTCAATTGCCCTCTTGGCTGAACTACTATCAGGTTTTGACTGTCCATGGCGTCATGATGGGGCTTATTTTTACAACGTTCTTCATCGTGGGGTTTCTGTTCTCCGGGATCGCCAGAGTCAGCGGAGGTTCGCTGACACCGACCGGCATGCGGTTGGGGTGGCTGGGATATTGGATGATGGTAATTGGTACCGTAATGGCTGCCATTACGATCCTCACGAATCAGGCGTCGGTGCTTTACACGTTCTACGCTCCGATGAAGGCGTCCCCCTGGTTCTACGTTGGATCCGCTCTGTTGGTTGTAGGAAGCTGGGTGGCGGGGTACGGCATGTTTGCCCATTACCGCACTTGGCGGAAAAACAATCCGGGAAAATTCTCGCCGCTGTTCATGTTTACGGCGGTGGCGACAATGGCGCTCTGGCAAATCGCTACCCTCGGCGTTGCTGCCGAAGTGGTATTGCAGTTGATTCCCTGGTCGTTCGGTTGGGTTGATACGGTGAACATCGTTCTCAGCCGCACGCTGTTCTGGTTCTTCGGACATCCGCTGGTATACTTCTGGCTGATGCCCGCATACATCACTTGGTATCTGATTATGCCGAAGATTATCGGCGGCAAGATCTTCAGCGATTCGATCACGCGTTTAGTCTTTATGATGTTTGTCATTCTTTCGACGCCGATCGGTTTCCACCACCAGTTGCTGGAGCCGGGGATCAATGAGGGATGGAAGTTCCTGCATGTCGCCCTGACACTGGCGATTGCGATTCCTTCCTTAATCACTGCGTTTACGATGTTTGCGACTTTCGAAATCGCCGGACGCTCAAAAGGCGCAACGGGGCTGTTCGGATGGTTTAAAGCGCTGCCCTGGAAAGATGCCCGGTTCTTCTCGCTGTTCGTTGCGATGCTGTGGTTTGTACCGGCAGGCGCCGGCGGGATTATCAACGCCAGCAACCAGTTGAACATCGTTGTCCACAATACCATCTGGGTAACGGGCCACTTCCATCTTACGGTTGGCACTGCGGTCGCTTTGACCTTCTTCTGCGTCAGCTACTGGCTGATCCCTCACCTGACGGGGCGGAAAATGACCCGGCTGACCCACGGTTTGGGCAGACTGCAAGCGGTTTTGTGGTCGATCGGAATGATCTTCATGTCCGGCGGAATGCATACTCTCGGGTTGCTCGGCGGTCCGCGCCGTACGGCCGGCACTACCTACATGAACGATCCGACGGCCCTCAGTTGGGTTCCGTGGCATAAAGTGATTGCGCTCGGCGGTGCTTTCCTGTTTGTCGCCGCGATGCTGCAAGTGGGGCTCGTATTCTACCTGGCGTTTAAAGCGCCGAAGGGCGAACAGGAGTATCCGATGGGCGAAGTTGCCGAAGAAGCGGAGACAACTCCGGGGATTCTCGAACGTTGGCCCGTATGGATCTCTGTAGCCACGATTTTGATCCTCGTATCCTACGGTTATCCGATCTTTGACTTGATTCAGAATCCGCCACCCGGGGTGTACGGAATTAAAACTTGGTAATTGGCGAAAGTATGTGGCATGCCTTCACAGGCATGCCATTTTGCTGTTTTGGAAATACTATCCTCCGTTTGATACCTTCAGAATACAGGTACCGTAACATCGGCCGCGAGGAGGAACGCGAATGCGCAGAGCAGAAAAGCTGGCGGGGCTGGCGCCGTATATCTTCGCCCAATTGGATGAACGGGTCTACCGGCTGCGGGAAGCGGGAAAAACGGATATCGTTGACTTTGGGAAAGCGGATCCTGACCATCCGACGCCGGACGAAATCGTCAAAAGGCTGCAGGAAACCGCCGCAGATCCGGAAAATCACCATTACCCCGCGTTTCAGGGTTCCCTTTTCTTACGGGAGAAAATCGCCGGCTGGTACAAGGAACGCTTCGGCGTGGATGTGGACCCTGACAAAGAGGTACTGGTTTTGCTCGGTTCCAAAGAGGGATTGTTTCACATCTCTCTGGCTTACATCGGTCCCGGGGATGTCGGCCTTGTGCCGGACCCCGCCTTTCCGGCTTATAACGACGGAGTTTTCTTCGCGGGCGGAGAGACGTATCGCATGCCGCTTTTGAGAAAGAACCGGTATCTGCCGGATTACGGCGCCATTCCGGCAGACATTCGGAAACGGGCCAAGCTGCTTTTTCTCAATTACCCGAACAATCCCACCGGGGTGCTTGCCCCTGCAGATTTTATCGAAAAAACGATCCGGTTCGCCCGGGAAAACGATGTGCTTGTCTGTTATGACCATGCCTATTCGGAGATCACCTTTGACGGGGTCCGTTCGAGAAGTTTTCTGGAATATGACGGAGCGAAAGAAGCGGGGGTCGAATTTTTCACCTTCTCGAAAGCGTTCAATATGGCGGGGTGGCGGCTGGGTGCCGCAGTCGGCAACGCGGAAGCGATCCACTCCTTGTTGGTGGTGCAAAGCCATATTCATTCGGGGGTGTTTGCGCCTGTCCAATTTGCCGGAGCCACAGCCCTGACGGGGGTGTGGCACAGCGACTTCGGCGAGGAGTTGCGGAAGGAATACCAGCGGCGGCGGGACTATGCCCTCGGCAAATTTCAAGCGATCAACTGGGAGGTCGGCAAGCCGGAAGGCACGGTGTACCTTTGGGTACCGCTCCCCGCCGGGATGGGTTCCGTGGACTTTGCCAACCGGCTGCTGGATGAATACTCGGTGGTGGTGGCGCCCGGCACAGCGTTTGGTGACGTGGGGGAAGGCTATGTACGCGTATCGTTAACCACTTCCTACGAGAATGTGGTGAAGGGAATCGACCGGTTATGCGAAGCCCTTCAAAAATGGGCAAATTAGTGGTTCTTTTTTATGGTATAATCATTCTGGTATGAGAATGATTTGAGACAGGAGACGGGGGGAACGGATGAAATTGTGGTTGCTGGTTCTCGGGGATATCGCAATGTTGATTCTTTTTGCGTTTCTGGGGCAGTCGGAACACAAAACGCTGACGACTTTCGGTGGGATTTTGGTGACGGCGGCCCCCTTTATCGTCTCATGGCTGTTGGTCGCTTTGCTGGCGGGATTGTATAAAGAAAAACATTATGAAAACTACCGGATGATGTTCAGACGGACGCTGCCCGTCTGGCTGCTGGCAATCCCCGGCGGCTTGGGGCTGCGGGCGCTGTATCTCGGCAAAGGGATTCCCTTTTCCTTCTTTCTCGTTGCGATGATCTCGAATTTTATCCTGTTGTTTGCGTGGCGCAGCTTGTATGTCTGGGCGGTTAAACGCCGGCACGCTTAGGGAGTGTCGGCAACTGTTGGCCGGAAATCAGTACGGCGAACAGGAGGCTCCGTTTTGGACGGAGCCTTTTCATTTTCATATTGGTGGCGTACCCGGTAGGAGCCATCTTGCAGGAACTGGAAACGGCTGTCCGACCGTCGGCTTACGTTTCGCAAGCCGTTTCCGGCTGCTCGACCGCATTTTCCGCTGGGAACCCGGTCAAATTCATTTTCTCCCCGATTGCAATCCAATTTGCAACCCCAAACAACTCGCTGCCGGGATTTCTTCGGATCACTGTAATCGTGGCCGTCTGATTGGTCTTCTCCGTTATGACCGCGTAACAATCCGGGTGGTTCGTAATGGCCACGATCGCAAAATTCGAATTGGCAAACGGTTCATCAAACACGATGACACACTTACTCGTTTCTTCATATTCGTCAAAGTGAAAGGAGGCGACATTAAATTGGTAGAGTGTATTCTTTTTGTTGGAATGAACAGGGTTGAATGTTAATTTTTCCTCCGTGATGGAGTGATTGGCCACATGTTGAGCGGTGATCGCTGCAAACGTGATTTTTTCGCCTGTAACGGACCGGTCTGCCATATGGTCGGTTCCTATGGAATTTTCCCGAATATGTTCGGAGGTAATTGCCCCTTCGTTAATGTGTAGGGAATCGATCGATTTGTCGGCAATCTTGTCTTTCGTGACGGAATGATCGGAAAGTTTGGAAGTGGTGACGGACAGGTCGATGATTTTATCGGTGGAGACCGATTCCGGTGCAAGTTTGGATGTGGTGATCGAACGATCCGCCAAATGGCGGGTGGTTACCGCTTCGTCTCCGATATGTTCGCTTTTTACGCTTTTGACACTCATATGTTCGGACTGGACGGTTCTTTCACGCAAATGCTGACTTGCAATGGAATTGGCTTGCAAATGGAGGAAGGAAATGCTTTTCGGACTTATTTTTTCTCCCGTCACGGCATCATTTGCCAGTTTATTGGTTGTAACAGCATCATCTGCCAGTTTTTCGGCGGTTACGGCAGAATCTTTTATCAGTTTGGCGGCAATCGCCTGGCTTGCAATATGTTCTTCAGCAATGCTGTTTTTTGCGATATGAGCGCCCTGGATGGTTTCGGGTGCGATATGGTGCCGGGAAATGGATTTTTCCCGGATATGATCGGACGAAATGCTTTTTAATGCGATCTTTTCTTCGGTAACAGACCCGTTACGGAGGGTTCGTGTGGTTACGGCCCCGTCTGCCAATTTCGCCGAAAGGACTGCTTGATTGGCCAGGTTATGGGTCCGAATGGCACCGTTTTTAATTTTTTCTGACGTAATGGATTGGTCTTGGATCAATTCGGCAGTAATCGACTGCTCCTGCAGATGTTTTGTCGTGATCGAACCTTCCGCAATCTTCATCGCGTCGATTGTTTTGTCTGCCAGTTTGTCTGAAGAGATGCTGTTGTCCATCAATTTTTCACCGGAGATGGAACGGTTGCGAATTTTTTCGCCTGTTATTTCAGAGTCGGCAATATGTTGATTCAAAATGGCATACGGTGAAATTTTAACGGAAGTCACGCAGTTGTTGGCCAATTTTGCGGCGTTCACCGCATAATCTTCCAAATTGTCCGTTCTGACGGCACCCGCTTTAATCTTTGAGGAATTGATGGCATTGTCGGCAATTTTTTCCGTTGTGACGACCTGATCGGTGAGGTTGTCGGTATAAACCAGAAAAGAGCAGATATCATCTTGCCGCTCCACAAATTGCAATGGCCGTGCAGCGAAATTTGCTTGCGCCTGTTCGGGAATCGCCTTTTGTTGCTGCAAGTCGGGTTCTGTCAAGTTCTCTTCAAATTCATCCCTATCCCAATACCAATGATCGAATGAAGAGGGGATGGACTTTTTGTGTTTGTCCCGGTGTTTGGCTCGACTTTTCTCTTTTTTTGACGGCATAGGGCGCTCCTCCTTTGAATTGTGCGTTTTACACAAACTTCGTTACTACCATATTCGGCCATTCGGGGCACCGGTACGGAATCATTTGAAAAAGGGTGAACACCTAACGGACGTGAGACTTACTCTTTGGGGGATCTTTGCGGGTGTGGTATGATGAGAACGAAAGAAACCGGGATTCCGGCGGAAAACGGTTTCCGAAAAAACAAATCGAGTGGGAGAGAGGCCAATGTTATACACGAGCACACGCGGAAAGGTGAAGAAATGCGGTTTCATTGACGCTTTTTTAAGCGGACTGGCTGATGACGGAGGGCTTTTTGTACCGGACACCATACCTGCCATACCGGAAAGCGAGTTAAACGGGTGGAGACATCTTTCCTACCGGGAGTTGCTGCTGAAGATTTTGACATACTATACCGGGGATGAAATTCCTTATGGCGATCTAAAAAAGCTGATCGAGGAGAGTTACGCCGGCTTTCGCAGTGAAGAAGCAACTCCCGTAAAAAACATCCATGACGGCCTGTATATACTGGAACTGTTCCACGGTCCGACGTTTGCGTTCAAGGATGTCGCACTGCAATTTATCGGCAACTTGTATGCCTACGTGTCGGCGAAATATGGCAAGGTGATCAACATCCTAGGTGCCACGTCGGGGGACACGGGAGCGGCGGCCATCCACGGGGTCAAGGGCAAAGCGGGAATCAAGATCTGTATTTTGCACCCCTATCAAAAAGTGAGCAAAGTTCAGGAACTGCAAATGACGACCGTTTTGGACGACAATGTGTTGAACCTGGCCGTAAAAGGGAATTTTGACGATTGCCAGCGAATCGTGAAGGACATCTTTTCCGATGTCGAATTGAAAAACAAGTATTCCTTAAGGGCGGTCAATTCGATCAATATCGTGCGAATTTTAGCCCAGACGGCTTATTATTTCTACGCTTATTTCCGGATTGCGAAAGAAGGATCCTTTGAAGACGTGGATTTTTGTGTCCCGACTGGAAACTTCGGCAACATCTACTCCGGCTATCTTGCAAGAAAAATGGGGCTGCCCATTCAGCGGCTGATTTTGGCTACGAACGAAAACAACATTCTCGAACGATTCGTCCACACGGGGGTCTACAAACCCGGGGAGTTCAAGAGTACGCACAGTCCGGCCATGGACATCCAGATTGCCAGCAACTTCGAGCGATACCTGTATTCCCTGCTGAACGGAGACAGCGCCGCCTTGGCCGCGTCCATGCAGCAGTTTGCCGAAAAAGGAGAAATTGCCGTTGACGGCGAAACGTTAAAAATCGTGCAGACAGATTTCGCATCTGTAGCGATCGACAACGAGAGATGCCTGGAAACCATAAAAGCGTACTACGACAGGTACGGATACTTGCTCGACCCCCACACAGCGTGCGGCGCAGCCGCGTACGAGGAAGCGGGAGGCGGCAACAAATGCGTTTTGCTTGCGACCGCTCATCCCGCCAAGTTTGACGAAGCCATCAGCCAATGCGGCATTGTCCAGCATTTTCCCGACGAAATCGCGGAATTGCAAGACAAAGAGCAACGGATAACGGTTGTGGAAAAATCAAAACAGGATGTGCTGGCACGGTTGGCCGATTTTTTTGATCAGTCACCAGGTGAGTAGAAAAGCCGGCTCCGATCTTTTTGGGATGTCCGGAAAGCCGGTGGAACGCGGCAGTCGGCTGGACGTTCAGCCGGACGTTTCGTTTGGCTTTGAACTGCACACGGTACGCGGCATGGCCAAAATAAAGATGAGATGCGGGCTAGCGCTATGCGTGACAGTGGCGATGGCGCTAGACCGATTTCCACCCACTTATGAGGACAGCTCCCGAAAAACATGCATCGTAAAAAGCTCAAAACACACTGTGTTTGTATCAGATTTTAAATTGGAGTAATTAATGTTAAAAAATATATGAAAATTTCATTTTTTACTTGTTTCCACCACTGTGTATGAGATAAAATGAAATTGTCTGTAATTGTTTTCCACTCAGGAGTATTGCTCTGTACGTCCAACCCGAATGACCCGTTTTTACTCCTGTTTTTACTCCATGTGTGCATACCTGCCTTCATGTTTTTCCCACATCTTAGAGTTCACAGAATGTATCCTAGTTCAGCTATCCTCTATAAGGGGGGCGATTCCATTCGAGATCACGAAGATAGGAGTCCATCCGTTGAGAACCACTTCATCAAATTGATGGAGGGACACGGAAAGAACCTCATGGCACAAAACCTTGAGGTTTCACTTGGCATGGCCGAGAACCTATCAACTTTATTAGGGGGAATTGGAAGTGTCGATTGCGATTTACAACCCAACCAGCCCAAAGAGCGGCGGATTGGTAAATCACTATGCGGGAGAATGGTCCGTTTCAAAAAAATCAAGTGTCGATGAAACAAAAAATTTAAAAAACCAAGGGGTCATTCTTCAAATTTCTCCCAATATCGATTCGAAATCGAAATCTTTTCTTTATTCCAAAGGAAAGATGAATGCAATGTCCGGGATCGCCTACGTTGCTTCAACTCCAAAACAAATCGGGCAAGAAGACGCCTATCTGCAAGGCGGCGTTACGTATATGTGGTCAAGAAAATTGGCTGACACTCTTGGTGTTTCCGCTTCATGGAATCAAGCGAAGGGCACGGTAAATATTGGCGGGTATGAATTCACACCTGCCAAAATCGAAGATGGAAAGTCTTTCGTCAAAATCAGGGAGGTCGCCGAAAAATTAGGGTTCGGTGTAGGGTGGGAAAGTTCCACAAGCGAATTGATGATCACCAAAACAACGGATAAGACACAGGCCGTAACAAGAGAAGTGTTAAGTATCAAACCCAAGGAGATCGAAGATGCCTATCTCAATAATGATACTGCGTATATGTCTTCAAAAAAATTGGCAGGTATCCTAGGGGTTTCCCATTCGGTTGACCCAGGGAAGGGGATCGTAAAAATGGGAGGAAAAAACTTCTCCATCTCGAATTCCATGAATGGACAAGCCTATGTCAAAGTTCGGGATGTCGTAAAAGCCCTGGGATATGATGCGGAATGGGATAATGGAAATGGTACGGTTACGATTACAAAAACAACTACCAAAACAGTACCTGTCAAAGAACAAATCGCAAAAATCAGACCGGATGGAACCGATGCATATCTTCAGAATGGATCGACCTATATGTGGTCCAGAAAGCTGGCTCAAACACTTGGTGTTTCAGTATCATGGAATTCAAACACCGGTAGAGTTGTAATTGGAGGACGGGAATTTACACCGGCAAAAGTTGTGGATGGAAAATCGTATGTTAAGGTTAGAGACGTCGCGGAAGCTTTAGGGTTTAATGTGGATTGGGATAATAATTCAAGTTCTGTTATCATTTCGAAAACAACCAAACGGACTCAGCAGGTGAAAGACAAGATTGCCACTTTCAAACCGCAGGAAATCGGCGATTCCTATCTTGATAACGGTACAACCTATATGTCAGCCAAAAAACTGGCTGATTCACTCAAGGTTTCTTATTCGGAGAGAAATGGCAGAGTTGAAATAGACGGAAAAGCATTTTCAATTTCAAATGTATTTGACGGTCAATCGTATGTAAAAGTTCGGGATGTGGCAGACGCTTTGGGATTGGGCATCATGTGGGATGGAAATCGCGGTATGGTTAAAATCACAAAAACAACTTTCGAACAAGTCCCGGTTACGACTGAAATCGCCAGAGTGAAGCCGAAGATCATTCAAGACACCTCTAAGGTTTATGTTACTGCCGATCAACTTAAACAACTTGGATGGGTTAATGTTAGTGATGAAATGTTAAATGATTTGAATAACTGCTTAGAGAGATATAATATAACTACTCCTCAGAGGCTAAGACATTTTATTAGTCAGTGTAGCCACGAATCAGGTGCAGGACGTTACACTAAAGAACTTGCTAGTGGAGAAGCATACGAAGGCAGAACAGATCTTGGTAATGTATATCCAGGAGACGGACCTAAATATAAAGGGGCTGGATATATACAATTAACTGGGAGATCCAATTATCAGCGTTTTGCAGATGCAATGGGTGATCCCAAAATCATGGATGGAGTAGACTATGTTTCATTAAAATATCCATGGACGAGTGCAGGATTTTGGTGGGATGAACACAACATGAATTCTCTTTGTGATCAGGGAGCGTCTGTAGAACGGATTACTCTGAAGGTAAATGGTGGCTATAATGGATTAGAGGATAGACGGAGATACTATAATCTTTGTACTGAAATTTTTAAATAGACCCCCATGCCGCTACGGCGGCACCATCAGATGATGAAAATGGAGTGGTTGCGATAGAATCAACTTGCGGCTGGCGAAGGCAGGTTCGTGACTCTATGGTGCTTGCGAGCCCGATTTTTAGACTGAACCCCAACGACCAGGTGTACCACAGATTGTGGCTCCGATTCGGAAGCACGCGGGATAGAATGATCCATAATGGTCGTTGCGCCAGCCCCTCAATTTAAAGCCGCAAGGAGTTTGACGGATATGAATATTCTATAGTCCCGTCTGCGGCCTTGATGTACACAAAAAGAACGTCGTGGCCTGTGTACTCACACCGGAAACAAAAGAAATCCGTACCTTCTCCACCATGACCAAAGACCTGTTGGCACTTGTCGATTGGATCAATAGCGTTAAATAATGCGGATAGTTTTTACATAGTGAGCTTTATATTTCCACAGCCGGAACAAGTCCGGAATAGTTTATAAGTAAGGAGAAGAGAATATTCGCATGGTGAAGAAAAATACCCTTATAACTCTATTAATATCATTTACCTTGATAATGTCATCATGCAGTCAAGGTAAGAATGATGCAGCTAATAAGCAAGCTATACCGGAGTCCGTAACTGAAAAAAACGACAAAAATATCAACAGCAATAAGAATCAGATCAATTCAGACAATTCAAAAGGTATCACCTATGGAATAACAAAAGAGAGCTATACGGATAAGGATGTCAAAATAAACTATCCTCAAATTACTAACTTAAGCGATAGCAATAAGCAGAAAATAGTTAATGACATAATAAAGAATGAGGCATTAAAGGTGTTAAACTATTACCCGCTGGTGGATAATGGGTTAACCTTGGAAATCAATTATGAGATTAAATGGAACAGTGCAAATCTGTTGAGCATCCAATACTCGGGGATAGGAAAGGTGAAAGATGCAGCCCATCCTAACAACATTTTTTATACAACGAATATAAATATCAATAAAGAAATTAGACTAAGATTAAAAGACCTTGTAATTATAGATAAGAGCTTTGTAGAAAAATTCAAGAATGGAGAATTCAAAGCATTGAAGTCTGAACATAATGGCGTACTGGATAAGTTTTCTAACGATGATTTAATAAAAAAGTTTAGCAAAGCGGACTCACTAGACAATATAGGTACTGAAAATCAGTCCGATACATTTAGTTATTTAACGAAGGATTCTCTAGGCATCAGTGTAAGTGTTAGCCACGCTGAAGGGGATCATGCGGAATTTGAAATAAAATATCGGGATATAGCAAAAAACATAAATGTTGAAAACGAAGTATGGAAAGCCTTCCCCGATTTACTTTCTAATTGACATAATTGCGTCCTGAGATAATTTGATATAACCAACCATTTTGTAGTGATAATGCTCGTTTAACGAGGAGTATTAATCATGAAACAAGTTTTTGTCTTGATTTTTGGGCTTCTTTTAATATCCGGATGTACCTCCCCTAAAGGGGGACAAGCTAACCAACAACCAATAGCGGTTACGGAAAGCAAGACAGAAAAACAGGTTGATCCTAAGGTAGAAAAACAAGTTGATCCTAAGGATGTAGCCCAGCCGGTTTGGTCGGGAACGTGGACTCGTTCCGGAGATTTCAATAGCGCCAAAATAGTAATAACAAACGAAAATGCTGGTGGTTTTGACTTTGTAATTGAAGCTTCGAGTGGTGGAAATACGGGCAAGATAAAAGGTACTGCCACTAAAAAAGGAAATACAGCCATTTATGAATCCGGAAATAATTGCACGATTACGTTTAATTTAACAGGTGAAGCTATAAAAGTTGATCAAAACCAGGGATGTTTATCATACGTTGGTATGGGAGTTACTTTTGATGGAACTTATCAAAAAAGTGTAGAAAAAGAAAACAAGATCGACTTAGTAAAGCTTGGTGTTTTTGAAAACTATGACCAAGATCAAAAATTTAAAGAACTAGTTGGAGATGATTATGATTTATTTATAGAGAGATTCAAATTAATTTCCGAACCCAAAAACTTAGATGATTTTGATGCAACTGTAAAATCAGGTTCAGTCAAGGGATTGTACACCATTATGGAAGCAATTGTCATGTCTGATTCTAAAGGGAAGTTTTGGGCTGCTCTCATTGATGATAAACAAGTTAAGTACTACACAAATGATAATTCCTACAAAACAAAGTTACCTAAGACAATTGAACAGTGGAGGCAAGGTTTTAAGAATTTGCCGATTGTATACATGAAAAAGTAATGTTGTTTGATGGTTATAAAAGCCTCGTCACCAGTTCCTAATCTCCTGCGCTTTACATCGACTCGGCGGAGGCGGTGACGGAACTGAAGATCCGGGCGGACATCTGATGGAGTGGTCGACGCAAAAGGAAATAAAGCGGTGTATGGTTACACGCCCGCAGAAGATCTCTCTGAAAAGAATTCTGGATGCCGCCAGACACTAAACCCGGTATGTATTTATGAATACAATGGACACCGGGATCCGGTGAAAGTATTCGATACCATCGGCAGAGTTGGAACTGACCTCCAATTTTTTCGGAATAGCCATATTTGCGGAACACACTGAGTGATTACGACGAACAACATCCCCCGGCTCCAAACAACACATGAGTGGATTGCGGGCGGCGCCTTGACAGGCTCTCCGATTTCATGCAAACTAAATAGAAAATCGAAAACGATTTTCATACTTCTATCCAGAGTGGTGGAGGGATCTGGCCCGGTGAAACCACAGCAACCGGTGTGCGCACACGGTGCTAATTCCAGCAGAACGAGTTCTGGAAGATAGGAGGAGCGGCATTCGAGCATACAGTCCTCTCTATCAGGAGAGGGCTTTTGTATTACGCACGCCCTGTTTTTGGATATCGCGGGAAGGGGAACCGACATGAGCACAACGGCAACCAAGGCGTACCAACAGCATCCGTTGGTGGCGCAAATGCAAAAGAAGATCTTGATTCTCGACGGCGCCATGGGAACGATGATTCAGCAGGCGGGTTTGACGGCGGAGGATTTCGGCGGCGAAGAATACGAGGGCTGCAACGAGTATTTGAACCTCACCCGCCCAGACGTGATCCGGGGGATTCACGAAAAATACCTGGAAGCGGGAGCCGACATCATCGAAACCAACACATTCGGCTCCACCCGTCTCGTACTGGCCGAATACAATCTGCAGGACCGCGCGGACGAAATCAACCTGGCCGCTGCGAAGCTAGCGGTGGAAGCGGCGAGAAAATGGTCCACTCCCGAATGGCCGCGTTTTGTTGCGGGAGCGATGGGCCCGACAACCAAGACGCTGTCGGTGACAGGCGGCACCACTTTTGACGAGTTGGCGGAAAATTACCGGCAGCAAGCAAAAGCGTTGATCCGGGGCGGCGTTGACGTGCTGCTGCTGGAAACCGCCCAAGACACGCTGAACGTCAAAGCGGCGAGCATCGGAATCAAGCAAGCCTTTGAAGAACTGGGCGTCGAACTCCCTTTGATGCTGTCAGGAACGATCGAGCCGATGGGAACGACGCTTGCCGGTCAAAATATCGAGTCTTTCTATATCTCGCTGGAACATTTGAACCCGATCACCGTCGGGCTGAACTGTGCAACCGGTCCGGAATTCATGCGCGACCATTTGCGCACCCTGTCCGGACTGGCGCAGTGCGGAGTCAGCTGCTATCCGAACGCGGGGCTGCCCGACGAGAACGGCCATTATCACGAGTCGCCGCAGGGGCTGGCGAAAAAAATGGCCGGGTTTGCGGAGCTCGGCTGGTTGAACATCGCGGGCGGCTGCTGCGGCACGACGCCCGATCATATCCGGGCGCTGGCTGAGGCTCTGAAAGACTTCAAGCCGCGGCAAGCGGCCGGCGGCCATCTTCCGGCCGTTTCCGGGATTGAGACGGTATATCTGGAAGCGGACAACCGCCCGCTGATGGTGGGAGAGCGGACAAACGTCATCGGCTCAAAGAAATTCCGCATGCTGATCGCGGAAGGCCGGTATGAAGACGCTTCGGAGATCGCGCGCACGCAGGTCAAAAAAGGGGCGCACATCATCGATATCTGCCTGGCGGATCCGGACCGGGACGAATACGCGGACATGGAGAAGTTTCTGCACTTTGTCGTCAAGAAGGTTAAAGTGCCTCTGATGATCGATTCGACCGATTCGAACGTGATCGAGTTGGGGTTGAAACATTCGCAGGGAAAGGCGATTATCAACTCGATCAATCTGGAGGAGGGGGAAAAAAGGTTTGCGGAAGTCGCTCCGTTGATCCTCCGATACGGAGCGGCCGTCGTGGTGGGCACGATTGACGAACAGGGAATGGCGGTTACCCGCGAGCGCAAACTGGAAGTCGCGAAACGCTCTTACGACCTGCTTGTCAACAAGTACGGGATCCATCCGCAGGACATTATTTTTGACCCGCTTGTGTTTCCGGTCGGGACGGGGGATGAACAGTATATCGGTTCCGCTCTGGAAACGGTCGAGGGGATTCGTTTGATCAAAGAAACGTTCCCCCAATGCGGCACGATTCTCGGCATCTCCAACGTGTCGTTCGGGCTGCCGCCGGCGGGACGCGAAGTGTTGAACGCCGTCTTTCTGTATCATTGCACCAAGGCGGGGCTCGATTACGCGATTGTCAACACGGAAAAGCTGGAACGCTACGCTTCGATTCCGGAAGAGGAGCGGCGGATGGCGGAGGATTTGCTTTTTCACACCAACGATCGGACATTGGCGGAATTTACCGCTTTCTATCGCGACAAGAAAGCCGCCAAGGTGAAAGAAGTCTCCAATCTGACTTTGGAAGAACGCTTGGCGAATTATGTGGTCGAGGGGACAAAGGAAGGCCTGATCGACGATCTCAAGCAGGCGCTTGCGAAATATCAGCCGCTTGAGATCATCAACGGGCCGCTGATGAAAGGCATGGAGGAAGTCGGCCGCCTGTTCAACGACAACGAACTGATCGTCGCGGAAGTGCTGCAGAGCGCCGAAGTGATGAAGGCGGCCGTCGCGTACCTCGAACCTTTTATGGAGAAGACGGAAACCGCCGTCAAAGGGAAAATTTTGCTGGCTACCGTAAAGGGCGATGTGCACGACATCGGCAAGAATCTGGTGGAAATCATCCTTTCCAACAACGGTTATCAGGTCGTCAACCTGGGCATCAAAGTCCCGCCGGAACAGTTGATTGCCGCCTATCGCGAGGAAAAGCCGGACGCGATCGGACTGTCGGGACTGCTGGTAAAATCGGCCCAACAGATGGTGACGACCGCCCAGGATTTGCGCGAGGCGGGTGTCAATGTGCCGATTCTTGTCGGCGGAGCCGCTTTGACGCGGAAGTTTACGCATACCCGGATCGCACCCGAGTATGACGGGCTTGTCCTGTACGCGAAAGACGCGATGGAGGGGCTGGAGCTCGCGAACCGCCTGAGCGATGAAGAGCAGCGCAAAGCGTTGATTCAGGAGCTGCGGGAAATCCGAAACTCGTATGTGATGGAGCCGGGGAAAGCGGCGGCGGGCTCGGGGGCGGAAGCGGCTGTGGAGGGAGAAAGGCGCTCGGCCGTAAGCCGCGATGTCCCGGTCTTTACGCCGCCCGATCTGGAACACCACGTGTTACGGGACTACCCGATTTCGTTTTTGCAGCCTTACCTGAACCTGCGGATGCTTCTCGGAAAGCATCTCGGTGTCAAGGGAAATGTCGAGAAACTGTTGGAAGAAGGCGACCCGAAGACGACCGAATTGATGAGCGTGATCGACCAACTCTTGCGGGAAGCGAAAGAGACGGGGCTGATCCGGGCGCACGGCATATACCGGTTCTTCCCGGCGCAATCGTCCGGGAACGATATTCTGATTTACGACCCGGAGGATCGTTCAAAGGTGATCGAGAAGTTTTCGTTCCCGCGGCAGCGGCAGGCTCCGTATCTGTGTCTGGCCGATTTTTTGAAACCGGTGGAAAGCGGCGAGACGGATTATGTCGGGTTTCTGGTTGTCACGGCCGGCAAAGGTGTGCGCGAGATTGCGAACAAATGGAAGGACAAGGGAGATTACCTGCGCTCCCACGCGATTCAGGCGTTGGCTCTGGAATTGGCGGAAGCGTTTGCCGAACGGGTTCATCACATCATGCGAGACATCTGGGGATTCCCAGATCCGGCGGATATGACGATGCAGGAGCGGTTTGCAGCGCGTTACCAGGGCATCCGCGTGTCCTTCGGCTATCCCGCTTGCCCCAATCTGGAAGATCAAGCGAGGTTGTTCCGTTTGATGCATCCGGAGGATATCGGGGTTCAGTTGACGGAGGGGTACATGATGGATCCGGAAGCTTCCGTGTCGGCGATGGTGTTTGCCCATCCGGAGGCGAAATATTTCACTGTGGAGTAGGATGTGCAAAGGTTATAGAGTATGAGCGGACCCGACAGGCTTGTCAGGTCCGTTTTTTTGTTTCCTTCTTGGTCGAAACAGGGTATCATGAAAAAGTAAAAAGTTGAAGCCAGGGGAGGACATATGAGGTACACGACGGTATTGTTTGACGTGGACGGCGTAATGTTGGGCGAAGATACATATTTCAACGCGACATCGCAGACGATTCACGAAGTGATCGTGACGGAGCGTTTTTTGGGAAAAGCTGTGACGGAACCGGATCCGGACCGCCAGCGTCTGGCCGAAATTCGCCGGCAGGTGCTCGGGCCGAAGGATGAAGTGCTCGACTTTTTAAAAGGGCGGGGTGTCAACAGCAACTGGGATATGGTATACCTGATGGTTTGCCACTCCCTGCTGAAAAACCTGGCCCGCGCCGAAGACAGGGAGTGGGCGCGGGAACTGTGCCGCCGAGGCATAACGCTGGCCGATTTTCCGGAAATCCGGTCGAAGCTCGATATTACCGCCGCGTTTGCCGAGTTCACCGCCGATTTTCCGGGAGAATTGGAAAAACACCAATTTTTGAGTTACCTGAACGAACTTGCGCGGCAATGGGTGGGAGCCGAGACGGAGGCGTTCGGCCGGTCCAGCCAGCTGTGGGAGGAGACGCGGCAGATTTTCCAGGAGTTCTACCTGGGCGACGGCAAGCGGAAGCCAGGGTATTTGGATCGCGAGGAACCGATCGTACCGGGTGAAGAACTGCAGGCGCTGCTTGCAAAATTGGCCGGTAAGGGGATCGTGCTCGGCATCGCAACGGGCCGTCCGCGGAAAGAAACGCTGGTTCCTCTTGGCGTGTTGGGAGTCTTGAAGTATATTCCGGAAGAGCGGATTGCAACCGCGTCCACCGTATTGGAAGCGGAAAACGAAGTGCCTGCCGCGGCGCCGCTTGCCAAGCCGCATCCGTTTTCGTATTTGCGGGCGCTGCGGGGCGCCACTCCTTCGCATGCCGAAATTTTAAAGGAAGAGCTGCCTTTAAACCGCCCGGACGTGTTGATTGTGGGGGATTCGCTGGCGGATCTTCTAGCTGCCAGAGCGCTTGGCGTGTCTTTTGCCGCGACCCTGACGGGGCATGAAGGGGAACGTGCGAGAGGCATGTTTGAAGCGCACGGCGCCGATCATATTGTCCGGGATGTCAGGGAATTGGCGAGTCTGTTTGATTGAGCGGCGGAAGGCTTTTTCCGCCGGCTCTCCCCTCCCCATGAAAGCGATTTTTCCCCTTTTCCACGCGCAGATTCCATATCCCAATCCGTTCATTTCTGTTGTGACAACCGGTGCACCGATTCCATAGGCACTGCAACGCCCCGATTCGACTCAGCCATGTGGAGCGCGTGCATGTGGCATTCGCATGTGCGAAACGAGAATGGAGCTGATTTCCAAAAATATGTCCGATTTTTGTCGTGATTGTGACAAAAAATCGAAAGTATGAAAAAATTGTCGTATAGGATTTCTACAAATTATGATGAAAAACTTTTTCTATTATCGTAAAATAAAGTGTAGTCTGCTGGCTTCCGACCTGTTGCATAGGGGGCAAGACGCAAAAACGCCGCATGTCAAAGACGGAAAAGCGGGCGAAAGGGAGGGGGATTTTTAAAACGGAGGACAAAATGTTTTCAAATATTTGTTGAAAAAAATTCACAGAGAATTGGGAGGGAGAAACGTGCCAACAAATTGGCTGCCGGAGTCCGTCACCAGTTTGGCGAATAAGGTGGACTCTCTTTTCGCGCTTATTTTCGGCATAGCCCTGGTCGTTTTCATTTTAGTGGAATTCTTGCTGATTTTATTTCTTTTCAAGTACAAGCGGTCGAAGCGAAATCAAGAAGGTCTTGCCGTTCACGGCAATACCCGGCTGGAAATCATCTGGACTTTGGTGCCGGCATTGATTTTGGTCGGATTGGGGATCTATGGCACGCAGTTGACCTACAACATCCAAAAGGCCTCTGCCGCGGACGCTTACGAGATTGAAGTCGTCGGCCGCAAATGGTCCTGGGAATTCAAATATCCGAACGGAGCTTCCACGATCAACGACTTGCGCGTTCCCGAAGGGAGAAACGTAGTACTTAAGGTCACATCGGCTGATGTCATACACAGTCTGTGGGTACCGGAAGCCCGTATTAAACAGGACGCGGTTCCCGGTCGTGAGACAATCATTCCGCTCGGTGAAATCAAACCGGGTACGTATCGCGTGATTTGCGCCGAGTACTGCGGTACCGCTCACACCAAGATGCTGGCGACACTGAAGACGGAACCGGCCGCACAGTTTGAGAAATTCCTGGTGGATGCGAAGAAAGCTTCGGAAGAAGGGCCGCAGGCGGGCCAGAAGCTGGCGATGCAAAGCTGCCTCTCCTGCCACTCCATCGACGGCTCCAAGGCTGCGGGTCCGACCTGGAAAGGGCTCTACGATTCGGAGCGCAAACTTCAGGGTGGCGGTACGGTGAAAGCTGATGAAGCCTACATCAAGGAATCCATAGTGAATCCCGGTGCGAAAATCGCTGACGGATTTGCCAATACGATGCCTTCGTTCCAAGGCAAGCTCGATGACAAGCAGATCAAGGCGATCACCGAGTATATCAAAACTCTCAAATAACAGGGGAATGACGGGAGGAGTGAGAGGTTTATGGCTACAGCCGCAGTTGCAGGAACAGTACGTCCGAAGTCTTTTTGGCGCGACTGGATTCTTACGGTCGACCACAAGAAAATCGGCATCATGTATGCGGTTACAGGGTTGTTTTTCCTGATTTTCGGAGGGCTTGCCGCTGTTGCGATCCGTACCCAACTCGCATTGCCGGACGGGCAAATTTTGAAACCGGATTCTTTTAACCAGTTCTTTACCATGCACGGCACCATCATGATTTTTCTGTTTGTGATTCCGATGCTTGCCGGCGCATTTGCCAACTATCTCGTGCCGATTATGATCGGAGCGCAGGATATGGCGTTCCCGCGGATGAACGCCTTGAGCTATTGGCTGTACCTGCTGGGCGGTATCGTTCTTATGATCAGTCCGCTGATGGGCGAAATGCCCGATGTCGGCTGGACGGCGTATCCGCCTTACAGTATCGAAACGAAGGGGATCGGTCTCGATCTTTGGGTGACGGCGGTGCACATTTTGGGGCTGTCTTCGATCCTCGGCGCGATCAACACAATCGTAACCACCTTTAATATGCGTGCTCCGGGCATGACGTTAAACCGGATGCCGCTGTTCGTATGGGCGATGCTGGTCACTTCGTTCATCCAGTTGTTTGGCGTTCCCGCCCTCGCTGGCGCTGTTACAACCTTGCTGTTCGACCGGCACCTGGGAACCGTTTTTTACAACGTGGCGGCGGGCGGAGACCCGATGCTCTATCAGCATCTGTTCTGGTTCTATTCGCACCCGGCCGTTTATGTGATGATCATCCCGGCGATGGGGATCGTTTCCGAGATTATTCCCGTGTTTGCGCGCAAGCCGATTTTCGGTTATCACGCCATTGCGTACTCTTCGATCGCCATCGGTTTGCTTGGATTCCTTGTCTGGGCGCACCACATGTTCGCAGCGGGCATGCAAGTGGAAGCGGGAATTCCCTTCATGATCACATCGCTGATCATTGCGGTTCCGACCGCGATTAAGATCTTTAACTGGTTGTCCACATTGTGGCGCGGGTCGATTCAATTCACCACGCCGATGTTGTTTGTGACGTTCGGATTTATCTTCCTGTTCACCATTGGCGGTCTTGGCGGCATTTTCCTGGCGTCGGTTCCCGTCGATCTGCACCTGCATGACTCCTACTTCGTTGTCGGCCACTTCCATTACGTACTGTTCGGGGGCTCGATGATGGCGATTATAGCCGGCATGTTCTACTGGTTCCCGAAAGTGACGGGCCGCATGTACAACGAAAAATTGGGTCAGTGGACGTTCTGGCTGTACTTTATCGGCACGAACCTGACGTTTTTCCCGATGCATATCAGCGGTTTCCTCGGCATGCAGCGCCGTGTGTACGACTATACCCGTACGGCGGAGCTTCTGTCGATGAACCAGATTTCGACATGGGGTTCATATTTGGCCAGCATTGCTACAATTCTCGTGTTTTACAATCTTGCGGTTTCACTGTGGAAGGGCGCGAAAGCGGATGCGAACCCATGGGGGGCCCAAACGCTGGAGTGGACCGTTTCCTCGCCACCGCCGGAACACAACTTCCACGAAATCCCGGTTGTCACGTCCTATCCCTATAACTATGGGATTTCCGCAAAAGACCGAGACCGTTTCACCGGTGACGATTCGGTTACGGCATAGGAATCCGGGGAACCGGGCTCTTGCGTTGACAAGACAGGAAAGGAGGGCAGGAGCATGAGATACCGCTTGCCCCTCATTACGACGATCGCGACATACATTCTGATTATCCTTGGAATTTTGGTGGTAGGGTTTAAGGCGGGCCTGGCGTGTTCGGACTGGCCGTTGTGCAACGGCAGGATTATTCCTCCGTTGGAGGGAATCATCCTGGTGGAATTCACCCACCGCACGTTTTCTTCGTTGACAGGATTGCTGATCGTTTGGAACGCGATATCGCTGTGGAGGAAGCATCCGAATGACCGGCTGGTGCGGACGCTTTCCGTCCTGTCGGTCTGCTTGTTGGGTCTCGTAGGAGTGATGGGCGGTATAAATGTACTCAAAAAACTGCCCTCCGGCCTGACTGCCGTCGATATGGCGTTTGCCATGCTGCTGCTGGCGGTGCTGGTGATACTGACGGTCAGAGTCCGGACAAAAGCGGCAGTGGAGCGGGCACAATTGCCGGATTTTGCTGCCGAACGGAAACGGTCGCTGGAGCTGTTGTACAAACCGGCCCTGTTTACCGTAGGCTCCATTTATCTTGAGATATTGGTGGGAGGTTTTTTCAAGCACAGCAGCGCCTCATACACCTTTGTGCACCCGGAGGAGCCGCTTCCAGACAAGCTGATCACCGCTTATCCGGTTGCGGAAGCGGTGATGAATCTTCATATGTTCGCGGCGTTTCCCGTCGTATTGTCCCTGTTCTGGTTGTTCGTCTATGCAAGAAAAAAGAAGCTGTTTTTCGGGCAAACTATTAGTATAATGATATTGTTAGGATTGCAAGTGTTTCTTGGCTTCTTTTCGCTTGTGACAAAGCTTGAGCTGTTCACTGCTGCGGCTCATATGGCTGTTGCGGCCATGATGCTGTGGGTCAGCGTTTACATCGCGGCAAGCGTAAAATTCGAAAGCGCACACGTGATAGCACTGGGCCCGGCGAAAAGTGAGATTCCGCGAGGCCGGACGGTTGTAACCAACGGATAGGGGGAAAACGCTGTGAAACAACAATTGTCATATGTACCTGCGACAAACCGGGCCATGGAACCGGGGCCTTTCTCCGAACTGAACCGGACGGGCACCTGGCGGGATTATGTGACGGCAACCAAACTTGGCATTACAATGGGAAACGTGATCGCGGTATTTGCCGGATATTGGCTTGGAATGCGTGCGGTCATGCATGCGAATCCGGAGGAATCGTTTAACATCTTGAAAATGGTTCTGGCGATTGTCGGAACCGCGCTGGTCATTATGGCGGGAACCAGTTTGAACAACTACATCGACCGCGATCTGGACCAGCAAATGGAACGGACCCGCAAACGTCCGACGGCAACGGGTATTCTGACGCCGAAAAAAGTTTTGGTTTTCGGATTGCTCCTGGCGATTGTCGGAACTGCGGTTCTTGCGTTGTTTGTCAATGGTTTGACCGCTGTTTTGGGATTGATCGGACTGTTTGTCTATGTGGTCGTATATACGTTGTGGCTGAAGCGCAGGTCATCGCTGAGTACGGTCATCGGAGGCATCTCGGGGGCGATTCCGCCGATCATGGGATATGCTGCGGCGGCTGGAACGCTTGATGCCAGCGCATGGGCGATCTTTGCTTTCATGTTCCTCTGGCAGCCGCCGCATTTTCTGGCTCTTGCCATGTTGCGGGTGGAAGATTACCGTGCCGCGAAGATTCCGCTGCTTCCGGTAGTGTACGGATTTGATGTGACGAAGCGCCAGTCGCTGCGTTATGTTGCGGCCATGGTTCCCGTTTCGTTCATTCTCTACGGGCTGGGAACTGTCAGCCTGGTGTATCTGATTGCGGCTGTCGTGTTGGGAATCGCGTATCTCTACATTTCGGTCGAAGCGTTTTACGCCAAGGACGACATGAAATGGGCGAAAAAAAGCTTCCGCTATTCCCTGGTTTACATGACGGCGCTGTTTGTCATGATGATTGTGAGCGCGAACTAAGGTTCGGTTTGAACTTACGGTTCATTTCTTGAAAGGAGTGACAAGTATTGGCTACACAGCATCATCAACTGCATCTGCCGGAACCCGGTCCCGGCGCTAAGGATAACGGCCAGCTTGCAGCTTGGCTCGGCCTGATTTCGTTCACCTTTTTCTTCGCTGCGTTTGTTGCGGCGAATGTTTATCTCCGCGGTTGGCGGCCTGACGTATTTGGGGTTCAATTGCCTTCGGAGGTGACCAACCTTTCCAATCTCAGCACTTTAGTGTTGCTGGTCAACGGAGTGGTGTTGCTGATTGCAGGGATTTTGTTCCGTAACAGCAGCTACAAGAAGTTTCTCGGCACCATGGCGGTCGGCGCGATTCTGTACGCAGTCCACCTGATTTTGCAAATTCAGCTTTTGACCAAATATATCGCTCAGGGGAAGGCCATTGCCACGATTAACGGCACCATCACGGGATTCCAGATTTTGATTACCCTGACCAGCTTGGCGTTCATCGCGGCTGTCGGTTGGTATGGCGACGCAAAAGACGGCAAAGTGCTCCGCCGCCTTGTACCGGGAGCGATGGCGGTCTGGATGTATGCGGTGGTTGTTGGCCTGGCGGTACTGATTGTGACCGATGTGGTTTCCGTGTCCGAGTTTGCGGAATGGTGCGGAACCCGCATCAAAGAGCTCGTAAAGTAACGGAGGGATATCGGATGGGGTTGATTCTGTTCGCCTTGGGGCTGTTTGGATTTGCCGCTCTGCTGTGGCTGGTCTTCTGGTATTCGTCCTCGATTACAACGAAAAAATAATGTCCTCTGTTGCTATGGCAGGTAAGCGATAAGAAGCGGCGGGCTTTTGCGGATTGCGTTTTGTTGCAAAAGCTCCGCCGTTTTGTTTCTTACGCCTTTTCTCTTACACCTCTTCCTGTTTGGCTTGTTTTTTGCGCAGATACACAAAGGTCGCAGCGGCAATGACCGCAAAATAAACGCCATTGATGAGAAAGGCGGTAAGCTTGTTTTGCCCGAAGCTGCTGCCCGCCAGATTAAAGATCAGGTTGGAAGGCAGTTTGCCGAGGGTGGTTGCGAAAAAAAACGTAACCCACGGTACCAGGCTGACCCCGGATAAAATATTGACCGCCTGGGAAGGGATGACCGGCACAACGCGAACGAACAAAATGCTGAGAAAGGCGTTTTTTTCAAAATAAGTTTCGTATTCTTTCGCTTTGGGATATTTGCTCAGATATTTCTGCGCCGGTTCCCGGAATCCGAACCTGGCGAGTCCAAACATGATCATGGCTCCGATCACCGCGCCCGTCAATGTGACCATCGTTCCGGCCCAGGCGCCGAATACCGCGCCGGTGAGGCCGGCAACAACGACAAACGGGACGATTGGGAAAAAGGCGACAATCGCGACAAACAGAATACCCACCGTGACGGAAACCGCTCCGCCGGCGCGAATCCATTCGAGAAACAGATCCTTGTTCAAATAGCCGACAATAACGACCGCGACAAAAAGCAAAACCGTGAGAAGTCTTTTGATCACAGCGCACCTCGCTTGACTTGGCTCCTGTTCATATCCCTATAATAACCGCTGTCAATGGCTTTTGCAGCCGCCGCAGTCCCCGCAACCGCCCTCGGAGGATTCCTCGTAGATTTCGGTGCGAACCTCCGGCGCAAGGGTATTGATGAGAATGCGGGTGACGCCTTGCAGCAGTTCGTTCAATTCTTCCTGGTTGTTTTTATATTCCTCGATCAGAGGGATTTCAGCGATTTGCCGCAAAACTTCGTCATATTCCCGCTTCGCCCGGACTGAAGCCGGATGGTCGTATCCGTAACGGAGCGAGGTTTGGGAATACGCGTTGCGCTTCGCTCTTGCGACAAACAAGAGCGCCTGGGCGTCAGGATGACGGTTTAATTTATCTTCCGCCTGCCGAAACCGGGAGAAGGTTTCAGTCGATTGGATCAACCGGACGACTTCCTCCGCTTTCCGCAGGATACGGGTTCTATAGTCTAAGTCATCAATCGGTGCAATATCCTTCATCTGTAGGCACCTCCTTAAAACATGTACGTTTTACTCCGCTGTTGCGACGGCTACGGATGGCCTTATAATCCGACGCGTAATAAGGATACAAGAACTATTATAGCTGAAAATAAAACCAAGCGTGTACGGACAATTGTGGTATAATTTGGAACGTCGTTTGGATTTTCATGATGTTAGGAGGATTTGCCTTGAGGAAAGCCTTGACGACCATTGTACAGGAGTTTCGCGCCTATACCAGGCGGATGAAGGACTATGCGGAAGCGATTGCGGTTCTCGGATGGGACCTGCGAACAGGCGCCCCAAAAAAAGGGCAGGAACAGCGTGCGGAGGTGATCGGCACATTATCCGCCGATCTGTTTAAAATGAGTGTATCCGGCGAAATGAAGGAGTTTCTCGCTGCGCTGTCATCGCCTGAAGCTTTGCGGGAACTTGACCCGGTCACCTGCGGAATTGTTCGCGAGTGCAAGAAAGAGTTCGAGAAAAGCCAAGCGATCCCGCCCGAGTTGTACCAAGAGTATATCGTGTTAACTTCGAAATCGGAAACCGCCTGGGAAGAAGCGCGGAAACACAATGACTTTGCGGCGTTCCGGCCGTACCTTGAAAAGATCCTGCACTATCTGAAACAGTTTGTCGGGATTTGGGGATACCAAGGCCACCCGTACAACGCGTTATTGGATCATTACGAACCGGGGATTACGGTCGAGACCCTGGACGATTTGTTTGGCGATCTCCGGGGCAAATCCGTCAGGCTACTGCAGACCATTCAAGAGCGTGGACGGGCGACAGACGCATCGTTTCTCGAACAACGGTTTCCGAAAAGCGACCAGCGGCGGTTCAGCGAATTTGTGATCGAAAAAATCGGTTACGATTTTCGCGCGGGCCGTCTGGATGAAAGCGCCCATCCGTTTGCGACGGGACTCAATCCGGGCGATGTCCGGGTGACCACGCGTTTTGACGAAAACGATTTCCGCTCCGCCATTTTTGGCTCGATTCACGAGGCGGGACACGCGATTTACGAACAGAACATCTCTCCGGATTTGATCGGAACACCGCTTTGCGAAGGGACGTCGATGGGGATTCACGAGTCGCAGTCGCGCTTCATGGAGAATATCATCGGCCGGAGCCACGAATTCTGGACGTATTTTTATCCTTTCCTGCCGCAATTTTTCCCGGAGCAGTTTGGGGACGTTTCCGTCGACGATTTTTACCGGGCGGTCAACCAGGTGAAGCCGTCGCTGATTCGCGTCGAAGCGGACGAACTGACTTACAACCTGCATATCATGCTGCGTTACGAATTGGAGAAAGCGCTCATTGGCGGCGACATGAGCGTGGCGGAACTGCCCGGCGCATGGAACGACAAAATGCGGGATTACCTGGGAGTAGTGCCGCAAAGCGACGCTGACGGCGTGCTGCAGGATGTACACTGGGCCGCCGGGTTGTTCGGGTATTTCCCGTCCTATTCCCTTGGCAATATTTACGCCGCCCAGTTTGAAGCTGCTTTGCGGCGCGACGTTCCCGATTACAAAGAGGCGGTAAAACGCGGCGAATTCAGTGTAGTTAAGGGCTGGTTGAACGAAAAGATCCACAAATACGGCAAGCTGCTCGAACCGAAAGAGATTCTTGCGTCCGTGACGGGTGAATCGATTGATTCCGGTTACTTGGTGAACTATTTGGAAGCGAAGTACAAAATCGTATACGATCTGTGACGTGATGCCCGCCAGTGCCCGGAACAGACTTCCGGGTGCCGGTTTTTGATTTTTCATGAAGGAATTTGCGCATGGAATTTCGAATGAAATCTTTATGCGATATGAAGAAGGGCATGGTGAGATGAAGATGAGCATTGTGAAAGTGTCGGACAAAGGGGTGTTTGGCGAGGGAGAGCTGGCCTTCGGCGGCAGTTACGTGCCGGAACCGCTGCAGAAAGCGCTGGACAAAGTGGAAGCCGCTTTTCTGGAATATAAGGATGACCCCGAATTCGAGCGGGAGTTTCAATTTTATTTGCGGGAATATGTCGGGCGTCCGAATCCTCTGTACCTGGCGGAGCGTCTGACGAAGGAACTGGGGGGCGCCAAGATTTATCTAAAGCGGGAAGACCTAAACCACACGGGCGCTCACAAGATCAACAACACGCTTGGACAAGTCCTGCTTGCCAAGCGAATGGGGGTGAAGCGCATCATCGCGGAAACGGGAGCCGGTCAACACGGTGTCGCCACTGCCACGGTTTGCGCCCTGTTTGGAATTCCTTGCACGATCTATATGGGGGAAGTGGATACAGAGCGTCAGGCGCTGAACGTATTCCGCATGGAAATGCTTGGCGCGACGGTGGTAGCGGCGAAATCGGGCAACCGCACGCTGAAAGAAGCTGTGGACGAAGCGTTGATGGATTTTGCGGAGAACTACGAAGATACGTTCTATTTGCTGGGTTCCGCCGTTGGCCCGCACCCGTATCCTTTGATGGTGCGGCATTTTCAGTCGGTTATCGGACGGGAGGCCCGTCAGCAGATACTTGAAAAAGAAGGCCGGTTGCCCGATGTGGTCATGGCGTGCGTAGGCGGGGGTTCCAACGCGATCGGACTCTTCTATCCGTTTGTCGATGACGCAAGCGTCAGAATCATCGGTGTCGAACCCGCCGGCAAAGGGCTTGAAACGGGAATTCACGCGGCGCCTCTGAGTGTCGGAAAACCGGATATCATACACGGATTTAAATGTTATGTGATGGACAACGCGGAGAATTGCCATTCGATCGCAGCCGGGCTTGATTATCCCGGCGTCGGACCGGAACATTCGTATTACAAAGCGATCGGGCGTGCCGATTACGTGGCGGTGAAAGACGACGAAGCCCTGCAGGCGTTTCTCCGCCTGTCGAAAGTGGAGGGCATCATTCCCGCGCTGGAAAGTTCCCACGCGGTGGCCTATGCGATGAAGCTCGCTCCCGAGATGGACAAAGAGCAGATTCTCATCGTCAATTTGTCCGGCAGAGGGGACAAAGATGTCGCACAGGTCTACGAGATGCTAAAGAAGCAATAAAAATTCATTTGTCTCAGTCCGAAAGGAATTCCCCCTATGTCCTTGAAAGGTGAATTTTAACGGGACATAGGGGATCTTTTGCATGGGGAGGCAATCGAACATGAACCTGATCGAAGTCCACGATGTGTCATGGCTGCGGCAGGACAAACAAATCCTCAGGCATGTGGATTGGGCGGTCCGACCCGGTGAACATTGGGCGATCATCGGGCTCAACGGATCGGGCAAGACATCGCTTTTGAAGATGATTACGGGTTACGAATGGCCGACCCGAGGAACCATCAAAGTTCTGGGGCATACATACGGTCGGTGCGTGATTCAAGAAGTGCGAAAATCGATCGGATGGGTCAGTTCCGCCCTGCGGGAAGAGATGGATCCGTCGGAACAGGTGTTGGATGTGGTCGTTAGCGGAAAATTCGCTTCCATCGGGCTGTGGGAACGCGTTGATTCGTCCGACCGGGAGCGGGCGTTCGATTTGTTGAACCGGGTTCGCTGCGGCCACCTTGGCGGGGAGCGGTATGGCACGCTTTCGCAAGGGGAAAAACAGAAAGTGCTGCTGGCCCGCGCGTTGATGGCGGAGCCGAAACTGCTGATTCTCGATGAACCGTGTTTCGGTCTGGATATTCGGGCCCGCGAACAGTTGCTGGCGGAGATCGATGCGATGGGAAGTGCCGCCAATGGGCCGACGCTGCTTTATGTGACGCACCATATCGAAGAGATCCAGCCGGTTTTTTCGCACGCGTTGTTGTTGCGAAACGGCGAGATTGTTGCCGCGGGCGAGAAGCGGGACATTTTGAGCGGGGAAATGTTGAGTGCGACATTTGATTTGGATGTCGCCGTCGAGTGGGTGAACGGACGGCCGTGGATAAAAATTGCCCGGGAAGCGGAATCGTAGCGATGCAAGATGAATACGATTACAAAACGAAGTTGCCTTGTGGGGAGATGCTGTTGTGAAATACGACGTGCTTATCGTAGGAGCCGGGCCCAGCGGGATTTTTGCCGCGTATGAGCTCACGTTGTTAAAACCGGACTGTAAAGTGCTGTTGATCGATAAGGGACACGATATTTTTCACAGGAGCTGCCCGATTCTCGGAGAGAAACTGCAGAAGTGTCCGCCGCCGACAAAGATGAAAGAGTACGCCGGATGTTTGCCGGCGTGTTCGATCACTGCCGGATGGGGAGGCGCCGGCGCTTACAGCGACGGGAAGTTTAATCTGACCACCGAATTTGGCGGCTGGATGCAGGACTACTTGCCTCCTTCCAAAGTGTTGGAACTGATTGAGTATGTGGACCGCATCAATTTGGAACATGGAGCGACCCGCCAGATTACCGATCCGACCACGCCCGCCGTGGCGGCAATCGAAAGACGGGCGGCCGCAGCGGGGTTGAAGCTGCTCAAGGCACGTGTCCGCCATCTTGGAACCGAGGAGAATCTCAAGATCCTGCAAAATATTTACCGGACACTGGAAAACCGGGTCGAGACGCGGTTCAGGACGTTTGTCGAGGACATTCTCGTCGAGGAACCGCCTGGCGGCGCTTCCGGCGGCAAAGCTTTCCGCGTGGCGGGCGTGCGCTTGAAAAACGGGGAAGAGATCCGCGCCGACCGGGTGATTGTCGGGCCGGGGCGGGACGGGTCGGAATGGCTGGCTGCCATTTTGAAAAGACGCGGCCTTGCCATGACGAACAATCAGGTTGATGTCGGCGTGCGGGTTGAAACATCCGATGTGATCATGCAGGAAATCAACGAACACTTGTATGAGGCGAAATTCATTTTTAACACCTCGGTGGGAACCCGGGTGCGGACTTTCTGCTCCAATCCGAGCGGGCATGTGGTCGTGGAGAACCATTCGGGCGTGATGACCGCAAACGGGCATTCCTACAAGGATCCGGCGCTGGGCAGCCGGAATACCAATTTTGCTCTGCTGGTCTCGCACACGTTTACGGAGCCGTTCGACAAGCCGATCGAGTATGCGAAGGAAATCAGCCGCCGGGCCAACGATCTGTCCAACGGTTCGGTCATCGTGCAAAGATACGGGGATATCTTGAAAGGACGCCGTTCGACCGAGAAGCGAATCCGTGAAGGTTTTATCGAGCCGACCTTGAAAGAGGCCGTACCTGGCGATCTCGGCCTGGTGTTGCCGTACAACACGATGAAATCGTTGATGGAGATGATGGAGGCGCTGGACAGGGTCACTCCCGGAATCGCTTCCGAGCACACTCTGTTCTACGGGGTGGAAGCGAAGTTCTACAGCGCCCGGCCGCGCTTGACGGATAAGTTTGAGACGGAGATCCAGGGTTTGTTTGCGGTCGGCGACGGGGCGGGCATCACCCGCGGCTTGGCGCAGGCGTCCGCCGCCGGGGTGCATGTGGCGCGGCATATTGCTTCTGCGATGGGAATGGTCGGGTAAAGAATCGGGGGGAGAAAATGGCTGTTTTGGTCACGGGAGGCGCAGGCTATATCGGCAGCCACACGGTTGCTGAATTGTTGCGGCAAGGCGAAGAGGTAATCGTCTTGGACAATTTGCAAAAAGGGCATGCGGACGCGGTCCTGGCAAAGATTTTTTATCGGGGCGACGTTCGCGACACGGAATTGCTCGACCGGATTTTTTCGGCTCACGACATTGAGGCCGTGATTCATTTTGCGGCGGATTCCCTGGTGGGGGAAAGTGTGCGGGACCCCCTCAAATATTACGAGAACAATGTGGTTGCCGCCCACAGATTGCTGGCCAAAATGCGGGAACACGGCGTTGGGAAAATCGTGTTCTCGTCAACAGCGGCAACGTACGGAGAACCGAAGCGAATCCCGATTCAGGAAACCGATCCCACCGAACCTACCAATCCCTATGGGGAAACCAAGCTGGCGATCGAAAAAATGTTAAAATGGTGCGACGCCGCATACGGCATCAAATACACTTCCCTTCGCTATTTCAACGCGGCGGGAGCGCATCCGGCAGGGCATATCGGGGAGGATCACGAACCGGAAACCCACCTGATCCCGATCCTTCTGCAAACGGCGTTGGGACAGCGGGAATTCGTGACGATCTTTGGCGACGATTATCCGACGGAAGACGGGACGTGCATTCGCGATTACATTCATGTGATGGATTTGGCCAATGCGCACTGGTTGGCTTTGCAGCGGCTCCGCCGAACGAATGAAAGCGCGATTTTCAACCTTGGGAACGGAACCGGGTTCTCGGTCAAACAGGTACTCGACAAGGCGAGGGAAATTACGGGGCACCCGATTCCGGCGCGGGTGGGTCCCCGCCGCGCCGGCGATCCGGCGGTGCTGATCGCCTCTTCCGCGAAAGCCCAGGCGGAGTTGGGCTGGAAATTGCAATACAACAGCCTGGAGCAGATCATTGCAAGCGCTTGGGAATGGCACAAGAACCATCCGCAGGGATTTAGGAAGCCTTGAACAGGGGGGAACACCAAATACCTTGGAAGGTATAAGGGGATGGCAGATGAAAACCGCACTGGGTATCGATATCGGAGGAACAAAGATCGCGTACGGTTTGGTCGATGAGACGGGAAACGTGTTAAAAAGCGGACGCATCGCAACGCAAGTCGGGTCGCCGCCGGAGCAGACGATGAGCAGGTTAATGGAGGGAATCGAAAACCTGTTGCGGGAAACGGGACTCGGTTGGGAGTCGTTGACCGGTGTCGGAATCGGAGCGCCGGGACCGTTGAATGCGCGGGAAGGCCGTCTGATCAATCCGGGCAATCTTCGGGGATGGGAAAGGTACAATGTCGTTGCGAGACTGAAACAACATTATAAGGGACCTGTCCGCATGGAAAACGACGCCAACTGTGCGGCGCTCGGCGAAAAATGCTTCGGAGCCGCCAAACCTTATGACACGTTTGCTTATATGACGATCGGTACCGGGATTGGCGGCGGTCTGTTCATCAACGGAAAACTGCTGTCGGGAAGAACGGGGAATGCCGGTGAAATCGGCCATCTGGCGATCGATTCGAGTGGCGGGGAATGCTACTGCGGACAAAAGGGTTGTCTTGAGTACCTTGCCTCCGGTACCGGAATTGCCCGGAGGGCCATGGAGGCTTTCGGTAGACCGATGGGCGCCGAAGACGTGGTTGCCGCTTTTTTAACCGGCGACGAGAGGGCTGTACGGGTGATGGACGACACTTTTCGCTATATCGGAATCGGCTGTGTCGCTCTGGTCAATCTGTTCGAACCCGAGGCCATCGTCATCGGCGGGGGCGTGTCCGCTATCGGCGAGCCTTTGTTGCGGGCGGTGGCCGGCTATGTAAGGCAGAAATCGCTGTACCGCGAAGCGGGAAACATCCCGATTCTGCAAGCGAAATTGACAAAAGACGCCGGTATCGCCGGGGCTGCGGCACTGGTGTTTTCGATGCCGTCCTGCGGTTGACGGCAACGTTTCAACAGCGTTTCCGAACAGCAATTGAAAAATGGCCCGCCGCTTTTCCAGACTTACCGTCGGTTCCAGGATTCGAGCGTGTTCCAAAACAAATCGCTTTCGAGGCCGAGACGCCAGATTCCGATGCTATTTCGTCAAAATTCAAACGGCCGCCGTATTTGGCGAGCAAATTGGCCACCGTGGCGGATGAGACGGCTTTCGCCTTGGCACCGGGCGTTTCGGGCCAATCGTACCCATACACCGTTACACCGAGCAGAAGCTTGTCGTTGGGGATCTCCGACACTGCGTACCGCAGGCAATCTTCCACCCACTTGCGGCTCGCGATCGGGCCGGCTTCACCGCCAAACCAATGTTCATCGTAGGTCATGACAACCACCAGATCGGCAGTTTGGCCGATTATCTTGTAATCGTAGGAGCCGTTGCCAGGCTGCCGGCTGCCCAGTGCCCCACCGTATCCGGGAACGCGCTGTCGGAACGCTCGGGAAGCTTGAGAGCCCGAACCAGCAATGCGGAAAATTCGGCCCGGGTGATGACCGCATCAGGCCGGAACGTGCCGTCCGGATACCCGCCGATGATGCCTTGGGAAGTCAAAGCCATGATGGCGGAGGACGCCCAGTGGCCAATAATGTCGGAATATTCTGTCTCAGATACAGCCTGGTTGGCGGAGGAACCGACGGCAAATAAGAAAATAAAGGCCAGCGCCGCAAGTAACCGCTTCTTGATACGGATCACCTTACTTTTGCAAGTCTACTAAGGTGATGGTACTAGTTTTCGAGTTTGGCAACAATGGCCAAAATCTGGCTGGGAACCTTTGAAGGCAGTGGATTCGGAAGCAAATGATTTTTGGTTTTTGGCGATGCAGTGGCGATATTCGGTGATCAAGCGGCAAGAAGATGGTAAAATAATGAAGAGGTGATGAAGATGTTTTTTCCTGCAGAGAAGTTCGAGCGACTTTTTAAGCCATATCCGTTGCTGGCGCTTATGTTGTTCGGTTCACGGGCTAGGGAAGATGAGTTGGATCGTTTGTTTCCCGGCCAGAAGGTAGATGTTGCATTTTTTGACGACTTGTCGATTGTGTTAAAATATGCGGTTGTAGCGGAAGGAAAACCGCTAATTGTTACAGATCGCGAAAGTTACACGGATTTGGTGGATATCGCGGTGCGTGACTATTTGGATTTCAAACCTTTTTACGAACGATACCAAAAGGAAGTGGCGGATGCCATCATACAGGGTGAGTTCTATGCTTAACGCCATATTATTTCCAAAAAAGGGCTTGCGACGCCGGGAGATTACACTTCGATACTTGATATCTTGGCGAAGAATAACGTGCTTCCCTTTGACTTCGCAAAAAAAATACGGGGAATAGCCGGCTATCGAAACCGGCTTGTCCATTTGCACGTTGAAGTTACGGAAGATGAAATTTATGATGTTTTAACGGCTGGTTTGGTGACTTTAAGTCTGCATGTTATACGCGGGCAGCGGATCCCCATATAATGAACCGGGGAGGGAGATGCCGATGAATCGGTTCCGCAATTGGAGAAGCAAAAACGGGCGGGAAGAGCCGGGCGATCTGATGGATTACATCGTCAATACGGAAGCGGACGGGCAGCTTTCGCAGACGGGGGTTTATCAAAGCTCGGTCGTCCAGTTGCAGCGGATGGCCGGGAGTATCATCGATTTTTTTAAGTCAAAATCGGGGCCGCATCGGCTGATGTTTTACTGCCACGGGGGATTGGTCTCCGAGTCGATGGCAGGTGGCGCGATTAAGGGGCGTTACGCGACACTTTTGCAAAACGGCGTTTATCCCGTATTTTTCATGTGGCAATCTTCCTTCCTGGAAGCTTTGGAAGATCATCTTCGGCACAAGGTTGAGACGCGCTTTCAAGAAATGTCGCCAGCCGGCGTGCTGATCGACGAGATGATCGAAGAGGCGGCGAAATTGTTTCCGGAGCCGTGGGAAGCGATGAAACGCCGGGGGGAACAAGTATTTGCAAGCCACGGGGGAGGCTGGAAGTTTTTTCTCCTGTTGGCAAAAGCCCTGCGCAAAGAAAAGCTGCATGCGGAAATTCATCTTGTCGGACATAGTGCGGGTTCGATCGTGTTGCTCACTTTGCTGAAACAGTTGATGGAGGGAAAAGCGGATGTCTACCCGTATCTGAAAATCATCACCTGCAGTTTGTATGCGCCAGCCTGTACGGTGGCCCAGTTTGAAAACACGTACGCACGGGCATGTGACAGGCTGTACCTGAAGCGTTTCTTTCTGTATACATTGAGCGACGAACTGGAACGGGCAGACAAGTCGGTTCCGTACTACGGCAAATCGATTCTCTATTTGATTAGCCGCGGTCTGGAAGGGCAACATGGAGACCAACCGATTTTCGGAATGCAGATGTATGCGAAAACCAGTCCGTCCTTGCAAAAAATCATATCCGACGGGCGGGGGGCGTGGGTGGTTGCGGAACGGGAAAGCCGGCCGGTTCTGTTGCCGGCCGGGAAGGAGGTCATCGAGTTGATCAGCCGCGCTCGGGACCATGGAGGGTTCAGTTCCGATCCGGCGACGCTCAATTCGACGCTCAAGACAATGGTGAACCGCAACCGGCTTGCGGCGGAATTCAAATCATGACAGGAACGAAAGGAGTTGCGGACGATGCATCTCGTGACCGCTCAAGAGATGAGGCTGCTTGACCGGCATGCCATCGACCGCTTGGGGATACCGGCCCTGGTTTTGATGGAGAATGCGGGGCGCGAAGTCGCCCGGGAAGTGCAGGCTTTTTTTCAAGGCGAAAAAAAATCTCTACTGGTACTTGTCGGAAAAGGCAACAACGGCGGAGACGGGGTGGTCGCCGCCAGACATCTGGCGGAGTGGGGGCACCGCGTACAGATCGTATATGCGGAAGCGCCGGAAGGGCTGACAGGAGATGCGGCCGTGCAACGGGATATTGCGGCACGCCTGGGGATTCCCGCGGTTGTCTATCAGCCAAACGGCACGGATTGGTGTCGGTTTGACGGCATTATCGACGGCTTGCTCGGAACGGGCGCCAAAGGTGCGCCGCGCGAACCTTACGCTGCGTTGATACGGGAAGCGAATGCGAGCGGGCTGCCGATTTTTGCGATCGACATTCCGAGCGGGCTGGATGCCGATACCGGTGCGTTGTACGAGCCTTGCATACGGGCGGTCCGCACGGTGACAATGGCTTTTTTGAAAAGAGGACTGGTGCAACACCCCGGAGCGGAAGCGGCCGGCAAGGTAACGGTCGCGCAGATCGGAATTCCGGCGGCGTTGGCGGATCAGATCGGGGTCCAGACCTTTTTGGCTACCGACGGGATGCTGAAAGAACGTTTGCAAACCGATTGGACACGCCCCCGCCAAGCGGATACCCATAAGGGGACGTATGGACATGTGTTGGTTGTGGCCGGTTCGCGGCGCATGAGCGGGGCAGGGATGCTCTGCGCGAAAGCGGCGCTTCGGACCGGCTGCGGACTTGTGACGTGGGCCTTGCCGGACCGGCTGCTGGAGCCTCTGATCGGACATGTGCCAGAGCTGATGCTGGCCGGGATTCCCGATAAGAGCCGCGGCGATTGGTCGGAGACGTCCCCGCAGGATGTGTTGTCGCTTGTCAATGGAAAGGACGCGGTTGCGGTCGGGCCGGGAATGGGCCGTTTTTTGCATGGCAGCCGGTGGATGCAAACCGTCTGGGAAGGAACGCCGTGTCCGCTGGTGCTTGATGCGGACGCTTTGAACATGATCGCCGAAGACTTTGCGAATTGGCCCCGCCGCCAGGCCGCCACTATCATGACCCCGCATCCGGGCGAAATGGCCCGGCTGTTGCAAGTTTCAATCCGGGATGTACAGGCGGACCGGATCCATACAGCCCGGGAGTTTGCCAAGCGACACGGCATCACGCTTGTTTTGAAGGGCGCCCAAACTGTCGTAGCCACTCCCGGGGGAACGGCCTATGTCAACACAACGGGAAACCCCGGCATGGCCACAGGCGGAACCGGCGACGTACTGACGGGAATGATTGCGAGTCTGCTCGCACAAGGCTACGATGCCACGCAAGCGGCTTGTCTGGGCGTTTATTTGCACGGACGAGCCGGAGATCTGGCGGCGGCTCGCCATGGCGAAAACTCCTTGCTGGCAAGCGACTTGCTCCAAATCCCGATCGCGTAACGTCACTTGTCGGGCGATTTTTCTATCCCACTTGTTCGTTGATGCTGAATTTCGGGGCGGGAACGGGTTCACTCGCTTTGACCGGAACACCAAAAACTAGATAGTTAAGGACCTGCGAAACGTAGCGCTGCCCGGGGATGCCGGAAGCGTAGCGAATCTGGCCGGTCCGCGACCAGTCGAAGGTATGCATCTTCCAGACGAGACGTTTGACTTCCCCTTCGTCGATCCAAGCCGTTTCGGGCCGCCAGGCGGCTTCCAGAATGTTGCGTCCCACCATCGCGCAGCTCATTAAGCCCATCACGCTTCGCAATTTAAAGGCGGTCTTGGAATTCCACGCTTCCTCGAAGATGCGGCTGATTTCCCGGAAGTAGACGATGATTGCCAACCTTTTTTTCTCAAGGTTCAGCTCTTCCAGCGGAGTGCCTTTGAGCATCAGTTCGCAGGCGCGTTTCAGATGGTCCAACGTAAACGGCCGGTCTGTGGTTTTCTTTGTTACCACCACAACCAAATTGCAGAAGGGTGAATCATTGCGTTCCGCGAGATCGATCGCAATCCGCGCGTATTCCTCCCTGTCGCGTTTCAAATAGACCAGCAGGGACTTTGTCAAACCGACCTGGTTGGTGTTAATCGTGTCGAAGATGGAGACTTCCTCTTCCGGATAAAGCACATGGAATGCGAGAAAAGGAACGGGCAAAGCTTCTTTGTTCAGCCGCTGCCGGTGATATTTGTCGATGCCTCCCAAACGGTGCTGGCCGTCAATCACCCGTGCCGGTCCTTGGCAGACAAGCCTTCCAAAATCAGGCTGCGTTTTGTCATACGGTTCAAATGTCCATTTTCCGTCTGCGTTCAGAATGATCGGAGTGAGGCAGGCGTCTTTCTGCTCCAGATACTCCGCATACGACAAGGCTCTGGCCGTGTCAAACGGACGCTGATAGCCCGTACCGTCCGGGTGGTTGTAAAGGGGAATGGTCGACAGGGCATCCGCATGCAGGGACGACAGATTGCCTTGATAGATGATGCGGCCTTTTTGTTCCGATCGGATCACTTGTTCGATCGTCACCATTGTCCATGCTCCTTTCTGTTTTTCTTCCGTTTTGGGTGTGTATTTTACTATATGAGTGTTAGGCGTATTTATCATTTTGTCCAATCAATAGTAGAATAAACCCGTTTACGCGTTGGGTGAGGACAAGACATACACGCGGACGTTTTCTTTGCGGCCGAATTGGATGGCCTGTTTGAGATCTTCCATGTATACGTCGATTCGGTTTCCTTTGATGGCGCCGCCCGTGTCTTCCGCCGTGCGAATTCCGACACCTTCAATGTAAACCTTGGTGCCGTAAGGGATCACTTTCGGGTCGACGGCGATCGTGCGCCCTTCCGTGGCCCGTTTGCCGGTTGCGGTAATGCCGTAAGCGGGATGCCCCGGCGATTTTCCGGTAGATTCGGGACCGGCCGTGTAAGCGGTCAGGGTAAACGTCATGATTTTCTCGATGCCCATAACCGCCGGAATTTCCGCTGGTTTTAATTTTTGCGGGATGGTCAGCGGTTGCCCGATCCGTAAAGTCCGCGGCTCCGTGATATTGTTCAGCGCAATGAGCGTGTCGACTTCCGTATTGTATTCCCGTGCCAATTGTGACAAAGTATCCCCCGGTTTGACGGTGTAGGCGACGAACTGCTTGTCGTTTTGCGAAATTCCCGAACGCGACGCAGGCGCAGCCGGCGAGGTGTCTTTTGCAGCTGGGACGGCGGCGGATGCAACAGGCGAGGTTGTCGTTTCCCCGTCGCAGAAACAGACGTGTTTGGCGTAAGCTGCCCCTGTCAACGTCAACAGCAGCAAGCCTGATATCATCAAAACGACCGGAAGCAAAGCGATTTTGAATCGGTTCATTGTGCAATTCTCCTCCCAAATTGGCATTTCAAGAACTAGATTTGCCCAATTTGAAAGGATTTAAACCTCAGAGAAGCGAAAAAAATCAAAATTGAGAAAACTGTTTCGTCTGAAAGAACGGACGGAATAAAAAAAAGAGAGGCAGTTCCCGCAAGCGGATTGTATCGCTTCGGGACCGCCCCTTTGTGTCACTCGGCAAAAATCTCCCGGATGCTTCCGAGAGCGGTTGCCACTTCTCTCGCTTCCCGGGCGAGATTGCGGACGACGTCCGCCGCGCTTTCGATCGAGTCGATCAGTCCCACGCTTTGTCCGCAGTTTAACCATCCTGCTTCGACACGGCCTTCAATCGCCGCGATTTTGTTGTTGACGCCGCGGATGTAGGGGAGAAGCCGCTCGATGGCCGGTTGCGTTTTTTCGAATTCGAGGATGGTTTCGACAAACGGCGATTTCAATACGCGCGTGACACGGCCGATGCTTCGCTCCATGACGACCGTGGCATCGTCCTTGGCTTCCAGCAAAAGCTGTTTGTAGTTGTCATGCGCTTCGCATTCTTTCGTGGCGACGAATCGCGTGCCGAGCTGCACGCCTTCGGCGCCCAAGGCGAACGCTGCCGCCACGCCCTGGCCGTTTGCGATGCCGCCTGCCGCCACAACCGGAACTTTCACCGCGCGGACGACTTGCGGGATCAGACTGAACAGCGTCAGCTCCAGCGGGCTGTTGTGGCCGCCGGCTTCAAAACCTTCGCAAACGATCAGATCGGCTCCCATTTCCTGCGCTTTTAGGGAATGTTTGACGGAAGCGGTCATAATTATGACCTTCAGACCGGCTTTTTTAAAGACGGGGACCAGCGGCTTCGGATTCCCCGCGGAGAGACTGACGGCCGTCAGTTTGTCTTTGACTTCCAAGACGGCTTCGATGTAAGGAGTGTTGTCCGAGTGCTCGCTGATCGGCAGATTCGCTCCGAACGGCTTGTCGGTCAGTTCGGCGGCGATGCGGACCTGTTCTTTAAAATTTTCGGGCGTGCGGCCGGCTGTCCCGACTTGGCCGAACCCACCCCCGTTGGAAACGGCGGCCGCCAGCGTACCGTTACCGACGTAAGCCAATCCCCCCTGAAGTATCGGGTATTGGATTCCCAGCAGTTGGCAAACTCGATTTTTCATCCTTTCATCCCCTTTCATGGGTTAAATTATAGCAGACTGTCAGCCCGATTGCTTTTGTTAGCGGTATTTGTGGTGCCGCGGTATGGGACGGTGACAATCTGAAAAACTATAATTATAATGGCTTCAAAAAGGGCAGCGAGTTCATGGCTAAGGAGAGACGTTTTATGAGAAGGAAAAATATGGAGAAGAAGGGAGTTGGCGCATCCCCCGGGTATGCCATGGGGCCAGCCTTTCTTTGGGCACAGGAGCCGGTTGAGGTCTGTAAGTGCAGTCTTTCGAAGGAGGAAGCCGCCCAGGAGATCGAGCGGTTTGAAGATAAGGTGCGGCAAGCTGTCAGCGAATTGGAAACCATAAAAGAAAAGGTCCGGCAAAAGTTGGGGGATGCGGAGGCAGGGATTTTTTCCGCCCATATCCTTGTCTTGCAAGACCCGGAATACGTCGGTGCGGTTAAGGACAAAATCGGTGCGGAGCTGGTGAACGCGGAATACGCGTTACAAGAGGTTACGGACAGATTGGTTGCCATTTTTGAAAATATGGGTAACGAATACATGAGGGAACGGGCGGCGGATATCCGCGACGTAAGCAGACGGGTGTTGCGCCGGCTTGCGGATGCGGATATTGAAGCGAAATCACTGGATGACTTCACGGAGCCGGTCATTCTGGTGGCACATGATTTGACCCCCTCTGACACAGCCCGGCTTGATCGGAAAAAAGTGGCCGGGTTTGCCATCGATATCGGAGGGGCGACGTCACATTCCGCCATCATGGCAAGATCGATGGAAATACCGGTAGTCGCAGGGTTAAAAGATATTACCGCTGCAATCCGGCAGGGAGATTACGTCATCCTTGACGGAAATGACGGTATCGTCCTTGTCAATCCGACACCAGAAAAGTTGCGGGAATATAAAGGAAAAGCGGCCATATATGCGTCGCGGGTGGCGGAATACGAAACGCTGAAAGATGAGCTTTCTGTCACTGCGGACGGGGTGCGGATCGAACTGGCTGCCAATATCGGGAATCCGCAGGATGCGGCAGGTGCGGTAAAAAACGGCGCGGAAGGAATCGGTCTTTACCGTACCGAGTTTTTATATATGGGAAGAAACGATCTTCCATCCGAGGAAGAACAATTCACAGCCTATAAAGCCGTTGCGGAAACGTTGGGGAAGGACAGATCCGTCGTCATCCGGACGCTCGACATTGGCGGGGACAAAGAGTTACCCTATCTGAACCTGCCGAAAGAAGCGAATCCGTTTCTCGGTTATCGAGCGATTCGCCTGTGCCTGGACCGACAGGATTTGTTCAAAACACAATTGCGTGCGATTTTACGGGCAAGCGTTTACGGCAACATCAAACTGATGTATCCCATGATCGCTTCCCTTCAGGAATTGCGGGAGGCCAACCGGATCTTGCAGGAAGTCCGGGAGGAACTGACAAAAAATAACCTTCCTTTCAACCCCGGCATGGAAGTCGGTATCATGATCGAAGTGCCGGCTGCAGCCCTCATTGCGGATCAGTTGGCGAAAGAAATCGACTTCTTCAGCATTGGAACGAATGACCTGATTCAGTACACTCTGGCCTGCGACCGCACGAACGAAAAGATTTCACATCTGTATCAACCGTTTCACCCGGCTGTGTTGCGTCTGATCAATATGGTTATTCAGACTGCCCGCAAAGCGGGGAAACGGGTCGGATTGTGCGGTGAGATGGCGGGAGATATGACGGCGCTTCCAATCCTGCTGGGAATGGGGCTTAATGAATTCAGCATGAGCGCTTCCTCCGTTTTGCCCGCCCGCGCCCTGCTTCGCAAGCTGAAGCGTTCGGATATGCGGCAGTTGGCGGAAAAAGTTTTGCAAATGGAAACTGCGGAAGAAATCAAAGCTTTTGTCGAAAAGGAAGTCCCTGTACTGGCAGAACTGCAATGCCGGTGAAAGTTGAAAAAGGAAATCGGTCAAACATTGTGGAATATTCAGAAACATAGGATCAAAATGACTGAGTAATCATTCAATTCAAAGGAGTGGTTGGGTGAACACGGGAAAAAGTCCCATCTGGCTGTATGTGATGACGGGTGTATTGCTGAACGTGGCGGTTCTTGGGTTTGCGAGGTTTGCGTATGGCGTCGTGATGCCGTTCATGAGAAGCGGCCTGTCCTTGTCGTATGCGCAGGCGGGAATGCTGGGAACATCAACAGCGCTCGGGTATTTGGGGATGGTGGTTTTTGCCGGTTTACTTACCGCCCGTTGGGGAGCGAAGCTCGTTGTGATAGCGGGCGGAGGGGTGGTCACGGCGAGCCTGTTGGGACTAGGGTGGGTTTCATCTTACGGATGGGCGCTGGTGATGATGTTTCTGGCGGGAGTCGGGACGGCTCTGACATTCACTCCGTTGCTTTCCCTGCTTGTGGGGTGGTTCCCGCACCGAAGAGGTCTGGTGATCGGATTGATGTCCAGCGGCATGGGGATCGGCATGTTGGCGGCGGGGAGTCTCGTCCCGTCGACCGTTGGCGCGTTTCCCGGCTGGAGCTGGCGTTTTGTGTGGGTGCTGTTCGGTTTGTTCACGCTGTTGGTCACCATCCTGGCGGCCGTTGTTTTAAAAAATCCGCCGATAGCAAGGGTTGAGGCGGATTCGAAGCAAGACCTGGTCGGCGAGGTGTATAGGAAAAAAGAGGTTTTGCTGGTGGCGGCGGTCTATTTTGTCGTCGGTGTGGCGTACATCATCCCGATCACTTTTTTGCCGGGATTTATGTTGGAACAGCGGATCGAGCCCGCTGCGGCGGGAAAAGTGATCGCATTGGGCGGCTTTTTGTGGATGGTGAGCGGTCCGATCTGGGGATTCATTTCCGACCGCATCGGCCGGCGTTCTGCGTTGATCGCCTCTTTGTGGGTGGTGATCGCGGGGACGGGGATTCCCGTTTTCATTCCGACTCTTGCAGGATTTGTGGCGGCTCAGATGATATTGGGCAGCACGGTCGGCGGCATGTTGTCGCTGGTGCAGGCGGCGGCCACCGAACAGGTGCCGGCTCCCCTGATCGGGGCGGCCCTTGGCTATGTAACGTTGTTCTTTGCGGTGGGGCAATTGATCGGGCCGGGTACTGCCGGGTGGATGATTGACCATCTTGGCGGATTCCGCTCCGCGTTTTTGTTTGCGGCGCTGGTGATCGCCATCGGGGTTTGGCTTGCGGTCAAGATCGGCAAACGGGGAGTCTCCGTCTCCGACGCGACCCCCCATGTGGTGTCCCGCCCGGGTGTCTGCCGGCCGGAGTGCGAAACGGAAGGTTGCTAACAAAGACGCAGTAAGTCCATGAAGTGGAAAATAAGCAACCCCAAGGATTGACGGGCGTCAGTCCTTGGGGTTTTATTGCCGGTTGGCGGCAGTTTCTCTTTTTGGGAGGCGGTTACGGGACGAGATGGTCCTTAAATTGCTCGCGCAGCACGCGTTTCAGAAATTTGCCGACCGACGTTTTCGGGATCTCGTCGAGGAAGACCACGTCGTCCGGCACCCACCACTTGGCGAATTGCCCCCGCAGATAGTCGAGCAGTTCCCGTTTCTCCACTTTACCCCGAAAAGCGTCTTTCAGGACGACGAAGGCAACCGGCCGTTCGTCCCATTTCGGATGCGGCACGCCGATAACGCTCGCTTCAAAAACGGCCGGGTGCGCCATCAGCGCATTTTCCAGATCGACGGACGAAATCCACTCGCCGCCGCTCTTCACCAAATCTTTCGTGCGGTCGACCAATTTGATGAAGCCCTCCTCGTCGATCACCGCCACGTCTCCCGAATGATACCAACCGTCAACAAACGTGTCTTTCGACCGTTCGTCGTTATAGTATTCGCTGGCGATCCACGGTCCGCGCAGTAGCAATTCGCCCATCTCCCGGCCGTCCCACTTCACGTCTTCTCCGGTCTGGCCGACGATTCTCGCCTCAAGCCCGGGCACGAGCAGCCCTTGCTTCGCCCGGATGTTCAACCTGTCCTCTTCCGGCAGATCTTTTTGATAGCTTTTCAGGCGGGAAACGGTCACAACCGGACTTGCTTCCGTCATGCCGTATGCGTGCAGGAACGGGATTCCGTATTTTTGCTCGTAGGTTTGGATCAGGCTGCGCGGAGCCGCCGATCCGCCGCAAACGATCGCCCGGATGCTCGACAGGTCGTAAATTCCTTCTTCCATCGCTTTGAGAACGCCCAGCCAGACCGTGGGCACGCCTGCCGTCAGTGTCACTTTTTCCTGTTGAATCAGGTCCAACAGCACATGGGGGGTGGGAACCGGACCCGGAAGGACTTGCTTGGCGCCAAACCAAACGGCAGCAAACGGCAATCCCCAGGCGTTGACATGAAACATCGGGACAACCGGCATGCAGGCGTCGGCTTCCGAGACCGCCAGTGTGTCCGCAAGCCCGAGACACATGCTGTGCAGGAAGATCGCGCGATGGGTGTAGACGATTCCTTTGGGGTTTCCGGTAGTTGCCGACGTGTAGCACATTCCCAGCGGATCGTTTTCGTCCAGGTCAGGGTAAACGTGTTCGGGGTCTCCCTGTTCCAGCAGCCGCTCGTAAGAATAGGCCGGGGTCAGAGTGGTCGAGGGGAGTTCCGGTTTGTCTGACATGATGACATAGGCTTTGACGGTTTTGAATCGGTCCTGCACTTTCTCGATGACGGGAACCAGTTCTTCGTCGATCAACAAAACGCGGTCTTCCGCGTGGTTCACAATATACGCGATGTGTTCTCCCGACAGGCGGATGTTGATCGTGTGCAAAACCGCCCCCATGCACGGGACCGCAAAATAGGCCTCCAAATGACGGTGATGGTTCCAACCGAATGTTCCCACGCGGTCTCCCCGCTGCACCCCAAGTTTCTGCAGTGCACTGGACAAACGGCGGGTCCGCCGTCCGTATTCCGCATACGTGTAACGAAAGACCCCGGAAGCGGTGCGGGATACAATCTCCTTTTTCGGAAACATCTTTTCCGCGCGCTCCAACAGCGATCGCAATGTCAACGGATACTTCATCATTGGAACCCCCTCCTGCCTTTACCGTTTAAATATCATAATATTTCATAATATTTAATTTTTATATTGAAATATGATAGGAATTTTTGCAAGTGCAAGTGACAAAAAATTTCGAAAATAACGAACAAGATTGTATCCGGGGATTATTCCTGCATGTTCTGGTTCTGTAGTAGAATACATATAACAGGTACAAAACGACTGTTTGGTTTGTCCGGAAGGGAAAAACGGGAATTAAATACCGAACGGGGGAACCGACCCGGTAAACGGGGGAGTGTGATGAACATGAAGAATTTGTTGCTGAAAGGAATTCGGGTTGTTGATTTCTCGCGCTATCTTCCCGGCCCTTATGCCACACTTCGGCTTGCCGACATGGGGGCTGAAGTGATCAAGGTGGAACCGCCGCAAACGGGAGATCCCGCGCGTACGCTGGGCGAACAGGCAAACGGGGGCGGGTTGGTGTTTCTCGCGAACAACCGCAACAAAAAAAGCGTCACGATCAATCTGAAATCGCTGGCTGGTCAAAAGCTCGCGTTTCAACTGGCAAGCAAGGCGGATGTGGTAATCGAAAGCTTTCGGCCGGGAGTTGCCGACGCTTTGGGAATCGGGTATGACGCCTTGAAACAAGAGCGACCGGATCTGATCTACTGTTCACTTACCGGGTTCGGCCAGTCGGGCCCGTTGCGCGATCTGGGCGGTCATGACCTAAATTACATGGCGCTCAGCGGAGTACTGGCACAATTAAAAGACCGGGAAGGACGGCCGATTCAACCCGCCATTCAGCTTGCCGACTTGGTCGGGGGAATCGCCGCCTCCGAAGCGATTCTCGCCGCACTGATAAAAAGGGCTCTTACATCGGAAGGAAGTTATCTGGACGTTGCGCTGACCGATTCCATGATCGGGATGATGAATACGCATGCGCTGTACCAACAACTGCTTGGAATCGGGCAGGGAGTTCCCGGTTTGGGGGGAGGAATTGTTTGCTACCGCGTCTATGAAACTCTCGATGGCCGATTTGTCACGTTGGGAGCACTTGAAAGGAAATTTTGGGAGAATTTCTGTAAAGCGGTGGAACGGGAGGATTGGATTCCGGCACATACCAGTCCGGCTGTGGAAGAAAATAAGGTATTTATGGAATTGCAGGCTCTTTTTCAAAGCCGAACGTTTGCGGAGTGGGCGAAATTTTCCCGGGAAGTCGACTGTTGTATGGCCCCCGTACTGGAAACGGAAGAGATGGTTAACCATCCGCATGTACGGGAAAAGGGGCTTCTGCCGGACATGCAGCCCGAGTTTCCGCCGCCGGCTCTCGGCCAGCATAACCATGAGATTTTTCGGTGCCTGCTGGGGGTGACGGCGGAGCAAATCGGGGAATGGGAACGGCAGGGCATCGTGCGAGTTGATATGTATGTGAGTTGATATGTATGTATGTGAGTTGATATGTATTGACGGAACTAAGTTTGGGTGGTATGATTATAGAAAATAACAAAAATTCTGACTGTTACATCCGTCCTCCTTCCCGCCAGAAGCGAGTTCACGGATGAAAAAGCCAGTCGAATCTTCATCACAGATGCTTTCTGTCATGAGGGTGCGATTGGCTTTTGTTTATCTCAGAACGAAGGGGGAATATTTTGTGATGCGAACGGCGAAAGACGTAACGGCAGCACCGGCCATCCCGGGATTGCGGTCGCAGGACTTGCATCAACGCAGACAAAAGGCGGTTCCGGTGGGGCCCTATCATGTGACACCGATTTACGTGCAGGAAGCCAGCGGCGCTTTGGTTACGGATGTGGATGGCAACACCTTCATTGATTTCGCCGGGGGAATCGGCATTCAGAATGTGGGGCACTGCCATCCGAAAGTGGTGCAGGCTGTCCAGGAACAGGCGGCCCGGTTCATTCATACGTGCTTCCACGTTTTTCCTTATGAGAGCTACGTCGAACTGGCGGAAAAACTGAATGCCAACACACCCGGAGATTTTGCGAAAAAAACGATGTTTGTGAACAGCGGGGCGGAAGCGGTGGAAAATGCGGTCAAAATCGCAAGAAAGGCCACCGGCCGGAAAACGGTCTTGTCTTTCAGCCGGGGCTACCACGGCCGGACCCTGATGACCATGTCTTTGACCAGCAAGGTAAAGCCCTATAAATTCGGGTTTGGACCGTTTGCTCCCGACACCTATAAAATTCCCTATCCTTATTACTATCGGGCTCCGGAAGGAATGACCGCCGCTGAAGTGGATGCGGAAACGGTAAAACGCATCGAAGAATTTTTTTGGGGCGAAGTCGCGGTGGAGGATGTAGCTGCGATCATTATGGAGCCCGTACAGGGGGAGGGAGGTTTCATCGTACCGTCGGCAAATTTTGTGCAAGAAATCAGAAAGCTTTGTGACAGGCACGGGATTTTGCTCATCGCGGACGAAATTCAAACCGGCTTTGCACGGACAGGCAGATTGTTTGCCATGGAGAACTTTGGAGTGGCCGCTGATATTACGGTTTCATCCAAGTCGATTGCTGCGGGAATGCCGCTAAGCGCCGTGACCGGGAGAGCCGAGGTCATGGACGCGCCGGAGGTGGGGCAGCTTGGAGGAACCTTTGCCGGAAGCCCGGTTGCTTGTGCCGCGGGACTAGCCGTGTTCGACGTGATCGAGGAAGAAAATCTGGTGGAGCGATCCCGGATCATAGGCGAAAAAATGATCGGCCGCTTCCGGGAGATGCAGGAGAAATTCGGTTTAATCGGCGATGTGCGCGGCTTGGGGGCGATGGTTGCGATGGAACTTGTCACCGACCGGGAGACGAAAACACCCGCGAAAGAAGCAACGGCTGAGATCGTAAAACAATGCTGGAAAAACGGATTGGCCGGATTGAGCGCGGGCATCAACGGGAATGTGCTTCGCTTTTTGCCACCGCTGGTCATTACGGACGAGCAACTGGAAACGGGGCTGGACATACTTGAAGCTGCCATTTCAACCGTGCAAAAAGGGGGATAAGGGGATGGAGATGACCCATCTTTCCCTGATTGACGCAACCAAACATTACAAGAAAGTGAAAGCGGTCGACGGTGTGAATCTGGAGGTGAAAAAAGGGGAGTTTTTAACCATTCTCGGACCGTCGGGATCGGGAAAAACCTCATTGCTGAAGCTCATTGCCGGCTTTGAGGAACTGAGCGGCGGAGCGATTTACCTGAATCGGCAGGATATCACGAAGAAAAAGCCCTACGAGCGGGACATCGGGATGCTGTTTCAAAATTACGCCCTTTTTCCGCATCTGACTGTGGCTCAGAATATCGCTTACCCGCTGCGCATCCGTAAGTTCAGCAAGGCCCAAATCCGCGATAAGGTGCAAAAGATTCTGGAAATGGTCCATCTCAGCGAGTTTGCCGACCGCTATCCGAAACAATTGAGCGGGGGGCAGCAGCAGCGCGTGGCGCTTGCCAGGGCGATCGTTTTCAACCCGCCGCTTTTGCTGTTGGATGAGCCGCTGGGTGCTTTGGACAAAAATCTCCGCGGAAAAATGCAGCTTGAGATCAAGCATATTCAGGAGAACCTCGGAATCACAACCATCAGCGTGACGCATGATCAGGAAGAAGCGTTGACCATGTCCGACCGGGTTTGCGTCATGAACCGGGGGAAAATCGAGCAGATCGCTTCACCGCAAGAAATCTATCAGAAGCCGAAAAATAAGTTTGTAGCCGAGTTCATTGGGGAAATCAACCTTCTGGGCGGTCGGATTGTCGCCAGGGAAAACGAAAAATCCGTTGTGCGGTTGTTCGGGGATGCGGGTCCGGTTTTTTACGTAAAAGAGGAGCCGGATTTCGACGGTAAGGAAGCATTTATCGCCTTGCGTCCCGAAAATATCCATATTGTCCGCGAACCGGGCCAGTTTGAAAACGCTTTGAAAGTTTCCGTTCGTGAAAAAATCTATGTGGGTGACGCCTTAAAAGTCAAAACTGTCACTTCCTCCGGCGAAGAAATCGTCGTCAAAATTCCAGCCCGTCTCTCCGGGGAGCTGGAAGTCGGTCAGGACATCCTTCTCGGGTGGAACAGCATGGAGTCGTCACTGATTCCTTACGAGGCGGAGATAAGCTAATCCTGTTGTTTGGAGTTTCAAAAAAATAAAGGGGGCAGATTTTATGTTGAACAAGATCAAAATGGCTTCGCTCGCTTTAATCACCGGCCTTGTCTTGGTTGCCTGCGGTCCGGGTGAGAAAGCGGCCAACTCGAATTCCCCGGCTTTGCAGGAACTTGTCGTGGTCGATTGGGGCGGGGCTTCCTCGCAGGCAGCCAAAAAAGCGCAGTATGAACCGTTTGAGAAAAAGTACAATGTAAAAATTACCGTGGTGTCCCCGACGGACGTCGGGAAGCTGAAAGCCATGGTGCAAAGCGGAAACGTGGAATGGGATGTGGTCAACTCCGACACGGACGTCGCCCTTCGTCTGGCCAAAGAGGGACTCCTGGAAAAATTGGACTACAGCATCATCGACAAAACGGACATCTATCCGGAACTGGTTACGGAGTACTCGATCGGCCAGGAATTGTACTATACGAACATCGCCTACAACACGGAACTTTTCACGCCGGACCATCATCCGAAAAGCTGGGCGGACTTCTGGGACACCGGCAAATTCCCCGGCCCCCGTTCGCTTTACAAAAACCCCATGGGGACGCTGGAATCGGCGCTGCTAGCCGACGGTGTGGCGCCGGATAAACTGTATCCGCTGGATGTGAACCGGGCGCTGAAAAGTCTTGACAAGCTGAAAAAAGACATAAAAGTCTGGTGGGATGCGGGAGCCCAGCCGCCCCAACTGCTCTCGACAAAGGAAGTGGCCGTGGCGGCCGCCTGGAATGGGCGCATTTCGGCGGCTAAAGCACAGGGGGCAAAGATTGACAACGAGTTTAACCAGGCGCTGTGGATGTCCACTTCCTGGGTGATTCCCAAAGGAGCTCCGCATAAGGAGTTGGCCCAAAAATTTATCGCCTATGTCTCAAAGCCGGAACCGCAGGCCGAATATTCCAAGCTGATTGATTACGCCCCGACCAACAAGAAAGCGTGGGACTTGCTGCCTGACGATGTGAAAAAACGATTGGGGCAGTCGGATTCAAACAGCCAAAACAAAATCCTCATCGACGTAAAATACTGGGCGGACAACTTTGACAAAGTCAATGAACAATTCAACAAGTGGATGCTGCAATAAGTGAACGTCGGGCCGAAGGCTGCAGACCGTTCGTTCTGTAAGCACATACGGGGGGTTAGGCTATGCAGAAAGTCAAGTCGGAAGCTCCACCGGTTCCGTTGGTGTCCCCTCTGCGTAACTTTTTAAAGCTTCCGGGATTCAAGTGGCTGTTGTTGATCGTCCCGCTCCTTTATGTGATCTTTTTACTCTATTACTCGCTGGCCAGTGTTCTCAAGTTGAGTGTCTATAATCAATCGGGATTTACGTTGGAATATCTGCGGGAAATCCTCACCGGTACGCTTTACCTGAAAGTGCTTTGGATCACTTTGAAAACGGCGTTTGCTGTCACCGTATGCACGTTGTTGATCGCCTATCCGGTGGCCTATCTGGTGTATGTCCTCGAATCGCCCGGATGGAAGAAAATCATTCTGGGGACGGTGATGACGACCCTGTGGATCAGCCTGCTTGTGCGCACGTTCACCTGGACCGTGATCCTGCAGGATCATGGCATCATTAACGGGTTCCTGATGAATGCGGGACTGATCGAAAAGCCGGTGAAGCTGCTTTATAATTCGGTCGGAGTGACCGTTGGCATGACCCATATCTTGCTGCCGTACATGATTTTAAGCCTGTATTCAGTCATGGAAGGAATCGATCCGCGTTTGGTGCAGGCGGCCCAGGGACTCGGGGCCCGTCCGTGGAAAGCGTTCCTGCAGATCTTTCTTCCGTTGTCTTTGCCAGGGGTGGTGTCCGGCTCACTGATTGTGTTTGTGTTGGCTCTGGGGTATTTTATAACCCCCGCTTTGCTGGGGGGTCAAAATCACATGATGATCTCCAAGCTGATTCAGGAAAACATTCAAATGACTTTAAATTGGCACCTGGCTGCCGCTCTTTCGCTGGTTTTGTTGGGGGCTACGTTCCTGCTGCTGCTTCTGGCGTATTGGGTGTCCAGATTTTCGCCGGTCTTGAAGGGGGATAAGTAGCGATGTGGCTCCGGTTATTGGTTGGAACCATTCTGATTGCAATGATCGCTCCCATCATCGTGATGGTGCCGTTGTCCTTCAGTTCGGAGGTGGCCTTCCATTTTCCTCCCGAGAGTTATTCGCTAAAGTGGTATCACAGTTTTGTTGAGAATGAGCAATGGACGGAGGGATTGGGACGCAGCCTTGCGGTTGCGGCGTGTACGGCTGTTCTGTCCACGGTATTGGGAACGATGGGAGCACTGGCCGCTCATAAACTGGAGTTTCCCGGAAAAAAACTGTTTATGAACCTGATGGTTGCCCCGATGGTGATTCCGGTTATCATTGTCGGGATTGCGACGTATCACTCGTTTTCCGTTTACAAGCTGACAAATACTTTGGCGGGTCTTGTCTTGGCCCACTCGATCTTGGCCATTCCGATTGTTTTTGTGACGATTCTGGCCGGTTTGAAAGGGATCGACGGCAACCTGGAACTGGCGGCTTTAAGCCTCGGTTCTACCCCTGTCGGCGCATTTTTCAAAGTGACGCTGCCGTTGATTCGTTCTTCAGTGGTCGCAAGCGCTTTGTTCGCTTTTATTACATCCCTGGATGAAGTGGTTGTCAGCATCTTTATTGCCGGCGCCAAAACCAAAACCCTGCCGATTGTGATGTGGGAAAACATGCGGACACAAGTCGACCCGACGATTGCGGCCGTGTCTACAATTCTGATTTTGGGCACGGCGGCCGTGTTTCTGCTGTCCCCCGGCATGGCCCAAACGTCGCAAAAAAGGAAATAGTGGTTTTCAACAAAATGACGGGTTGCAAACTGTTGCATCCGTTGGACTTCCTTGCCGGGAAGCCGGACACGGGTGACAAGCCAGTTGAACCGCAATCGTTGCCTTGCGGTTGACTGGCAATTCTTTTGCCCAGCAGGAGGTGAATCAATGAAAGCGCTGGAAGGTTTGAAGGTGATCGATCTGACCCGCGTGCTGGCCGGCCCCTTCTGTACGATGATTTTGGGCGACTTGGGCGCGGACGTCATTAAGATTGAGGGACCGGGCGGCAGTGACGAAACCCGGGAATGGGGGCCGCCGTTTGCGGGGGATCAAAGCGCGTATTATCTGAGCGCCAATCGCAACAAACGGGCGATGACACTGAACCTGAAAGAGCCGGAAGCCAGGGACATTTTGCGAACCATGGTCAAGACGGCGGACGTGATCATCCAAAACTTCAAAACCGGCACGATGGAAAAATGGGGTCTCGGCTTCCATGATCTTCACGCGCTGAATCCGCGCCTGGTGTATTGTTCGATCAGCGGCTTCGGACAGTACGGGCCTTACAAGGATTTGCCGGGCTATGACTATATTGTGCAGGCGATGGGTGGCATGATGAGCATCACCGGCAGTGAGGAATCCGGTCCGACAAAGGTCGGGGTCGCGATTGCCGATATCGCGACAGGACTCTACTCCGCGATCGGAATCCTTGCCGCTTTGCAGGAGCGGGAACGTTCCGGGGAAGGACAGGCGATCGACATCTCGCTGTTGGATTCCCAAATCTCGCTGCTCGCCAATGTCGCCAGCAATTATTTGATTTCCGGGCAAATCCCCGGACGTTACGGCAATCAACACCCGAATATCGTGCCGTACCAGACGTTCCGGACCCGTGACGGGGAGATGGTTGTCGCCGTGGGAAACGACCGCCAGTTTCAAAAATTGTGCGATGTGCTGGAAAGACCCGAATTGGCGGAGGACCCTCGTTTTCTAACCAATGCCGCACGATTGGCCAACCGGGAGTGTCTTGTCGAGATTCTGCAAACAGAGTTTGCTCGCAGAACGGGCAAAGAATGGCAGGAGAAACTAAATGCCGCCGGGATTCCAAACGGCCCGATCAACGACATGCGGCAGTTGTTCGCCGACCCGCATGTGGACGCAAGAGAAATGAAGGTGGAGATCCCCCATCCGACGGTTGGCAGGATTCAACTTGTCGGCAGTCCGCTGAAACTGTCGCGCAGCAAGGTGGAATTTCGGCGGCATCCACCGCTGGCGGGAGAGCATACAAAAGAAATTTTGCAGGAGTATGGATACGGGGAAGCGGAAATCCACGATTGGGCGTCGCGCAACATCATCTAAACATCATCGAATCCAAATTGTTGAATCCAATTTTTTACGGGGAGAGGTTGATCCGAATGATGAATTTTGCATTGTCAAACGAGCAGGAAGCGGTCCGCAAACTGGTCCGCAGTTTTGTCGACAAGGAGATCATGCCGTATATACAAGAGTGGGATGCGAAAGGGCATTTTGAAACGGGGATCTTGAAACGGCTTGCGGAATTGGAACTGATGGGAGTTTGCATTCCGGAACAATACGGAGGCAGCGGGATGGACTATAACACTCTGGCCATTGTTTGCGACGAACTGGAACGGGGAGACACGGCGTTCCGCACGGCGGTGTCGGTGCACACCGGCCTGAACAGCATGACGATCCTGCAGTGGGGCAACGAATTCCAAAAAGAAAAGTACCTGAAACCCCAAGCCCGCGGCGAGAAAATCGGGGCGTTCGGGTTGACGGAACCGGGAGCCGGGTCCGATGTGGCGGCGATGGCGACGACTGCGGTGAGGGACGGGGATTCTTACATCCTGAACGGGTCGAAGACATGGATTTCCTTGTGCGACGTGGCGGACCATTTCCTGATTTTCGCCTATACCGACAAGAGCAAAAAGCATAGAGGGATCAGTTGTTTCATTGTGGAACGCACCTTTCCCGGAGTGACGACAAAGGCGATCAAAGGCAAGCTGGGGATCCGCGCGGGCAACACCGGCGAGGTGTTCCTGGAAGATGTCCGGGTTCCCGCCGAGAACCGGCTGGGAGAAGAGGGAGAAGGTTTCAAAATCGCGATGTCGGCGCTTGACAACGGACGCTTTACGGTTGCGGCGGGCGCTTGCGGGTTGATCAACGCCTGTCTGGAAGCCAGCCTCAAATACTGCCACGAACGGGAAACATTCGGCAAGAAAATTGGCCAACACCAATTGGTCCAGCAGATGATCGCGAACATGGTGGCAGGTCTGGAGACGTCCCGTCTGCTGGTGTACCGCGCGGGATGGATGAAAAATCAAGGATTGCGCAATACACGGGAAACGTCTCTTGCCAAATGGATTGCCTGCGACGCGGCGTTTAACGCGGCAAACGACGCGGTCCAGATCCACGGCGCATACGGATACTCCAACGAATACCCGGTTGAACGGTATCTGCGAAACTCGAAAGCGCCGGTGATTTATGAAGGGACGCGGGAGATTCACACCATCATGCAAGCGGAATACGCCCTCGGTTACCGTGTGGATAAGCCGCTGCGCCGGATGCTGCCCGCATGGCCGTTCGGAGGAGAACAGGGCGTGGAAGATCTTCGGGAGATCTTGTAATTGACATCGTTTTTTCCGCCGGAGTACGATGGAAACAGACATGCCAATCAGAAAGCGGTGGGGAACTTGTTCACGGGAAAGTCTGTTTTTATCGCGGGACACGCGAAACTTCCACAGGGTATGGCCGCCAAGAGCGTCTTCGATTCCTTGACGATCACGGCGGAGATCGACAGCAAATACGGAGTGATCTTGCAGGCGTCCTGCACGCTTGCAACGGAGCATGGCAGAAACTTCATCGGAGCTTTGCTTCGTGGCTGCAGTCTGCGGGATGGAATTGACGAACCGATCGCGCTGGTGCAGCGCCACTATCAAGGCAAGGCGCAAAACGCGCTGGTTGCCGCCCTGCGGGATTTGCACATGCAGTATGAAAATTTAAACCGTCAAATGGGTCATATGGAATGAAACCAATCCCCGGAATGTTTTCAAAAAACGATTCCGGGGATTTGCGTGAAATGGCGGGTCTGAACGGGAAAGATCTGCTACACTGGTAGCATGAAGTGAGATGAGGTGACGGAAATGGATTTGACAAAAATGTTTATCACTTTAGCCATTGGAGCGGCGGGCGGCCTGACGGGTTACAAACTGAGGATTCCGGCGGGAGCGATGATCGGATCGCTGGGGACGGTGGCGCTTTTTAACCTGTTTTACGGGACGCTTGGAGGAACGCTTGGAAAAATGCCCGCCGGGGTGACGGTTGCCGTCCAGATCGTCCTGGGGTCGGCTTTGGGATTGTCTATTACCAGAGGAATGCTGACCGACCTGAAGGCGGTATGGCTGCCGGCGTTGATTATTGCCGGAACTTATTTGTTGGCAAGTGTGGCGGTGGGACTGCTTGTCGCAAAAATCATGGGATGGGACCTGTTGACCGCCTTGTTCAGCGCAGTGCCGGGCGGCCTGGCCGATGTGGTGGCCGCCGCCCAAACGATCGAAGGCGTGAAAACGATCGATGTGATGGTGATTCATACTGTTCGGCTTGCGATGGTCCTGCTGTCGATTCCGATCCTGGTAAAAGTGTTTGCAAAGTGACCGCTGGGTGATAAGATGATACAATCGTTAAAGTTATTCTTTGGAGCGCGTGTGGTCAAAACGTCTATCGCCGCCGGACTCGCTTTGTATCTGGCGTCTTTTCTGCACTTTCCGGGTTATGCGTATGCGGCAATCGTTGCGGTACTGGCAACGCAGAAATCGCTGGCCCGCTCGTTCGGGCTGGCCAAATATCAAGTTGCTTCCGCGGTAGTGGGAACCCTGGGCGGAAACTTGGCGGCATTGCAATTCGGCACACACCCGCTGATCGTCGCATTGGTTGTGTATGTTCTGTTTGCGGTGCATCTGCGCCTGGGCTGGCGGGACACGATCCTGATGTCGCTTGTGACGGCGCTGAACTCCTTTTCCACATTTCAGGGAGAGTTTTTCGTCCACGCATTGAAACAGATCTCCATTGTGCTGATCGGTGTTGCCTGTTCGATCATCGTCAATCTGGTGGCAATTCCCCGTTACGAACAACGGCTTGAGGAATTGATCCAGCGGTCGGAAGGCATGCTGCGGGGTTTGATATACTTGATGTACGAAAATCTGAGCCATCTCGACCAGGGACTGTCGCAAGAAGAATTCACGAAACAGGTTCGCGACGTGCGCAAGTATATCGAAGAGGCACGTCATTACGCGGAACTGATTTTTGAAGACCAGTGGATTTATAACCGGAGAGGGAGAGAAGCGCAACAGGCCATTCGGACTCTTGAACAGATGGACCGTTTGGCAAACCATATCTTGAATCTCAACAAATCGTTGGACAAAGTGGGGATTTGGGTGGAACCGGTCCCGCGCATCCAACGGTTTCTGGATGTCGTTTTGCGGGTCCAGTCCCGGGTGTTTCGCGGCAAAAAGCTTCACTCCCGGCTGGTGGACCGGGCGATTTGTCATTTGGACCGATCGTTTGATGAGATGGAACTCCCCAAAACCCGTTTGGAGTTCATTACAAGAGCGTCGCTTTACCATTTTTACGTCGATCTGAAATCTTATTACGAGGATTTGAAGCGGATACGCGAACCGGTTTGAGCCTGCTCCGGGATTGCCCGCCAAGCGGCTAACCCGGATTCAAAGCGGCCCGGATCTCGTCCATCTTTTCTTTTGCGCAGCGGTACCCGGCTTCCGCACACTGTTCCACCTTGTGAAAGTCGAGAGCGCCGACATAGCCGACATGCGGATGAAGAGACAGATCGGCGTGTTTATGTTCAAGCGCCATCTGGTTTCGCAGATTGAGATTGATTACATGCGTGAAAATTGACAAGCCGGATCGCAATTCTCCGACATCGTCATTGGCAAAAGCGGTCACCGTGTCAACGGCAATCACCCGCTCCGCCCCCAATGCCCGAACTACCCGCACGGGGCAGTTCATGGCCACGCCGCCGTCGGACAGGATATAGCCTTTCCAACGCACCGGCTGAAAAATCACGGGGATGGAACAGCTCGCCACAACCGCTTGCGCGATGGTGATCTCCGACTCTGTCACAAACCCGGGAACCGGTTTTTTCGAGAATACGACCGGTTGCCCGTTCCGCAGGTTTGTCGCTACAATCCCGCAAGGAATGCGAAAGGCGGATAAGTCTCTGGCACCGGTTAATTCCTCGAGCAGGGACTGCAGGCGGGAGCCTTTAATCCATCCGTCCAACAACGGCCGGCGCAGCAGGATCTTGGCGAGGATCGCTTTCCAGTCGTAATCGAGATGCTTCTTGGTGAAACGCGGCATCACCCGCTGCATGTCCTCGACGGAATATCCGTATGCGTAAAGTGCCGCAACCATCGCGCCGGAACTGGTCCCTGCAAGATGGCTGACGGTGATTCCCGCCTCTTCCAACGCCTGAATGACCCCAATCGAAGCAGCCCCTGATACGCCGCCGCCCGCCAGGGCGAGACCGACTTTCGCGTCTTTTTGCAAGCTGTTGGCTTTGCTGATAACCTCAACTTCCGCGTTCAAGACACCGACCTCCTTCGCAAGTTCCACCAAGACAGCAGTCCGAGGGGAATCGGCAGCCAGTAGGTAAACGCCCGATACAGCAGAGCAACGGCTGTCGCCAGCTCCGCGCCGACTCCCAAGAGGGTGAACGTACCGACCATCGTCAGTTCGAATATGCCCAGCGTCGTCGGGAGGAACGTCAGAAACGAGACGAGAATCGTCACACTGTAGCCTGTCCAGATCAGCGACAAAGGCGCGTGGGCATGAAATGCCGCAAAACAGGTCCACAACATGGCGATCCGAATCGGATACAACGCCCATAACAACAGAAGGGGGACAATCAATTCCCTGCGATTTTGCCAAGTTCGGCGAACATGACGGTGAACGGAAACAATTCCCGCGACAACGCTTGGATACCGCTTAAGCCATGGCTGATTTTGAAGCCGTTGAATCAACCGTTCCGATCCGGTCAAGGCGGCCAGGATGATGACGACCGCAATACAGCCGGCGGCAACACCGGCCAACAGTTGCGGATTCCCGGCCGGAAGCGCGGCTGAACGCGCGGTAAAAAGGGGAATCAACAGCAACGGCACGATTTGGATGTATCCCAAGACGAATGTGGTCGCCGTCATGTTGATCGAGTCGGACACCGCAATCCCGCGTCCGTTTGCCAGCCAGATAAACGAACTCATGCCGGCTGCCCCGCCGCTGGGAAGCAGCCGTTCGATCGCGCCTGCCGCCAACAGCAGCTGCAACTGCCCAAACAATGAATGGTGCACACCCAAAGACCTGTAGACAAGGCGGTTCGACTGTGCCGCGAGGGCGACAAACAGGAGCTCGAGGGCGGTCAGGACAATGAGCGAATCGGTTTCGACGCGTTTCAAATAAGTCGGTACGGCCGCCAGGTCTTCCCGTCTCGCGTATGCGAACCAGCCGATTAAGGCGAGACTTAAAGGGAAAACCAGATGTCTCGGGTTAAAATGTCTCGCGAGTGAACGGGCTTTCGGTTTCAACTAATCCACCAGATCCATCGCCCGTGTTTCGCGGCCCAGTACCAAAACGGCAAGCGCCCCGGTGATCGTCACCGCGAAGAAAATGGCAAAGACGGTGGAAAAAGGGACCTGTGCCGCCACGAGGTACCCGACCATCAAAGGCCCCAAAATTCCGCCGATCCGGCCGAACGACGCCGCCATGCCGGCACCCGTGCCGCGGAAAGCCGTCGGGTATTGTTCGGGAGTGTAGGCGTAAAGCGCACCCCATGCGCCGAGATTGAAGAACGACAGGAAGATGCCGGATATCATCAGACCGGTTTTTGTGTCCGCATAGCCGAAGAAGAATGCGCTTACCGCAGTCAGGGTCAGGTAAGTGACGAGAACGAACTTCCGTCCCATCCGTTCGATCAGCCAGGCCGCGCTAAAGTAACCCGGCAGTTGCGCGAGCGTCATGATCAATACATATTGAAAACTCTTGATCAGAGTAAATCCTTTTAAAACCATCACATTCGGCAGCCACAGGAACACTCCGTAGTAAGAGAAGACCACGCAGAACCAAAGAATCCACAGCATCAAGGTGGGACGCACATATTCACGCGACCAGACCGACGCGATATTTTGCAGCACCGAACGGCGTTCGCGGACTGCGGGCGCCTGCAGACGGGGGGAATCCGGCAGATTCCAGCGCAGGTAGACCGCATAAAGGGCCGGCACGGCCCCGATCAGCAAAGCGGACTGCCAACCGAGCGCGGGGATTACATAATAGGAAACGATTGCAGCCAACAACCAACCGCCCGCCCAGAAACTCTCCAACAGGACGACGACCCGTCCCCGCTCGTTGACCGGAACGCTTTCGGAGATCAGCGTGGAAGCGACCGGCAGTTCGCCGCCAAGCCCGAGGCCGATAAAGAAGCGAAGAAAAGCGAGGACGGCAAATGTCGTGGCAAATGCGGAAAGTCCGCTGGCCACGCTGAACAGAAGCAATGTGAAGATAAAAATCGGCTTGCGTCCGAAACGATCCGCCAAGACGCCGGCAAGCAAAGCGCCGGCCGCCATGCCGATGGAATTGATGCTGCCAAGCCAGCCGGCCTGCTGCGGCGAAAGGTGCCAAGCTTTTGTCAAAGCCGCGATCACAAACGACATGATCCCGACATCCATCGCGTCAAACAGCCAGCCAAGCCCCGCGATCCATAGCAGCTTGCGCTGCGGCAAGGCGTTTGCAAGCAATGTACCCATTGAAATTCCTCCCTTGTGACAAAACGAACAACTTTTCCCATTACCCCAGTATTAGCGAAAAAGTTTGTGAAAAACAACAACAAAGTAGCCCGCTTTTCAAAGTTGCCGTTTTTGCTGGAATTTTTTCCGCTTGTTGCGGCAATTCCCGGATTTGATTGTGTCGAGGAGGCCCAAAAATATGTCTAGTCATAATTCTCTGTATTATTTATAATTGTCTTCAAACGGAACTCATCTGGTGATCGTATCACTTCTCCAATCACCATTCACCGGGTTTTGAAAGCGCTTTAACAGACAAAAAGGGGGACGGGCTTGCGAATGACAGGCAAAGACGTTTTGACGCTTCGTTCGGATTTGCAAAACTTGGTCGGGGTGCAAGCGGTTTCGGAATGTCCGGAACCGATCAAAGATAAGTTGGGGCTGCCCGGCGCAGATCTTTTGCTGGTTGAACCGGGAAGCGAAGAAGAGGTGGCGGCGGTTCTCAAATATGCCAATGAGCGCCGGTTGTCGGTCATTCCGGCAGGCAACGGACAACAGCTGCACATCGGGGAAACGCCACGCGCAGCCGATCTTCTTGTATCCGCCAGAAGATTGACGGGGATTGTGGAGCATTCGGTGGGGGATCTGACGATGACGGTTCGGGCCGGAACCCCTTTTTCCGAGGTGCAGAAACATCTTCAACAAAAAGGGCAGTTCGTTCCCGTCACTCCTCCCGTGACGGCCGAATCGACGATCGGCGGTCTGGTGGCGACGACGGCAAACGGGCCGGAACGCGTGTTATACGGCTCGTGGCGGGATATTGTGATCGGCATGCGGGTGGTGTATCCCAACGGCCAGGTCATCCGCTGCGGCGGAAAAGTCGTAAAAAACGTGGCGGGATATGACATGAACAAGCTGTTTGTCGGTTCCTACGGCACTTTGGCGTTTATCACGGAAGTCACGCTGAAGCTGAGGCCTTACCCGAAACACCGTGAACTGGTGATAGCCGAAAGCGGCAACCCGACAGAGTTGATCGACCTGGCAGCAAGCGTGCTTGCTTCCGAATGCGTGCCCAGCGCCCTGGAACTGATCCGCTCGCGGGATCGGGCCGCCGAACCGTACCGTTTGGCGATCGGCTGCGACGAAGTGGAAAGCGCCGCCAGGTACCAGGCGGATCGAATCCGGCAGTTTGCCGCCGAAGCGGGAGCCGGTATCCGTTTGCTTACGCTTGTGAATGACGACACGGACAAATTCTGGTCGGATTATCGAAAACACTGGAGAATTACGCCGCCCGGTTCCCTCACCGTCCGTGCCGGTTTTCCCATCTCGCAGATGGATGCGCTGCTTGACCGATATGAAAAAGAGGCTTCCGCCCGCGATGTCAAGCTGGAATACGCGGTAAGCCTTGGTGTCGGGACACTGCGCCTCCGGCTGCAATCCGACAATTCGCAGGCCTTGCACGAAACGGCTTCCGTTTTGCGGCAATTGGCGGAAACCAGCGGCGGGTACCTGGTCGTCGAGTACGCGGAACCCGGTTTGAAAAAAGATTTGGGTGTATGGGGCGCCATTCGCGGCGGATTGTCCCTGATGAAAGGCATCAAACAAACGATTGATCCCGCCGGTATTATGAATCCTGGACGCTACGTGGGAGGGATCTGAGATGAACGATTGCAAACTGGACGTATCCTTGACGCAAAATCCAAATTCGAATTACAAATGGCCGGATCCGCCGGATCCCGACAAGTTCTCCGTATGCGTGCACTGCGGCCTGTGTTTGCAGGCTTGTCCCACCTATCAGGAACTGGGGATTGAAGCGCAGTCGCCGCGGGGGCGCGTCTATCTGATCAAAGCGGTTGCGGAAGGACGTTTGGATCTCAACGAATCGTTTGTCGATCCGGTCTTTCGCTGCCTGGATTGCCGCGCTTGCGAAACCGCGTGCCCGTCAGGGGTGCAGGTCGGAGCTTTGATCGAAGAAGCACGCGGACAGATACGGCAAGCACAGCCGTTAACCGGACTCAAGGGGATGATCAGCAACGCGTTCCTGAAACAGATTTTCCCCAATCCCAACCGCTTGCGGACCATCGGGAAACTCACCCGTTTTTATCAAAAATCCGGGCTGCAAAAATTGGCTCGCGGCACCGGCCTCCTCAAACTGTTCCCGAAGCACCTGCGGGAGATGGAAGCGGTGCTGCCGGAAGTGCCGGCGCAAACCTCACGGGAAGCGCTGCCGGCGCTGGTTCCTGCCATCGGGCAAAAACGGGGCACCGTCGGACTCGTTCTCGGCTGCGTAATGGATGTTCTGTTTGCCGATATTAACATGGCTACGGCGCGGGTACTGGCAAGAAACGGTTTTGACGTGGTGATTCCGCAGGGGCAGGGATGCTGCGGCGCGCTGCAGGTTCACGCGGGCGAGAGGGAAACGGCGAAGGAAATGGCCCGCAGGAATATCGACACGTTCCTTGCGGCAGGCGTCGATTACATCATCATGAACGCGGCGGGCTGCGGAGCGGCGGTGAAAGAATATCCGGAACTGCTCCATTCCGACAAGGATTATCTCGACAAGGCAAAGGAATTTGCCGCCAAGGTCCGGGACATCTCGGAATTCCTTGTGGAAGTCGGCTATGAAGTGCCGAAAGGCAGAGTCGACGTGAAAATCACGTACCACGACGCTTGTCATCTGGCGCATGCCCAGAAAATCAGAACGGAACCGCGGGAGATTTTGCGTTCGATCCCGGGCGTGGAACTGATCGAGATGCGGGATTCGGATCGCTGCTGCGGTTCCGCCGGAATTTACAACCTCACGCATCCGGAGATTGCGAGCCCGCTGCTGGACAGAAAAATGGCCGATGTGCCGGACGGTGTCTCCCATATCGTAATGGGCAATCCCGGCTGCATGATGCAGATCGCCGCTGGCGTTCACCGCACGGGAGCCGACATGGAAGTCGTCCATACGGTCACATTGCTTGACAAGGCGTACCAGGCGGAACGGAATTCGGCCCCGGCGGCTGTACAGGACCAAAATCAGGCAGGGCAGCTTGCCCAGAGGGGGGAAAGCGCATGAATCAGGAACAACTGGTTGCGGAACTGCAAAAGATAGTCGGCCCACAAGGGGTCATTTACAAACCGGACGAACTCCTGGCTTACGATTGTGACGGCTTCACAATCGTCAAAGGGCGTCCGCGTGCCGTTGTTTTCCCCAGGAACACGGAACAAGTGGCCGCTGTCGTGAAATTGCTGCACCGGGAGCGAATCCCGTTTATTCCGCGCGGGGCGGGCACCGGATTGTCCGGTGGAGCGATCCCGATCGGCGGCGAAGTGCTGATCAGTCTCGTCAAGATGAACCGCTTGCTGGAGGTGGACTTCAGGAACCGGACGGCGGTGGTCGAACCGGGTCACGTCAACCTGAAACTGACCAATGCGATTTCGCACGAAGGATACTACTACGCACCGGATCCTTCAAGCGGCATGTCTTGCACCATCGGCGGCAACGTCGCGGAAAACGCGGGAGGACCGCACTGTCTCAAATACGGCGTGACAAGCAACCACGTGCTCGGTTTGGAAATGGTCCTGCCGGACGGCGAGGTGATTACCGTCGGCGGCATGGTGCCCGACATGCCGGGCTACGATCTGACCGGTTTGGTGGTGGGATCGGAAGGGACGACGGGAATCGTCACGAAAGTGTTTGTGCGGATTCTGAAAAAACCGCAAGGCGTCAAAACGGTGCTCGCGCTCTATGACTCGGTGGACGACGCGAGCCAAACGGTGTCTGCGATTATAGCGGAGGGCATTATTCCGGGCGCTTTGGAAATGATGGACCGCATCGCGATCGAGGGCGTCGAAGCGGGAACCTATCCGGTCGGGTACCCGAAAGATCTGGCGGCCGTCCTGATCATTGAGCTCGACGGTCTGACGGCCGGCATGGAAGACATGGCCAAGCAGATCGTGGAAATCTGCAAAAAATACAATGTGCGCGAAGTTCGTGTGGCGCAAAACGACAAGGAACGCACCCTCTGGTGGTCCAACCGGAAAACCGCTTTTGGCGCGATGGGCAAAATCTCTCCCGACTATATCGTACAGGACGGGGTGATCCCGCGTAGCCGCTTGCCGGAAGTGCTGCAGCGGATCTCCGAGATCAGCGCCCGCTCCGGACTTCGGATCGCCAACGTGTTTCACGCGGGAGACGGCAATCTGCATCCGCTGATTCTGTTTGACTCCCGTGTGCCGGGGGAAACGGAGTTGGCGGTGAAAGTCGGTTCTGAGGTGCTACAGGTATGCGCGGACGTCGGAGGCAGCATCACCGGCGAACACGGCATCGGCATCGAGAAACAGCAAGACATGCACAAAATCTTTACGCAGGAGGAACTTGACGCGCAAGTTGCCATCATGCGCGTCTTCAACCCGGAGAACCTGTGCAATCCGGACAAGATTTTCCCGAAACCTGCCCGCTGTGCGGAAGTCAAGCAGGTGGCGGCGCATGCTCATTAAAAAAAGCGTATGGTCATAAAAAGAAAGCCTCTCGGATTTCGAGGGGTTTTTTTGCGGAAACTCAGTGTCGCAAAAAATTTTGCCGTTTTGCTTGCATGCCCCTTTTTCCGGCAGAAAAAATACAATAAAATTGGACATCAAGTATACACAATAAGGGGATCCCCGTGACAATCACCACGAATGTTCCATCTGACATCGAGATCGCCCAGTCAGCCAAGATGAAGCCGATTTCTGAAATTGCCGCCGCGCTGGGGCTGACAGAAGACGAATGGGAAGGGTATGGCAGATACAAAGCGAAAATCGATTTGGCAGTCCTCAAACGGCTCGAAACGCGGCCGGACGGCCGTCTGATCCTTGTCACCGCCAGAAATCCGACGGTTGCGGGCGAAGGGAAAACCACGGTCAGCGTCGGGTTGGCACAAGCGTTGAACCGAATCGGCAAAAAAACGGTGCTGGCGCTGCGGGAACCTTCGATGGGTCCCGTATTCGGCCTGAAAGGCGGAGCCGCAGGCGGGGGATACGCGCAAGTCGTGCCGATGGAAGACATCAATCTGCACTTTACGGGTCTGCACTTTACGGGAGATTTTCATGCCGTAACGGCGGCGCACAATTTGCTTGCCGCACTGTTGGACAACCATATCCAGCAGGGGAATTCGCTCGGAATTGATCCCCGGCGGATTGTATGGAAACGTGTACTGGACATGAACGACCGTAGTCTGAGGCAAATCGTGATCGGGTTGGGCGGCAGGGCAAACGGCGTCCCCCGGGAAGACGGGTTTGACATCACGGTGGCGTCCGAAATCATGGCGATTCTTTGCCTGGCGGACAGCCTGCGGGACCTAAAAGAATCGCTTGGGCGGATGCTGGTCGCTTATACATGCGACAAGAAACCGGTTTATGCCAAAGGCTTGGGGGCGGAGGGGGCGATGGCGGTTTTGTTGAAAGATGCGATTCGCCCAAACCTCGTTCAAACTTTGGAAAATACCCCCGCTTTGATCCACGGGGGGCCGTTTGCCAATATCGCCCATGGCTGCAACAGCCTGCTCGCCACTCGGATGGCGTTGAAATTCGGGGACTACGCGGTGACGGAGGCGGGCTTTGGAGCCGATCTCGGAGCCGAAAAATTCCTGCACATCAAGTGCCGTAAAGGAAATCTGCGCCCTTCCGCCGTTGTGATCGTAGCCACCGTCCGCGCCTTGAAACTCCACGGCGGGGCATCGAAAGAGCGGTTGAACGAAGAAAATTTGGAGGCTTTGACGAGAGGATTCGCCAACCTGGCGAAACACGTCGATACGGTTGAAAAATTCGGATTGCCGTATGTGGTAGCCCTCAATCGTTTCCCCACCGACAGCGACCGCGAGTTATCGCGATTCGGGAGACTCTGCGCGGACCGAAACATTCCCTATGAGCTGACCGAAATCTGGGAGAAAGGCGGCGCGGGTGGAGAGGAGTTGGCACGCAAAGTGGTTGAGATCTCCGAAGGCGGCAATAACCGGAACGATCTTCGGTTCCTGTACGATGTGAACCTTTCTATCGAACAAAAAGTGGAGATCATCGCGAAAGAAGTTTATGGGGCGGATGGGGTTCAGTTTACGGAGCAGGCGCAAAAACAAATCGCTTCTTACACGGAACTCGGTTGGGATAAACTGCCGATCTGCGTCACGAAAACCCAGTATTCGCTGTCCGACAATCCCGGATTAAAGGGAAAACCCAGCGGTTTTTCCATTACGGTTCGCGAATTGAAACCGTCGCTGGGCGCCGGCTTTATCGTGGCGCTGACGGGATCGATTTTGACCATGCCCGGACTTCCGATACGACCTGCCGCTTTGCGGGTCGATATTGACGAAAACGGCACCATCACGGGACTTTTGTAGGCAGGGGAAACAATCAGGAAAACGAAGACCGTTTTTCGCTCTTTGCGTCAGCAACCGCGCTGGCGCTTTTTTTGGGCACATGCATGCTCTTGCGGCATACGATGTACCAATCGGATGCCGAAGGGAGGAGGGCTTGATGCAAACTTTAAGAGTCGCTGCAGATGTCAAACATTGGCTTTCCGCTTTGCAAGATATCACCAAGCGAGCTGTTTCGCTCGAGCGCGACCGCAGGATCCTGCTCAACATAGACCCGAACAAAAAGTTGTTAACCTTGATTGACGAAGACGCCGACAGTTCATACAAGGTCAGTATTCCAATCCGCGCCGGGGAAAAGGATTCAGGCGTTTGCTGCCGGGTGTCGGCCGGCAAACTTGAGCCGATGAACGATCTTTTCCGTTTCGCGCAAGGGGAACTGAGCCTCACATGTCGGCCCGCCACACTTTTCTTTCAAGCCGGCAAGCAACGTTTCCACGTGCCAAACTATCCCGTAGAGGCGCCGGCCAACCGGAAAGAAGCCCTTGTCCCTTTTTCCAATCACTACCCGATTCCCGTGCAAACCGTCCGCTTTCCCGTTTCCGCTGCCGGAACACTGCTGCGTGCGGCGGCATCGTCGCAAGATCCAGCAGTCACGGTGCGGGTCGAAGAGGGATGCGTTTTTATCGGCACGGAAGAATTTCCCGCCGACTGCCGCCAACCGGGCGTGTATCACTGGCCGCGCAGAACTCTTTGCCAGCGTTTGTCACAGTTGCCGGAGAGTGTGCCGGTATATGTGCAAGCCGATGATCACTTGCTGTGCCTTTCCGCGAGTCCACGATTTGCGGGGACAAATCCGCCCGACACGGGGGCAGAGGCGGCTGTCGTACGGGAAATTCTTGTAAAGCCGTTTCCCGCAACGGCGCTTTATATCTCCCGCCGGCATGCCGGAAAAAGACCCGGTAAAGCAGATCGTTGGGTGTGGACCAACACCGGTTTGACAAATGAAAAGGAACGCAGGAGGGAGAGAACCGCTGCCCCGTTGCAACAAGAACAACCGGCAGCCCGGCTGCAGATGGGCGATCCGAATGACCCTACAGCCGGAACGGATTGGCCGGCAAGCGATTCGGGCCAAAGGTCGGAAATACCGCTTTTCCGGCCAACAATCGCCGAAAACGGGAGCGATTTGCCGGAAGCGGCGGATGAATCCTCGTCTTTTGGCGGCTCCGGCAATCTTGTACAGCCGCCAGGGGGTATGCAATCTGCAGGGTCCGCAACTCTGGATTTTGCGAATTCTCCGGAATCCGCAAAGATTCAGGAGGTCTCAGAGCCGGAGGAATCCGGTCTGGAGGCGCTGGAGCGGCTTCCCGGACTGCATTTTGTCAAGCGGCAAATCCGGGATATCGCCCGGTTTGCCGTTTTCGAACAAAAGCGTGCCGAGATTCTCGGCATCCCCGCCAATCCGCTGACTTTGCACATGACCTTTCTCGGCAATCCGGGAACGGGCAAAACCATGGTCGCCCGTATGCTCGGGAGGATTTTTAAAGAACTGGGATTGTTGGAAAAAGGACACGTTGTCGAAGTCGACCGGCAAACCTTGGTCGGCGCCTACATGGGGCATACGGAAGCGAATCTGAACCAATACGTGAGACGCGCCGTCGGCGGCATCCTGTTTGTCGATGAAGCGTACGCGCTGTATAAAAAAGACTCCCGCAAGGATTTCGGACTGACCGCCATCAACGGATTGGTCAAGATTCTGGAGGATTACCGTCACCGTCTGGTGGTGATTTTGGCAGGGTACAAAAGTGAAATGCGGGAATTGCTGTCCGCGAATCCGGGACTCAGGGAGCGCATCCCGTTTCATATCGAATTTCCCGACTACACGGAGGAAGAGTTGGGGGAAATCGCGGACCATATCGCGTTGCGGGACCATTACGTGCTGACCGGGAATGCCAGGGACGCATTGATCAAGCAGGCGTTGCGGCGAAAAATGGATGAAACCTTTGGCAACGCCCGGACTGTTCGCAATCTGATCGAGCAGGCGAAGATTCGGCACGCTGTCCGTTCAGCCGAAAGTTCCCCGGCCGCAGACACTTATACCACACTTACGGCGGAGGATTTTCTGGAAGAAGGGATACCGGCGGGAGAAAGTTTGGAAAACGTTTTGGCTGAACTTGATCGATTGGTGGGTTTGGAACAGGTAAAACGGTTGGTGAGGCAGATTGTGGATGTGCTCCGCCTCGAGAAGCAGCGGGCAAAATTCGGGTTGACGGACGAACCCGTTACGCTGCACATGGCGTTTACAGGCAATCCGGGAACCGGAAAAACAACGGTGGCCCGGTTGCTGGGGAAAATTCTGCGGGCACTGGACCTGTTGCCGAAAGGACACTTCGTGGAAGCGAGCCGCAAAGATCTGGTAGCCGGCTTCATAGGGCAAACGGCGCTCAAAACGGCGGAAAAGATCAAAGAAGCGCTGGGAGGCGTTCTCTTCATCGATGAAGCTTACGCGCTGGCGGGCAGGGGGCGCGACGATTTCGGGCTGGAAGCCCTGACCACGCTGATCAAAGAAATGGAAGACAAAAAAGGGTTGTTTACCGTGATTCTGGCGGGTTACACCCAACAAATGGACGATTTGTTTAACGCGAATCCCGGACTCAAAAGCAGAGTCAGGTTCACGTTACACTTTCCCGATTACACGGCCAGCGAACTCGTGGAGATTGTGAAGCGGAAAGCCGAGGGTTCCCGTTACCGCTTGTCGGAGGCGGCGGAAGAGAAGCTGTGGGCGTATTTTGTCCGGGAATGTTCAGCGGCGGAGGCCGATTTTGGCAACGGCAGACTGGCCGAAAGGATCTTTGAGCAGATGAAACTGCGCATGTCGGCGCGGCTTGCGCGAACGCAGGAAGTTGTGGACAAGGAAGCGCTGATTACGATTACGGAAGAGGACATCGTGCTGGATTGTTGAACAGCGGTGAAGCAGGAAATCAGGCGCCGGCTGCTTGGCTGACGCCTGGTTTTGCGCCCGCCGGTTGCCGCGTTTGATGTGTAACGGGAAAATCGTGGCAGTGGATTATTACGAGGAAGTCGGCCGTTTATTGAGAAACGACGATTTTTTTGATCAGGCGCACATCCGTCTCGACTACTTCCACTCGGGCGAACAATTCATCGATCCGCGCCACTTGTTCAGTGTTGTGAGCGACTTGTTCGTAGATGGCGTCCAGTTTTTGATGAATCGCTTCCAGATCCTGCTTGGTGGCAAACCTGTCCAGGTCCTGCTTGGCAACCATACTGGATTTCATGTCTTTGATTTCCGTGTCCATCTCGTCCAACTTTGTCAGTATCCGTTGTAACACTTGCTCCATCTTCAAGCACCGCCTTTCTATAATGAGTATGTGTACATACTATCATAGTTTTGGCAGTCCAGAAATATCATCTGAAAAAATGTTCCCACAAATTATTCCCAGGTTGAAAATGTTACACGCTGATTACGCTGATTGTTTATAATAAAAGGTGTAGAGTTTAAACGGATGTTTGCGGCTTTTTGAAAGCGGGAGGTTTTTGCGAGGAGGATGTTCGTGATGCGGTTGCCTGATCTGGGACAATATCTTTTTGTGAACATTCCAGAAGGACCTTACAAAGGAACATGCGATTCCCGGTTGCTGGAAATCAATGAAGATTCCCTCGCTGTCGACTTGTTTATGGATGTCCGTACCCGCTCCTTTAAAATTCCCCCCTCTGGCACCCGGATCGTGATTACGTATACGGATATTGACGACGGGGTTCCCTGCGGTTTTGAAAGCCAAGTGAAAGCGGCAACACCAGAGAAGATTCTGATTGAAACGCCTGCGGTCATACATCGAAACCAGCGCAGGGAATACGTTCGGGTCCCTCTCACGCTGCCGGTTGAAATCCTCACGGTTGAAATGGAAAGCCAAACGGCGACTCTGATTGAAGGACAAACAAAAAATTTGTCGGGAGGCGGCATGCTGGTGGAGATTGAGGACCGATACCCCGTAAAATCGGGGGATTTGGTGGGGGTTTCTGTTCGGTTCAAGTTGGACAATCAAATGTACCAGATCCGGACAAAAGCCCAAGTGCAGAGGGTTTACACCGCCAACGGCAAAAAGAATTGCGCGTTAAAGTTTGTGGAGCTAAAGGAACGGGACCGGAAACAGATTATCCAATCGGTTTATCAACGGCAGATCAAACTGCGGGAATTGGATCCACAATCCGCGGTGAACGAAGATGCGGGATAAGTGCAAACGGGCATGAAAGAGGGTGTTATCTGCATAAGATCGCTCTCTTTTGTTATTTTGGAGCAAAAAGGATAATGCCTCACGTCTACATTTTTCCAAATTCGTCCATCCTGAAACCATATATGAAAAAACTGCAGGTGGTGTTACAAGGTGGCGGAAATCCAGTATAGTAGAGAGATAGAAACGATTGTCTTGCAAAGGATGAGTGCGGTGAACCGACGACAAACGAAGGAATTGTGGACGAAACCTGTGCCGGAGACCAAATATCTGAATGCGGAAAATGTGGCCCGCTACCGATTGATTCTCCGGTTTTTCTATGAAAGTCACAGCAAATTGAAATATTGGCTGAAAGCCGAAGAGGTCTATGCGGGTGTCATGAGCTGGGGGCTGCTTACCGATTATTCTCTGGAACAGTGCCAGAGGGATCTGGAAGTGCTGACCGAGTGGAAAAACCTGACCAGCCGTCATGATGGCGGCAGGGCAACCACAATTGAAGAATACTTGCGCAAGCGATTTCGATACCAGATGACCCCTTACACGATCGAAATTGAACGAATGTTGGAGAACCTCGAAAACATCCAGGGATACGGAGGTTCGTTGGAACCGACCCTGCTGGAGCGGTTATTGGGGTATGTAAACCGGATTCGGGAGACAGCCGGGTGGGCGGAAGGGGAAGCCCTCCAATTGTGGCGGGATTTGCAAAGCTCCTTTCGCCAGTTACATGAGAACGCATCCGATTATTTGGCCAGCTTGCAAACCGGGAGAGCGGAAGAGTTGATGCTTACGGAGCAGTTTCTGGTGTTCAAGGACACGTTAACCCACTATCTGCGCAATTTTGTAGTCGGACTGCAACGTTATGGCGGACATTTGGAGGCGATCTTGCGGGAGACAGAGCCGGCAGTATGGCAGGGGTTTGTGAATGCGGTGGTGGCTGATGAGGCCAAACTGCCGTCGTTAGAGGAATCGGTATCAGATGAGGAACGGCTTTTCCGCCGTCAGGAAGAATGGGCCATCTTCGTGCACTGGTTCACGGGAAACGAACGTGAGCCGAGCGACGTAATTTTTCTGGAGAGGGCAACAAAAGACAGTATTGCCAAGATGCTTAAATATGCGTTGGCAATTCAAGAAAAGCACAAGTGGGGGATCAGTCGCAAACGGGAGCTGGACTATCTGGGTCAATGGTTTCTGAGTCTGGGAGACGTGGAAGATGCACACCGGCTTGGCGCTTACACGTTTGGTCTTTATAGAACCCGGCATTTTCAGGGGGAAGGGGAACGGACCTCCGACTCGGCAGACCTGTCGATGTGGGATGAGGTGCCCATGGTTCGGGAATTGAAATCGCGAAGTCGGATCCAAAGAAAAACAGGGGATACGGAAGCGATCCGTGAACGGAAAGAACAGCAAGAGAAAGCGAAACAAGCATTTCTTGCGGAGAAAGCGGCTGAAGACGCGATTCTCGGGAAATGGATCGGGATGAGAGAATTTTCCATGAGCGAACTGGAACGGCTGACCCTGTTGGAACGCAGGTTCCTGTTAAGGTGGATTGGCCGGTGTATGGCAAATCGTTCACGCACGACCCGGACACCGGACGGGCTGGAAATTCGTCTGCTCGAACCTGAAGACGGACGGCGTGCAAAGCTGGTTTTTGAGGACGGGGTGTTGGATTTGCCTGACTTCCGCATGGTATTGAAAGAGGTGAGCGGGAAGTGAGGAGAAACCGCAGGAATCCGGCTGGGGACCAAGAACGGCTAAGGGTGGAACTCCAGCAGGCGGCACAGGCACTCTTGAACCGGCCCTGGATTACGAAACGGAAAGATCCGGACCTGTTCTTGTTGGTCAAAAATCATTACGAAAGATTGCGGGACTGGTTTCATGACCATGCAGGCTTTTCCCTGATTGTGACACGCAGTTTTGCCAAGTTGGAGAAGATTCCGGGCTCTTACCAGCCTTGGATGGGAATTGAAACTTTTCACAGTCCGCGGGATTACGCATTATTTACGTATGGTTTGTGGTATTTGGAAGGCCGGGGAGAAGCGGAACAATTTTTGCTTTCCGAGATGGTGGACACCATCCGCGAACATTTGTTGTCTCTGGACGTGAATCTTGACTGGACGCTTTACGAACATCGCCTTTCCATGGCCCGCGCGTTAAAAAAATTGAGAGAACTGGAAGCGCTTGTTGCCGTGGAGGGGGAAGAATCGGATTGGGCACGGGAAGGAGGCAGCCACAACGTTTTGTACGAAGCTTCCCCGATGGCAAGATATGTGCTGCGTCGTTTCCCGAAAGATCTTATGTCCTACCGGTCCATGGAAGAGTTGATTGCCCCTGCGGCCCCTGCCTTGTATACTGCCGGAGATTCCGCGGCAAGTTCAGAAGTGCAGGCCAGGCGACACAAGATTTTTCGCCGACTGATGCAGGAACCCGTTGTGTATGACTGGGAGTGGTCAGACGAAGAAAGGCGGTACGTCCAGACCCAAAGATCCTGGTTGATTGAGCAGATGCGGAATGTGTTGGGACTGGAAGGGCGGCGGTTTCGCGAAGGACTGTTGTTCACCTGGACCGATGTGACGGGCGAGATGCAACTGTTCCCTACTCTTGCCGGAGAATCGGATCTCCTGCTGTTGTTGGCTGGAGAGATCCGCCGAATCCTGCATCGGCAACCCGGTTTTTTTGAAAAAGACGAACACGGCAATTTGTTGCTGACAAGGGCTGATTTCGAGGGGATTTTGAGCCGGTTGAAAGAGTATCACGGCGATTACTGGAGCAAAAGCCACAGGGAGAAAACCAGCAGTTCACTGGCGGATGAACTGGTTGTCCATTTGCGGGAATGGAACTTGGGCAAGCAAGAGGGTATGCACACTGTAAAGCTTTATCCGGCATTCCTGCGCTGGAACGGAACATACGACTGGAAGGGGCACGAGGAATAAAATGGAAGGCAACAGATGGGTGATGAACCGTGCGGGAGTTTTCAACTTTTGGTTCTATACGGATGAAGTGTTTGAGCTTTCGGATGGAAGGCTGATTTTTCGCGGGGCCAACGGTTCGGGAAAATCGGTTACGATGCAAAGTTTCCTGCCGTTGGTTTTGGACGGCGACAAGCGTCCCTCCAGGCTCGACCCCTTCGGCTCAAGGGACCGTAAAATCGAGTATTATCTGCTGGGAGAGACGGAAAGCGGAATCCATGACCGCATCGGGTATTTGTACCTGGAGTTTCGCCAACCCGAAGCGGACAAATATTTGACTGTGGGAATCGGGTTGCGAGCAAGGCGGGGGGCCGCGCAAGTGGGATTCTGGGGATTTGCGATTACCGACCAACGTCGGATTGGCAAAGACCTGTTTTTGTATGACGTTGATTTGTTCGAAAAACATGGCCAGAAAGTGCCGTTGGACAGGGCCGAATTGGAAGCTTTGATCGGCGAAGGCGGAAAAGTGGTCCGTGAGCAGGGCGAATACTGCCAGTTGGTGAATCAACTGCTGTTTGGTTTTACGGACTTGGAAGCGTATAAGGATTTGCTGGAATTGATGATTCAGCTGCGGTCGCCCAAGTTGTCAAAAGATTTTAAGCCTTCGACGATTTACGGTATCCTGAATGACGCGCTGCCTCCTTTAAGCGAAGAAGATTTGCGGCCGCTTTCTGAAGTGTTGGAGGATATGGATGAGATTGGCGACCGTCTGGACGAATTGCGGATTCACCGGACGGAGGCCGAGAAACTGGTTGCCGTTTACGATCAGTATAACGAAATGCGCCTGTTTGAATTATCCTCCAAAGTTTTGCAAGATGAAGCGGACAGGAAACAAAAAGAGGAAGCGGTCAAGGAGCAGGAACGGATTTGGAACGGGTTGCGAGAGGAAGAGGAGCGGACCCAATCTTTGTTGGAAACCTCCGAACTGCACCTGCTGCAAACGGAGACGGAAATTGACTACTTAAACCGTTCGGAGGCGATGGAAAAACAGGTTGAATTGCAGACCATGCAAGAACGGTTGAACGAGACGAAGGATGAGATCGGGAGAACACGTCAACGGATTCGGGAAGCGGAACGGGACAAGCGGAAGAAAGAGGAACGGGCAAAAGAGGTTCGGCAGCAGCTTTCCAAGCAGTTGGAAGAGCAGCGGGACCTGCGGGATGAGATGGATTCCCTGGCAAGGGAGATCGAATTTTCCGATCACGATTTTTACGAAAGACAATGGGGAATTGAAGACCAATCGGCGGACGAAAGGTTATGGGCCGGCTGGAAACGGGATGTGGCAGCCTGCAGGGAAGAGCTAAAAGAAGTTCACGGACTTTGCGTGACCGAGCGTGATTTGGCGGCGAAGGCGGACGAAGCGGAGAAAAGCATGAGTGTGGCACGCGAAAGGAAGGATGCAGCGGAACGGTTCTTGCGGGCAAAGGAGGACGAACTGCGGGAGGCGATCGTCCGGCAAGAAGACGCTTTGCTTGTCTGGTACAAGGAACTTAAAATGCTGCCTGTGTCGGAAGACGCATTTCGGAAAGTGCTGCAACGGCTCCAGAGCTATCCTGAACTTTCTTACGAGGAAATTGTCGAACCTTGCAAGACAGCGGCCGAGCAGGCGCAGGCAGCGATTACAGCCAGAAAGCTGCAGGCAGAACATGATTTAAATCTGAAAGAACAATTGCTTGAACAATTGCGTGAGGAACTGGAAGCTTGGCGCGACCGTCGCGAGCCGGAACCGGAACGGGCCGAGGCAAGAATCCGTTCCCGAAAGCGCAGGCTGGAAACGGGAAGCAGCATAGGAGGGCCGCTGTATGCTCTCTGCGAATTTCGTCCGTATGTCGACGAGCGAACCAGGGCTGTTCTGGAAACCGTACTGCACCGTTCGGGCCTGTTGGATGCATGGATTTCACCGGAAGCGATCGAAGTTCTGGAAGAAGAAGAAGAAGTTTGGATAAAACCTGCCCCCGTTTGGATGGGACATACACTGGCCGATTATCTCGAGCCGACTCCCGGTGTCGGAAGCGGTTTGACCGCCGAACAGGTGGAAGATGCGTTGCGTACAATTCAAATTGGGGAAGGCGAAGGAAACGGTGCCTTCATTACCGAAACCGGCCGGTTCGTATTAGGCCCGTTGACCGGACAAACCGCAAGCAAGGAACGGGCCGAATGGATCGGCGCGGAAGCCCGAAGGCAAACAAGGCTTGCTGAAATGAAACGCCTGGAAGAACGGATTGCTCTTGTTCAAGGGGAGGTGGACGAGATAAGGGAGATCATCCTGAGCCTCTCGGATCAATCGGAACAGATGCGGCAGGAACTGCTTGCATTGCCGTCGGACGAGAAGTTGCGGGCGGCAAACCGAGAGCTGCAGGATGCGAAAGCCGATTGGGAACACGCAAAAAAGGTCGAAGCGGAGTACAGCGAGAAGTACAAGGATGCAAGCCGCAAGTGGCGGGAACAGCAACGGGTTGTTTTGGAGCGAACGGCCAAATGGTCCCGTCTGAAAAAGGAAAAAGATTTCCGGGAAGCTTTGGAGATTGTGCAAGATTACGAACGCCAAGGCTTGACCCTGAAATCGGTGCTGGTCGTACTGGGAAGAATCCGGCATGAAGCCCGCCAATTGGAGGAGGAACTCCAGGCTGTAACGGACCGGATCGCTTTCGAACAGGAGCATTTGGAGAAACTTGAGATGCGGGAAAAACAGTTTCAGGCGGCGGTTCAATCTTTGACCCAATTGGTTCAGGAGTTGGGACTGTACGATGTGTTCCGGCGTCTGCAAGAGCTCCAAGACCAACGTTCCCGCCTGAAAGAAACCATAGACCGATGCGGGAGAGAATTGCGCCGGTTGAAAGGAGAATTGGGAGCCGGGGAAGAGCGGTTGCGGCAAAGACGGGCGGAACTCGAAGAGAGCGAAAAACAACTGCAGAAGTCTATTCAAAGTTGGCAGTATGAATGGAATCTCAACCTTATCGAGTTTGAAACGGGCCACCCGCTGCAGTCGGTCGTGGCTAACACACCGGACAGGATTCTCAAAACCGCCCAAGCACTCCGCAGCATGCTCCGTCCCCGCTATGAAACCCGGCGGAAAGAGCAATTGCTAAACCATTTGCAGGAAGCGTTCGCCTTGGCAAAAAACGCCTTGCTCGATTATCAACTGGAACAGCGTTACGAGGAAACGGGAGAGCGAATCTTCATCGAGTCGTTGCGGGATCGTGCCCAGCCGTGGACACCCCGCATGCTTTTGAATGAATTGTTGCGCATGGAAGAAGAACAACGATTGCTGATCGATGAGAAGGACCGGGAATTGTATGAGCAAATTCTGATTCACAGTGTGGGGCGGGCGATCAAGGACAAGATCAACCGGGCCGAGCAATGGGTTCGGGAGATGAACCGATTTATGGAGAACCGGAAGACCTCGAGCGGCTTGGTGCTGTCGCTTGAGTGGAAACCGAAAGCCGCACGCAACGAAAGGGAACTGGATACGGAAAAGTTGGTCCGGTTACTGAGGAAAAATCCGAATACGCTGCTTGCGGAAGAGGTTGAACAAATGATAGGGCATTTCCGTTCCCGAATCCGCTGGGCGAAGGAGGATGCGGCGGAGGGGGAAGGGTTGCGCAAGTGGATTCAGGAGCTGCTGGATTACCGGAGCTGGTTCGCTTTCACCCTGTATTACCGCAAGGGAAGCCAGCCCTGGCGCGAGTTGACCGATTCCCGCTTTAACGTAATGAGCGGCGGCGAAAAGGCGATGGCCATGTACATCCCGCTTTTTGCCGCAACCGACTCGCGGTACAAGGATTCCCGTCCCGATGCCCCCCGCATCATCACGCTTGATGAGGCGTTTGCCGGCGTCGACGATGAGAACATGCGGGACATGTTTCAGTTGCTGACCGAAATGAGGTTTGATTACATGATGACAAGTCAAGTGCTCTGGGGTTGCTATGACACGGTTCCTTCCTTGTCCATCTACGAAATCTACCGGCCGCAGGATGTCGATTTTGTCACCCTGATCCCTTACTACTGGAATGGGGTGCAACGGCGGCTGATGGAGGACGGTGACTGGGAATCCGTCAAAGAAGTGGCTGCCGCCCGATTTGACGGATGAGATTTTGCGAAAGCTTCCGATGGAGGCGAAACGGATGTCGAAACCACCGAGCATTTACACGGAATGTCTGGATTTTTTAAGACAGCCGGGTCTGCAGAGGATGTGGCCGCTGGTTCGGAAGAAGTATGAAAGCTACGGGCGGGTCGCAGGTTCGGTCCGCCTCTCCGACTTGCGGGAGGAAGAACGGGAAGCGCTCGAAGGATTGTTTGCGGTGAACATGCTGGGGCGTTCCGAATTCCGGTTTCGTCTTGCGGAACTGGACAATGCACTGCAGGAAACAAGATTCAGACTTTCAGTGGCGGACTGTTTGCGTTTGCTGTACGGAGAGGAGTGGATGACCCGGCAGGAACAACGCGAAACGGAAAGGCGGTCATGGGAACGGTTTTGCCGCTGGGCGGCCGGCTTTGCAAAAAAAGAAGAATTGAAGCGCTGGATCGAAACGTTAAGTGCAAGAGGCGGGCTTGGGTACAGGGCGTTTCTCGAATGTTACAAGGAGTTTCGCGAAACGGGTCACAGCGCGGATTGGACATATGCTTTAGCAGCTTTGGAACAGTTACCGGCCCAAAATGAACGGTTACCTGTCTTTGCGGCACGGACTGTGGGCGACCCGCACCGCCTTGACCGGTCGACCCTGTCGGGAAGAGTTTTTTATTGGGGCATGCTGGCTTTGCTAAATCAAGACACCCAGGATCCGGAGTCTCCAAACCGTTGTGCGGAGCTCATGGAGGGGGAGCGGCTCGGAGAATTCATTCCATCGGAAGGACCGTCGGAAGAATCCTGTCTGTTTGTCGGGGACGATATGGAAAGTGTGTCTCAGGCCGAATTCATCCGGGAGCGGTATTCACAGGCGGGGATTGTTTTGGATGATGTCAGTTCGATGGTTTGGGTTGCGGGAGTGGGAGAGTATGCGAAAGATGCGGTGGCATTGCCGCTGCTGACTGTCGAACGGCTCGCTGCAACTGCCTGCCCCTCCGTATCGCAACTGTTTGTTGTGGAGAACCCGTCCATTTTTGGATCATTGGTGGATTTCGGGGTAAAACAAGCAAACTCGTTCCCGTTTCCCCTCATCTGTACAAGCGGTCAGCCATCTTTGGCCGCCCTAAGGCTGCTTGACAGGATGACACATGAAGGGTCACGGATTTATTATAGCGGGGATTTTGACGTGAAGGGATTGGCCATGGCAATGGGGTTGTTGCAAAGATACGGAAACCGGTTTGTCCCCTGGAGATTTGATGCCAAGACTTACCGGTCGGCCGTCCAAGCCCACCACCCTTCTTTCTCCGAGGGGGAGATCAGAGCCCTTGAGCGAATGAAAGTTCCGTGGGATGACCGGCTTTTGCCAACCATGAGAGAGACGGGAAGAAAGGTTTTTCAGGAGCATCTACTCGAATTGTTGGTGAAAGACTGGGCAGAGGGAAGAATCGATGCGGATTGAATTTGGCAGAGGCGCATAAATTTTGAAGAATGGGCCAACGTATATTCAGAATCCGTGGAAGGAGGAAGTTTATGCGCAAATGGCCCATTGTTTTTTTATGTTTGCTAACTGTCACGGGTTGTCAAGGGGTTCGGTTGGGAGAACCGAAACAGCAGCCGTCACCGAAGACACAGAGTCAGGAAGTTCAAAAAAGTTCCAATCTTGTCAGGGTGGAGAAAACCGAGTATGTGAACGGCAACGAGATCATTTTGCATGCAAAGCCGATTCCGGAGTCTGATGTTAAAGGAACCGGCGACGAATATGTGATAAACATTAAGGACAATGATGCGGTTCGTGATTTTGTGCAATATGTTCATCCCAACACAAGAGCCGAAAAAATTACGGTAAAAAACGGCGATACCACCTTGCTTTCCGCTCCCGCCCAAACGGATCGGGAAAGTACAGCCGATCCCGTTTCGGATAACTCTGCGCTCCATTCCAGTTCAATCCAAGCAACCGGTATTAAGATACCGCCAAGGGGCGTTAGGATGGACCCCCAAATTACGCCGCTGGCCCCAATAAACGCCAGCCGCGCGGATAAAGTGGCCGCGTTGCGCCGGGTCGGAGAATCCAAGCTGGGAGTCAAATATGCGTGGGGCCATAACGAAGACAGGGGACAGGTAGGATTCGACTGTTCAAACTACGTGGCATATGTGTATCACCATGCTCTGGGGTATCTGTTTACGACGTCCAGCCGAAAGCAGTACCAACAGGTGGGGGAGCCGGTACCGGTAAGCCAAATGCAAGCGGGCGATTTGGTTTGCTTTAACAATGGAGGCCATGTTGGCATTTATATGGGAAATGGTCAAATGATTCAAATGGGCGGCGGAACGGGAAAATGCACGTATCTTCCCTTAAAACCGGGATCATATTGGTACAGACACATATCAGCGGTCAAGCGCATGTTTTAGCCGGATAAAGAGTCGTCATTGGAGGGTATGTTGAGTTTATAGAATCCTTTCGGGTCCACAGCAAGTCAATCGTACGTGTTGATGGTTTATAAAGCCTGATCCCGTACGATTTTTTCGTCTTAAAATCTCACACAGATATATCCTTGTTTGATGGAATGCTCCAAAGTACTTCGATCCAGACTCGGGAAATAGCATGAGTTCGTCTTATAACGTGTTTATTAGTGTCGTTCCAAGAGAATACTGGAAACAATTGCCGAATTCTGGAGGTGATAGCAAGTGCAGATTATTGTGGATCAATACGGATATGGGATCCGCAAAGTCAGCGAGAGATTGGTCATCCGGGATCAAGATCGGAAAATTGTCCAAGAAACCCCGTTCTTTGATATTGATGACGTGATCATCGCATCCCGCGGCGTGTCGATTTCGTCTGACGTGGTTGAGTACTGTGCGGAACAAGGAATTCCTATCCATTTTCTGTCCTACAAAGGAGACCCGTTTGCCAAACTTGTATCCCCAAGCCTGCAAGCAACCGTAGCGACACGGCGGGCTCAATTGGAGGCTTACAACGACAAGCGGAGTGTTATCATCAGCAAGCATTTTGTCGGTGCCAAAATCAGGGCCCAGCTGAACTTGATCAAATATTGGGCGAAAAACAGGAAAAGAAACGGGAACGACACCCATTCCCTTTTTGAAGAAACGATCCTGCATTTGGAAAGGAATCTGGAGAACCTCAGTCAGATTGACGGAAGCGCAATCGATGATATTCGGGGAGTTCTTTTGTCCCTTGAAGGTCGTTCGGCTTACCTGTATTGGGAAGTGGTTAAGAAACTGCTGAAACCGGAACTTGGTTTTCCGGGACGAGATCATCGGGGGGCTTCCGACCCGGTCAACATGGTGCTGAATTACGGATATGGTTGTCTGCAGAATGAAATCAGCAAAGCGGTTTTGCTTGCCGGTCTTGAAGAGTGCGCGGGGTTTCTGCATGTGGACCGGTCGGGCAGAGCGTCCTTTGTCCTTGATTTCATGGAAGAATTCAGGCAGCCAATCGTGGATCGAGCGGTTTTGTCCCTTTTTACAAAAGGGTTTTCTCCAAAAATGGAGGAGGAGGGGCTGAGTCGGGAAAGTCGGCGAACCATTGCTTTGGCGATTACGGAACGGTTGGAAAGCAAAGACAGATATGAAGGGAAAAAATATCAGTTGAAAACGGTAATCCAACGGCAAGCCTATCACTTGGCCACTTTTTTGCGTGAGGGAAGAGAATACAAACCGTTTGTGTGGAGTTGGTAAGCGTTGCAACTATTGGTCATTTATGACGTCGAAGATGATCGTGTGCGGACAAAAGTGGCTAACGCCTGTAAAGATTACGGTCTGCAGCGAGTACAATACAGTGCGTTTAAAGGCGAACTGTCGTACAACCGAATGGAAGAATTATTTTTTCGGCTAAAAAAAATTTTGGGTGTGGATGCGGGGAACATCCAAATGTACCCCATGTGCGAGAAAGATCTCAAACAGGCGAGGGAAATCGAAAATGTTTCATGCAAGTGACAATCTCCAACAAATTCACCCTATTGAATTGAATGTGACCGATTTAAAACAATATTTGTATTGTCCCCGCATTCCTTATTATTTCTACGTCATGCCAGTCCCCAGGCCGGTCACTTATAAGATGCAGCATGGTGTCCAAGAACATGTTGAGTTGGACCGACTTGAGAGGCGGCGGGGATATCGCTCTTACGGACTGACCGAAGGAAAAAGGCTGTTTCATCTGCAATTGAAGAGCGAAACCCTTGGGTTATACGGAAAGCTGGATCTGGTTATTGCATACGAGAAAAAGGGGGTTACCCAGTATCTTCCGGTAGAGTTCAAACACACGGAAAAAGGTGTTTTTGCGAATGCCAAGTATCAATTGGCTGCCTACGCAATGCTGTTGGAAGAGCATTTCCAGGTGCCGGTTTGCGAAGGAATCGTGTATCAAATCCCCACAAAGACTTACAATATCATCAAGATCACCGATCCAATGAGAAAGTACGTAAAAGATTCGTTGTCTGCCATTCGAAGAATGATGGTAGAGGAGACGTTCCCTGAACCATGGTCACGTTCCCGTTGCACGGATTGTGAATACAGGAGGTACTGTAATGACATTCGGTAGTGATGATGAGAGTATGTGGGTACTTGCAAAAGTGGCCTGGGAACAAAAGCAAGCCTTATTCATCAGAAGTCACCATTTGCTAATTCAACAACGGAAACGGCAACTCCTCCATGTTACCGGCGGTAACATCGGATTCAGGTGGAAGTTTATCTCAAGAGTGATATTCATCGTGAGTGTCGAAATGCCCAGACTGTTTACAGTGAAGTTCCGTGTGCGACCCGGATGTTGGGGGGGGAATGGAGGCAGAGAGGGCTAATACAGGAACGCCAATCGTTTCTCTGGCAACGGTATATGCCCAAAGTCCAGTTGTACGCTCATGAGGTGGAGAAGATCCTCGGATGGATCGAAGACCGGTCAGGTTTATATCTTACGGTAAAGGGCACTTTTGTTGAAGTGCCTTGTGACCTGGAAGCGTGGGAAAGGTTGTTGGAGAGGATGTATCGAATTTGGACGGGGATCAGCCAACGGGTTGCCCAAGATTAGATCGCCTTCATGAATTTAGGTGATCTTTTTTTCTAAGCACTAACAAAATTATGATATATTATCCATGTAAGGGAGAAGTGTAGATCATTGATAATTGCTTTTTTAGGCTGATTCGGAGTGGGGAATACTATCTTTGTGAAAGGGGGATAAGAATTATTTCGAGGATGAGGCCCGTTTTTCAACAAGAAATCAATCCTCGAAAAAATTGCAGAAATTTGTTGTGTAAGAAGTTTCCCAAACCCGCACCACAGCTGGATTTTAGGATGCCCATCGCGGTCGGTCTCAACATAGACCCGATTTTCAAGGGGACTGAAAGCCGGCCAAGGCTTCAACGTCAGGTCTACTAGTGAATACCCAGTCTCAACATAGACCCGATTTTCAAGGGGACTGAAAGCGTCCAAGATTAGTAGGCACCTAGATTCATGCCCAAAGTCTCAACATAGACCCGATTTTCAAGGGGACTGAAAGCTGAATACGAAGTCCGTCATCTCAACGCGAGAAAGTCTCAACATAGACCCGATTTTCAAGGGGACTGAAAGTCAGACGGTGGCTCTTTCCAAGCCCGCTATATTTCTGTCTCAACATAGACCCGATTTTCAAGGGGACTGAAAGGAAATTTCGATTGTATCCAAAGATAACGTGCGGAAAGTCTCAACATAGACCCGATTTTCAAGGGGACTGAAAGCCCGAAGGGTCACGTCGAACGCTGGGTACTTGGTTTTGTCTCAACATAGACCCGATTTTCAAGGGGACTGAAAGAGTCCACACCAAGAATACGAGGACCAACTCTTTCGAGTCTCAACATAGACCCGATTTTCAAGGGGACTGAAAGAGCAACAAACTTCGGCCATCAGGGAGGGGAGCCTCCGCGTCTCAACATAGACCCGATTTTCAAGGGGACTGAAAGGTTGCGAAGCGTACCATCCGGTTGTTCTGCGAGATATGTCTCAACATAGACCCGATTTTCAAGGGGACTGAAAGGTGACCAGTAAATATATATAAAACCCGCCGTTATGCTGTGTCTCAACATAGACCCGATTTTCAAGGGGACTGAAAGATCGCCGAACTCGGCAGCCAGACGGCAGTGTTCCAAGGTCTCAACATAGACCCGATTTTCAAGGGGACTGAAAGCGTCGAGAATGTACTGCGGGTGGGGATCGGCCGCCGCCGTCTCAACATAGACCCGATTTTCAAGGGGACTGAAAGGGTATCAGAGCAGTCTGGCTGTCACTCCCCCAAAATGTCTCAACATAGACCCGATTTTCAAGGGGACTGAAAGAAATAGATCGTACGCCCGCGATATGAACCATCATCAGTCTCAACATAGACCCGATTTTCAAGGGGACTGAAAGGGATTAAATGATTCTTGTTCCTCCCCTGATTGCCCAGTCTCAACATAGACCCGATTTTCAAGGGGACTGAAAGCCACCAAGCATAGCACGATCAAACATAAATACAAAGTCTCAACATAGACCCGATTTTCAAGGGGACTGAAAGGACTACGAAACGCCACGCGCCAAAGCCTTATACGCCGTCTCAACATAGACCCGATTTTCAAGGGGACTGAAAGGCGGCGAGTATCTCACCCGGCGCGCGGCGGAGATTGGTCTCAACATAGACCCGATTTTCAAGGGGACTGAAAGCTTTTTCCCCTTTCTTTGCGCCAACCACGTCCACTCGAGTCTCAACATAGACCCGATATACATTGGTATCAGGGAAAAAATATTGGGAAAGTGGACTGGAAGGTTAAAAAATACCTAAACTCAGTTGATTCAAAATGATTAACTCAACTTTTGAATTAGTTGAGTAGAAGCCGCCTTTCGCGAAAAGCAGGGGCGGTTTTTTCATGCCTAGAGTGTGCGGAAGGCGTTAAAAGCTGCATGGAATATGCCGACAGGCTTACGGAGGTTGATGATCGATATTCAGAAGTAAGCCCAAAATATTTTTACCCTAAAAAGACGTCTGCTTCGGATATTACCGAAGGACATAGAAGGACATACTTTATTCGACCAGATGTAGGAAAGACAGCCGGAAATCTTGAAAACGGCGGTGGAGCGGGTGAACAGCCGACTGGACGTATCCTTTGGCTTGGAAGTGCACACGATTCGCGGCATGACCATCGACCACAAAAAAAGGATACATCGCAAGAAGCTCCAATGAATCCAATGAAGATGGATTGTCCTATGGGGGGTCTTTTCTGCTATAATATGGGAATAGGAGAGTGATTGTGTGGGAAAATTTTAAAGAAAATTTATGGATAGGGTTGGGTTATATCGAAAGTAAAATGAACAATAAAATTGATACATAAACTGAGATTTAACAAACGTTCGGACTACTCAGGTACTAGTTAACATATCCATCCGTATGGTGCAGAACCTCCGTACATACATTTATCCAAATCTTTTTGAAAATTTGAAAGGAGGGCCAATTATGACACGATCAATTATCAGTTTTCATGAACCGCCGGAGCCACAATTACCTTCCGGGAGGGAAAAATTGGAGTGTGAAATTCAGGTAGTAACCCCTATGTTCGGGGGTGGAGTGAAGGCCGGAAAGGTTGATTCACTGACTCCGATACGTGGGACGTCGGTTCGCGGCCAGCTCCGCTTCTGGTGGAGAGCCACGCGAGGAGCCCGGTTCCAATCGGCGGATGAGCTGAGGAAGGAAGAAGGAAAAATTTGGGGCACCACAGAGCAAAGAAGTCCTGTTACCCTTGCCATCTGCATCGTGGACAAGGGTGTCAAACCGGGAATTGATTATAGACAATTGGGATATGTATTGTTCCCATTCGGCCGGGAGCAACCCGCTCTTCATGGGACTCGGTTCCAATTGAAATTGGAGTTCCCCGAAGCGTTCAAATTGGATGTGGAAGCGGCTCTTTGGGCCTGGATCAACTTTGGCGGAGTGGGATCCCGAAGTCGGAGAGGGTGCGGTGCTTTGTTTTGCTCGAAATTTTCTCCCGGTGAGGAGAACCGAATTCAGGATTGGTACCGGAACAATCTGCAAAAATATCAAATTTGCTTGGAAGGTGCCCGTGAATGGCCGACTCTTCCCAGCCGGCTTTTCGTCAAGTACCAGAAAAAAGATCCAATCGCTTCCTGGCAAGATGCTATATTCTTGTTTAAAAAATTTCGTCAGGGTCCAGGTCCTGGAAGAACACAAAACCAAGGTAGGGCGGGCAAATCCAACTGGCCGGAAGCCAATGCTATTCGCTATTTGGAGAGGGAGTTAAAGAATAGACCTCAAACTCCTGACTCCAAGAAATTATGGTTTCCGCGGGCTGAATTCGGTATGCCAATCGTGTTCCAACGGACCCTAAAAAAAGGCGTGGCCGAATTGTTGCCTAAGGGTAAGCGGCGAATGGCCAGCCCTCTGATCCTGAAACCGCTGTCTCTTTCCGCTAACCGAGCCGTTTCACTGATCATGAAACTAACCACTTCAGGCACCGGGGATGTAGAGTTGAAATTTCCCGGGGACAAAATCAGCGTTGAACAGATGAGAGAAGTCAACATTGACCAATTTCCGAATGTCCCTTTAAAGCGCTATGGATCTTCATCCGCTTTGGATGCTTTCTTGCGATACGCGGAAGAAGGAGGCTACAGATGAGCAATCAGCTTTTGGCCCTTTCCATAGGTCCTGTTCAAGACTTTATTGCCGCTGCCAGAAAAACCCGCGATCTCTGGTTTGGTTCTCTGGTCTTGTCTGAACTGAGCAAGGCGGCCGCCAAAGCCCTCCATGACTTTGATCCGGGCATCCATCTCATATTTCCTACACCCGAAAGATCCGAGGATCTGGCTCCGGACTCCTCTTTGAGTGTGGCTAACAAAATCCTGGCTGTGATCCCATCCGATGTAGATGCAACGACGGTAGCAAGAAAGGCTGAAGAAGCGGTTCAGGCCAGATGGGGAGAGTTTGCTGCTGAAGCTTTTGCGTTGGCATCAGATGCGATTGATCAAGAGGTATGGCATTCACAGATTGGCGATGTTATTGAGTTTTATGCAGCTTGGGTTCCTATGGATGATAAGAGTTACCAGCAGTCCCGGTTGCAGGTCGAGCGGTTGTTGGCAGGACGCAAATCACTTCGTGAATTTCAACCCGCAAAGGGGTTTGAAATCCCTAAATCTTCCCTTGACGGGGCGAGGGAATCTGTCCTTAGAAATGCAGGGGCGTTGTCGCATGAATTGCGAATCAGGACAGGAATTAAAAAGAGTGAGCACCTGGATGCAATCGGAGTCATTAAGCGATTAGCCAGAAAAAGGAGCTTTCCCTCGGTAACCCAACTGGCAATCGATCCTTGGCTACGGGGAGTTGCAAGAAACGAAAAGGGGAGGGATATTCTGACTAAATTGGAACGTATTTTTTCGGAGCATCCCTTGTTGAAGTTGCTAAAGGTTCCAGACGCCAAACTGTTTGCTTACGATGGAGCCGTTTTTTATCCAAACCGCTGGGAAGTGCTGGCTCAAGAACACTCCGTTGAGCAACCGATCAGAAACAGGATCGACATTCTACTAAAAGAATTGCACAGTATGCACAAGGAACCTTCCCCTTACTTTGCAATCCTTTTAGCGGATGGAGACCGTATGGGGGCCGTCATTTCAAGTCTGGACAGCATAGACGGCCATCGGCATTTCTTCCGGAGATTGTCACAGTTTGCTGCGAGGGCGGGAGAAATTGTCCACAAGCACCATGGGGTTCTGGTGTATAGTGGCGGAGATGACGTATTGGCATTCTTGCCGATTGACCATTGTTTGCAGGCAGCGCGCGAGCTTCACGACAAATTCGGTGAATTAACGAGGGAATTTCCTTTGTGTGACGGAAGCCCTCCCACTCTTTCGGTTGGAATTTCAGTGGGGCATCATCTGGAACCACTTGACATACTTCTGGATTATGCTCGCAAAGCTGAAAAGGAGGCCAAACATCCTGACCGGGATGGGCTTGCAATTCATTTCCACACTCGTGCAGGGGATGCCATACGAGTCAAAGCCCTTTGGAAAAACCGACTGGATGAGGAGATTCTTCATTTGGTGTACTTGCTACAGATGGAAGGAATATCTTCCAAGTCAGCGTATGATTTGCGGGGGCTAGTCCGTTTCTATGAAGGATGGCCTCAGGAAGCGCTTCCGAACAGTTTGCTGCAAGCGGAAATTCTTCGGATACTCAAGAAGAAGCGTCCCAAACAGGAGTCTCTCAAGGAAGAAACGCTAGAAAAATTGACAAAGAAAGTTGAGAGTCTTGCCGATTTGTCCAGATTGACGGACACTTTGTTGTTGGCCGGGCGTTTCGCGGATAGTTTCCGCCAATCCAAAGAAGAGATTCCCGGTCTAACAGAAGCGGGGGATAAAGCAAGCAAATGACCACTCTTAAAATTGTTCCTCATGACATGTTGATCGCAAGGGATGGACGACCGTTTGGGATTGATAGCGGGAATCAGATCTATTGCCTGGATTGGCCTTACCCATCGGTTACCGCAGGATCGTTGCGGACCCTTATTGGAAAAAGAATGTCCTCCCAGAACCCTTTCTCTTCAGATAATCTGGCAATCTTGAGGTCTATCGCTTTCTGTGGTCCTTTTCCGTTGCAACAGAACCGCCTTTACTTTCCCGCCCCTCGAGATGTGGTGTTCTACGAAACCAAAGATGGTATTTTAGGTCAGATGATCCTGCGACCAAAGCCTTTGCCGGAAGGGATGGGATGCAATCTTCCGATTCCCGAATTATGGCCGATAGAGGTCACAGAAGATGTCAAGCCGATTTCGGCTCCTTCTTTCTGGTCAATAACGAAGATGAACGATTGGTTATCGGAAGACGGGCTACCGAATGGGTTGTTTCCCCAGTTTACCACGCAGTGGGAAAATGAACAGGACTTCCTGTTCCCCCTAGTAAAGGAGACCCGAATTCAAATTGCAATGGAACATGATACGATGACAGCCAAGGATGAGCACCTGTTTGCCACCTCTGGACTGGTGTTTTCGGCAGAGCCGGAAACGGGGTTGGCTGTCAGGGTAACCCACTGTCCCACTCCTGAGGTGCAAACGCTTGTCCGCAGTTTGGAGACTTGGCAGCCCTTGGGCGGTGAACGTCGATTGTCCCATTTTCAGGTGGAGAATAACGTGGATTGGGCTCCCTCTGGAAAATTGGAAACTGCTTTGGCCAATTCTACTGGTGTGCGTATGGTACTGGCAACTCCCGCCCTTTTTAAAAATGGGTGGTTGCCCGGTTGGATTTGCAGCAAGACATTGGAAGGAGAACCGCCGGGAGGAAAAGGACTCTGCCTGAGACTTCGGGGAGCTTGCATTGACCGCTGGAAGCCGGTCTCAGGATGGAGCTTCGAAAGAAAAAGACCCAAGCCGGTGAGGAGGTTGGTTGCTGCCGGAAGCGTCTATTTCTTTGAGGTGGTTCAAGGGAACCCGGCCGCTTACCTTTCGGATTTGTGGTTGCAACCGGTCAGCGATGACGAGCAGGATCGACGCGATGGCTTTGGTTCAGCCTTGTGGGGCGTCTGGAATCTGTAGATAGAATCTGAATCGGGTATTGGGAGGACTAAGAAATGTCGGAAACAGCAAAAATGTACTGGCTTCATGCGATTACTCCCCTCCATGTGGGAGTGGGGCAAGGGACAGGCTTTATTGATTTGCCGATTATGCGTGAGAAATTGACACAATGGCCCCTTGTGCCTGGAACCGCTGTAAAAGGGGTCCTCAAACAGCATTTCCGGAAAAACGGTCTGGACGAAGAACGGATTCATCTGGCGTTTGGCAGGCAGGATACGGGATATGAGAGTGCGGGAGCGATCGTTTTTACCGATGCCCGGATTGTGCTGTTGCCGGTCAGGAGTTATTATGGCACCTACGCTTACGTTACCTCACCATTGGTACTCAAAAGGTTAAAAAGAGACATGCAGTCCGTCGGAATGGATGAACTCCCCGACCCTTCGGAGCCACCGGTAAACGTTCTGGTCAAGACCAAGGAAAGCAAGCTGTCCAACAATGGGAAGGTATTTCTGGAAGAGTATGACCTGAAAGCAGAGGAAGATGAGACAGCGGATAAATGGGCTGCTTTTCTGGCGAACATCATTTTTGGCGGCGATCCCACTTGGGACAAGATCTTCCGGGAACGGTTTGCGGTTGTTCATGATGATCTTTTTAATTTTCTTTGCGAATTTGCCACCGAGGTGAACGCCCGAGTAAGGATTCAGGAAAAAACGGGCACGGTTGCGCCGGGGGCGCTCTGGTATGAAGAAAATTTGCCTGCGGAAAGTATCCTTGCAGGAGTCGTATGGTGTGACCAGGTGTCTACAAAAACGGACAGCCCTGTCAATCTGTTGGATTTATTCGGACAACAGGAACTCCAGATACAGATTGGCGGCAAGACAACAGTCGGGAAAGGGAAGGTTCGGTGTATATTCGCATAAGGAAGGACGGAGGATCATGATTTCCAGTCAACAGTTGATGGCTCAGACCATCTATCAGCATGTCAAACAGGTTCAGGAAAAAACGGTGGAGGCAAATGCGGAAGAATACGGCCGCCTTTGCCTTCACTTCCCGGCCTTGTTGCACGGCTGCGGCCTTTGCCAGGCGATTTCCTTCTATCAATCAAAAGCGGGCAAGCAGTCGGCTTACAGGTTGTATCTTGAACATCTGGCCGAAACACTGGGGGTGGGCGAGCCGGAAAATTGGTCGATTGTCCGGGAGGCTGAATTGGTGGAGTACATGTGGATTTCCCGACAAGCCAAGCTGGCTGCGGATTTGTATAAACGGTACGCAGAAGCGCTTCTCAAAGTTGAGAATAATGCGGGAAAGAAGGTGAGTCACATTGGAACAAGCCTGCCGTAACGTAATCGGTACATTGCAACAGACCGAGAAGCAAAAAGCGTCCCATCCCGGACTGATTCTGCAAAGGTTTCTTCAAAGCTATCAGGAATCGGGGGAACACAAAAGGAATTTGCTTGAAGAGGCAAGGGCTTCACTGGTCAACGTAAAGGAATTTTACCCGGCTGTATTTTCCCGCTATCAGGAAAGGTTGCGGGACAGTGAATCGCAAATGATGGAAGTGGACGGGCGAATGATTATTGGCCTGGGAACCGCTTCCGTGTTGGAAACAGGGATTTATTTGCACCACACGTATGGGGTTCCCTTCATTCCGGGCTCCGCACTGAAAGGCCTGGCGGCTCAGTACTCACAGGAGATTTGGGGCGCAGACCCCGGTTTTGCTCCAGGCGGCGTCTATTATCAAGTTCTGTTTGGAAGCGCGGAATGCGCCGGACACATCATCTTTCATGACGCGTATCCAGACCCTGCAACATTGGGGAATTCCCTCGAACTGGATGTCACGACGGTTCATCACCGTGATTACTATGAGGGAGAAGGGGCCCCCACTGATTTTGATGACCCCACCCCGGTTCCTTTCCTGAGTGTCAGGGGGAGATTCTTTGTGGCGGTGAGCTGTGATGTGGAGAATGAGGACGGAAGAAAGTGGACGAAACTCGCGTTTGCCCTGTTGAAGGAAGCTCTGGCCAACCGTGGGATAGGCGGCAAAACGAGTTCCGGCTATGGAAGACTGAAATGAGAAAAAGAGAGGGATTCGTATGGGGATCAAATTTTTATCGTTTCTGGGAACGGGGCCTTACACTTCATGCCGATACACGCTTCAAGAAAGGGTATCCTCAAATACCCCCTATATTCAATATGCGTTGCTGGAACTTCTCGGAGAGGCCGGCCTTTCCTTTTCGGACGCTTACATCTTTCTGACGGAGGGGGCCCGGAAAGCAAACTGGGAAACCCGCTCGGGCGGATCACCGGGATTGGCCGCAGAACTGGAAAAATTCCGCCGGAATCGCGAGATGGTGGTGCATGAAACAGACATCCCGGATACAAAAGGCGAGGACTCCCTGTGGGAGTTGTTTCGGAAAATGTTTGATCTGTTAAAGCCAGACGATCAAGTTGTGTTTGACATTACGCACTCCTTTCGTTTCCAGCCGATGCTGACTTTGTTGGTGCTGCATTTTGCAAGGGTGGCCAAAAATGTGCAGGTGATCGGGATTTATTATGGCAACTATGAAGCCAGGTCAAATTCAGGCTCTCCCGCAACCGAACAAATAGCTCCCGTACTGGATCTGACCCCTTTTGTCGATTTTCAGGATTGGATAAACAACGTGGATATTTTCCTGAAAGCGGGCCGGTGGCAGCCGCTCGGCGAATGGATTCGCTCCACCAAGAGGGAGATTACGCTGGCGGAACGAGCTACACCCCCGGATCTAAAAAAAGCGCAGGTTCTTTCAGACAAGTTGGACAGACTGACCGCTGCCCTGCAGACCAACCGGGGACCTTCCATATCGGACGAAGCGCAAAACGTGATTTTTGCCATTGAAAAACTTAAATCCGCAGAGTTGCGCCCCCAATTTGCCCTGTTAGGCGACCTGATAGCGCAAATTGAAGAGGCTATCCGGCCGCTTGTTCAACCGGATGTCATCGAATCAGGTTTTGCCGCTGTGGAATGGTGCGTACGCCACGGTTTGGTTCAGCAAGCCTATACTCTTCTGGATGAGTTAATTCTCACTACCATTTGCGAGGCGGAAGGAATCGACAAGATTAGACAAAGGGAAATGGTAAATTCCACACTCAGGGTTGCCATTAAGAGAATGCAGGGAAAGGAGCAACCCGGACATGCAAGCGAGGTTAGTCCGGAATTGGCGGACCGGTTGAGCCAATATAAAGATTTTCTCAATAGCATTCATGTTTTGCATGATTACAGAAACGATCTCAACCATGCCGGTTGGCGAAAAAATCCAAAGCCGGCAGGGCACTTTGGGGAAAAATTATTGGCAGCATTGCCTAAAATTAAGGAAGAAATGCGAAGGTACTGCTTTGATCCAAGGTAAAATTTGGCCCGTTGCAAGGGGATTTCAGGGAGGAAGCAAATTTGTTCGAGGAGCTAAGAGTTGCAAAGTATTCTTTTACCTTGCAGGCCGGAGAACAGGGATTGGAATTGCCTGCCTGGAAGGCATCCACATTTCGTGGCGGGTTCGGACATGTTTTCAAAAGACTTTCTTGCATTCATCCCGGTCAGGATTGTAAAACATGCAGTGCCTTGTCTTATTGTGCCTACCCGTATATTTTTGAAACCCGCCCTGCTCAGGATGATGTATTTATGGGAAGTTATGAACAGGTGCCACGGCCATATATTTTGGAAGTGCCAATCGACAAGCAAACAATATACGAGGCTGGAGACATGCTTTCGGTCAATGTACTCCTTTTTGGCAAAGCCATTCATTATGCTCCACTCTTCGTCAGTACTTTTAAAGAACTTGGAGAGCAAGGAATCGGCAAGGGAAGGAAGACTTATCGGGTGGTGCATATTGATAACCGGGACGAGAAAATGGGGTTCCACCGAACGGTATATCTGGATGGTGGAAATGTGACCGTCCATTCACCCGTTGTTTTGACGGGAAGTGACATATGGGAGCGAGCAAATGTCCATGACGAGAGGCAGGAAAGACTGATGGTTTTTTTTGACACTCCGTTACGACTCAAATCGCAAGGTGTATACACCAGCGAACCTAAATTCTCTTTGCTTGTTCGGAACATCCTACGCCGAATGACTGGACTTCTCCAGTTCCACCATGGTGTCACCCCTGACTGGAATATTAAAGAATTGTTGGCAAAAGCGGAAAATATTCAACTTGTTCGCAAAGAGATCAAGTGGGTGGAATATGACCGCTATTCAGGCCGTCAGGATTCCAAGATGAAGATGGGCGGGATAGTAGGTTGGGCGCTATACGAGGGCAATGTATGGGAATTTCTGCCGTGGCTGAAGGCAGCGGAAATTGTACATTTGGGTAAAAATACGGTTTTTGACTTCGGCAGAATCAGAGTTCGAACAATTTAAGATCCCTTATTATCGTTAGTTTATGCACTAACATTTTTAAGTTCTAAAAGAAGACCTTCCACAGTATCAATTATAGTGGGAGGTGTACATAATGAAATTTTCATTCTTGACTTTGGTCCAAATAATTGTTGTAAAAAAATAGTAAAATCTTTCTGGAGGGGATCTGGAACATCCCCTCCCCATGATCCATTAATTTATATGCCAACTTTTTAAAAGTGAGAGTTTTGCATAATTCTAAGTCCTTGTGACACAAGGTTTTCAGAGGAATAAAAAAGGACTTCACCCCAAATTGGAGAAAGTTTAAAGTGCCGAAAACATCCACTTTCACCATGGAGGGAAGTCACTTGTATATTCTCCAAGAATCCTTATTTTCCTTCGAGGATTGGTTAAAACTTGAGTCACATGAGCGATTAAGCCTATTCTTTGCTGCTTTAGAAGTCCGGTGAAAAAGTCCGCGTATGCAGGCTTTTACCACGGGTTTGCCGAATTGATACTGTAACAAACCATCGAAAGAGTGATTGAACATGAAAGCTCGTAAGTCATCGGCCATCCAGCCTCAGATGTTCCAATTTGTGGACATGGATGAACTCGTGCCCCAAAAGCACATTCTGCGCCAACTGAACGAAGCGATTGATTTTTCCGTTGTCCATGACTGGGTGGCGCCGCTGTACACACAACGTACCGGCCGCCCGGCGGCTGACCCGGAGCGGATGGTTCGATTGATGCTGCTTTCGTACCTGTTCAACCACTCCGAACGGGAATTGTATCAACTGCTGCCCATGCATGCGGGCTATTTGTGGTTTTGCGGACTGGACTTCGAATCCGTCCTGCGACCGAATCCATCCCGGCCGACTTTGCCGGATCGGACGACTCTGGTCAAGACCCGGAAATTATGGCGAAAACACGGCATTTTTGAGAAGCTGATGAAACATGTCGTCGATCAGTGCATCGCTGCCGGATTGGTCCAACCCGATGTGCACGCTAGCGTCGACGGCACCCAAGTGCGCGCCAACGCGTCCATCCACAGCTTGAGAGAAATCGCCCTGGCTCCGGTGGAGTCGCTTGAGGATTACCTGGCTCGCATGGCCCGGCAAGACGAGCAGACTGATGGTGGCACCCATGATTCCGATGATGACAGCCAGCCGCCCGCACCGCCTGCACGAAAGGAGCAACGGGTGGAAGACGAGGCGACACAGGAAGACTTTCATGGCAAAACGTTCTCAAACAAGACCCACCGCAGCGTGACGGATCCGGATGCCCGCTTGTACAAAAAGTCGAACGGTCAGGAAGCGCATTTGCGGTATTTGGTGCATCATGTGACAGATGTCCAATCCGGCGTCATTCTGTCCACGCAAGCGAGTATCGCGTCCGGGACGGCTGAGCGCGAGACGAGTTTACAGCAACTGGCGGCGATTCGCTTTGCCCATCCGCAAATCCGGATTCGAACGCTTTCTGCCGACAAAGCCTACGGCACGACCGAGTATCTGCACGCGTTGTTTGAGCAAGGGATTGTTCCCCTGATTTCGCTTCGCAACCTGACACTGGAAGAGATACCGACTTGGAAACGTCAAACCAACGATCCGGAGAGACAACGCAAACGGCTGGCCAAAATCCGGGGAATCCAAATCCGAAACAAAGCCAAACACATTCAACTCCAGGGTTCCTACCGTCATCTGCAAAAGTTGCGGACGCGGTGCGAGCATGTGTTTGCCGAAAGCAAAGTCGCGCATGGACTGGATCGCGCACGGAGCCGCGGGCTGGACTGCATGCAGGAGCAGGCGCTGCTGACGGCCATCGTCCAAAACTTGAAAAGACTATGCCGGTTTCAGAAAAAGCGACCTCAAACCGGTGTTTCGGCCTGCCTAAAACCGGAACCCGCGATGACGGAGGCGGTGTCAGGCCTGCTGATATCGGCGTTGGTTGGGTGGTTTGCCTCCTTTTACTTGCCGATTAGACGGCTACAACCGACCTAAATCACCGGACTTTTAGATCTCCGACCTTATGCCAAGGATTTGAGAAGTCCATCACCCCGAGGAGCCAAAGGTTGTAACCGAGAAGCGATATTACGGGCCCTCTTGGTGGCTCCGCTAGAAGGCATTTCGACCTTTACGGCCCTTCGGAACCGGCTTGTTTCTGACCTACGATTCCGTTACCAATGTGGTTTTCGCTTGGATCAGGAAGCCCCCTCTGTCTCGACACTTAGCCGTGTGTTTCTGCGGATTGTTCAAAAAGGACTCGCAGAAAAACTGTTCAACGATCTTGTTCAACAGTGTCGAGTGGTAGGAATCATTGACGGGAATCATACGGCCATCGATGCGGCTGGCATCGGAGCGTTTGAACGAAAACAGCCGAAATCCCGATGTCAACTCACCGGAAATGCTTCATGGGGTGCCAAATTTGACTCATTTGGCAATAAGATCACTTGGTTTGGCTATAAAATTCATCTTGCCGTGGACACGAAAAGTGAATTGCCCATCGCATTGGAAGTGACGCCCGCCCATGTCAATGACGGAGATATGGCACCGTCGCTGATGAGCAAAGTGGTTGCCCAGGTAGGCAAAACGGTCAAATACTTCATCATGGATGCCGGGTATGACCAACTCAAGAATTATGAAGCCGCTCGTAAGCATAAAGCTCAAGCGGTCATTCCACTGAATCTTCGGAATGAGAAGGAACCGCCAGCCGGTTTCTCCTCAAACGGAACTCCCCGTTGTTCCATGGGATACGAGATGACCTATTGGGGAGCACACGGTGATGGGTTGAAATTCCGTTGTCCGCATGCGGTCGGTAAAGTCGACTGTCCGCACGGCACTACTTGGTGCTCACCTTCCAACTACGGAATGGTCTTGAAGGTCAACGTTAAGGAGAATATCCGTAGGTTTTGCAATCCTCACCGGGATACAACGAATTGGAAACTTCTTTACAATGAACGAACCGCTGTAGAGCGTTGCAATTCACGGTTGAAAGAGTATCTCACAGCGAACGATGTGCATGTTGGAGGCATTGAGAAAGTGAAAACCCATGTGTATCTCAATGCGATTGTTTTGCTGGCAACGGGGTTAGCCATTGCTAAGGCAAAAACTAAAAATCAAGCTGCTTAAACCAGAAACAAACATCCAAAATCAAAAATTCTGTAGGTATGCCCTTTTGACTGTCACCCTTTAAAGAACGAAAGCGACACTATCCATTACAAACGGCTCTTTCTTTTAGCTTTTTGTAGAATTGCTAATTCTGCAAAACGCTCAAAAGTTATAACCTAGTACTAGTTTTCTGGCTGAAAGATGTTTTTAATTTCATAAATCATCAAAAATGAGTCTAACATAGACCCGAGTTTCAAGGGGACTGAAAGTTACTTTCGGTTGTTCTAGGACATCATTTTTTTGTGACCCGTTGCAAGGGGACGACAACTGTAGGGAGGAGAGGAATCGTGAAGGAAATTTTTTCTGATTTGCTCCCCAAAAAAACTAATGGTGAACCTAATGAGCCATATGACTTCCAATTGCGAGTCGCGGCTCTCTTGCATAAAGGCCGCAATGTAGTATTAACTGCACCAACCGGATCCGGCAAGACATGGACGGCTCTGTTTCCTTTCTTGTATGCCCGCCGCAAAGGGTTGGAGTTTGCTGATCGTCTCATCTATGCTCTACCTTTAAGAACACTAGCCTCTTCCCTGTACGAGTCGACGAAGGGGGTAATCGAAAAGGAATTTTGTTTGAAACCGACCATCCAAATGGGTAACCAGCCAAACGACCCTTTTTTTGAGGGAGATGTTGTATTTACTACAATTGACCAACTGTTAAGCGCTTATATTGGTTTACCTTATGGAACTTCAAAGACATCCGCCAACATCCCTCCCGGAGCGATCATCGGGTCTTACATCGTCATTGATGAGTTTCATTTGCTGTCTTATCAGGAGGCTTTGCCCACATTTTTGGACATGATGCAACGTCTGTCTCCCTATGTGCGTTTTCTGATTATGACAGCAACTGCCCCCCAATCAGTCATTGCAACTTTGGAACGACACATGCAGGGACAAGCAGTATCACTTACAAAAGAAGAGCATGACTTGCTTCCCAAACGGACACGCCATATCTCTTGGCAAGATTCCCCGTTGACTGCAGAAGAAATTATCAAGAGACATCAGGACGGAAGAACCCTTGTAGTGGTCAATAGGGTTGATAAAGCACAACAGCTTTTTTTCCAACTAGAAAATATACTCTTACAAAGAGAACAAAAGCTTGAAGTGAAAGTATTGCACTCCAGAATGTTTCAGGACCATCGTGAGGAAGTTGAGAAATGGGTGCTTCAAACTTTTGCCAAGGGTTCAACTCAGAAAGGAATCCTCATCGCCACACAGGTTGTCGAAGCTGGACTGGACATTTCTGCTGATGTGCTGTTGACCGACCTGTGTCCAGCCAACGCCCTGCTGCAGCGGATTGGAAGATGCGCCAGGTTTCCGGGTGAAAAAGGGCAAGTTTATGTTTATTCGGTTAAAGAAGGAGACGAATACAACTTCCTTCCCTATGCCTCCAAAAGGGGTAACCAGGATGATTGGCAGATCATGATGAACACGGAAGAACTCTTGCAAAAGATTCCGTCGAATACGGAACTCACGCGAGAGATGGAAGAAGACTGGATTGCCCAGGTTCATGAACCGATCGACAAGAAGAGAATAACGGAAACCATACGGGACCTGTTTATAAGGAGCAGAGAGATTACCAACGCCCTGATTGCCGGCAATGCGGATATGGGCGGTTTGGTCAGAAGCATTGGCAGTATATCCGTGATTCTCCACCCGAACCCGTCAAAATTGGATTTGCGGAAGAAGCCGCAGATGGTCTCTGTCAGCCGGGGCACATTGCGTTATTTTTTGAAAAACAATTCGGGTATCGAGAAAGACAAATGGGAAGAAAGGAAAGTGGTCTTTGTTCCGGATTTTCCTGACAGCCAGGATCTAGATGATGTTGTTATATGGCGTCCCATTAAGCGTATTGAAGAAGCAGAGGTGGCTACTCTCTTGGTGTTGTCCCCAGAGATTGCGATGTATCATACGATTGTCGGGCTGATTCTTGGAAAAAAAGGGGACAGGTGGTCCTGCTATCTATCTGATGGATACGGAATCGAATATGAACGTTTCAGTTACAGACGGGAAACTTATCTGGATCATGTAAAAAAAATTCGGGAGGAGCACAGGAAAGAAAAGGAAAATTATCGAATTGCATCGAAATACATTGCAGAAGCTTTTCGTCTCAGTCCGAGCAAAGTGGAAGAACTGTCGGAACTTACCGCAGCGTTGCATGACACGGGCAAACTGGGAGTGGAATACCAGCGAAAGGTCCGCCTTTGGCAACAGGAAATCAAGCGGAAACCGGAGCAGGATTTCCTCGCTCATACTGATTTTGATGAAGACAATTCGCTTGATCGGGAAGCCAGCCGTAAAAGAGTATACAAAAGACCCCGTCATGCGGCTGAAGGGGCTGTCGCGTTGCAGGAATGGCTGGGCAAGGAATTGCGTGACAAAAAGACAGCGGTTCCCATTCTCCTGGCGATTATGCGTCATCATCATGCGTTCAGCGAGAGGTCTGAGCCCATCGTGTTTGCCAAAGGTGCAAAAGAGACGGTCATCCGGAGCCTGGAGGGGTTGCCTTATGAGCCGTTCTTGAAACCGCAAAAGGAATCCTGTCACCTTGAATCGCTTGTGAGGTGGTTGGCCAATCAGGATGTATTGGCCTTCTACTGGTATCTGGTCAGAAGATTGCGCCTTTCGGATCGCAGGTCTCAGCGGAACGAAGAAGCCACAGGGGAAGAGGGAGGGATCACGTGACGAAATTCAGCCAATTTTTCATACAAAAACGCACAGGCACATACGCGGATGCATTGGCGGCGGTAGGACTGTCCAAGCTGATTTGGGCTATCTCCAGAGGGATTGAAACCGAGGTCATTGAGGGGACAGGCAGTTATTCTGTCAGAGCGTCAACTCCTATCGATTTGGATGAAGCTGACTATGCGGGTTTGCAGCGAGACCCCTTGTTTGAATTTATTCGGACAAAACCGGAAGAATATCCTCCACCCGGAGCACGGCCGTTCGATTATGTTGCATATAAAGCGATGGCAGACACACTAAAGGATGCCAGGAAACGAAAGAAGGCCGGTCAGGATCTGTCGGAAATACCGGAACCGCCGAGGGTTTTCTATGCTTATCAGAAAGTGAACATCTTGCAAGGTATTAACGCCAGGAATAAGCTCTTCGGAGAAATATGGAACGCAAATCCGGAAGAATTGGCTGAAAGTGTCAAGAAGAAGCTGACAGCTCTTGGGCAAGGACAATTGTCAGGAGATGTTAATTCCAAGTTTAGCCCGAAAGTTCCGGCCGTTCAGGTCTTCAATCCGGCAGTCGGAAAAGGAATCAACCGGCCAAAGCCGGACAGTGTCGCGCGTGCTTCTCTGCCTGCGTCTTTTGTTGACTGGTTTGAAGAGTGGTTGAGGTTCATCGGTTCCGAATATGTGTTGTGGGGTTATGGAATCGGGGACGATATCAAGATGAGTGTTCCGGTACCCGCGAATATCAGCCTGTTCCATCTGGAAAACTTGAAACCCTTGAAGACAACATCCGCTTGGACGTCCCGGAAAGCAGATCTCTTTGCGGTGTTTGATCTGATTGGATTCCTTACCAGCAAGTCGGACATGAAAACAGCGAGCGGTTGGGAATACCCGGTTCCGCGAGGGGTCACCCCACGGGAAGTAATCTCTTGCATCCAAACAAGTTATTTTAAGTCGCTCGGATCGGCAAAACCGGTATCCAACATATCCAGTGTGGGGTTGCCAAACTGGTTTCCCGTCTATGAAGAGAAAGATATTAACCGATGGAAAACCATAATTGAGGAACACAAAAAGGTTCTCCAACTGCTCGATGAGGATAAAAGTGAAGAAGCAGCGCTTCTTCACCTCTACAGAGACTTTCTTTCAGCGTCCGATTGGCTTGCATTCCTTAGGTTCTTGGGGGGATACGGCTGTCTGGTTATGAGTCGAAGAGAAGGGAACCGTCCTATCCGTTCTTTTCTGCTGACAAACTTGGAGGAGTTGTTTAGAGTGTCCAAAACTGGTTTACCTATTAAAGAAGTCCTGAATAATCAAGGTTTTCGAAACATTGCAAGGGCGATCAAACAAGCCACGGTTAGCGAGCAATACTTAAAGTCCAAAGGGCAGCAGATCTTTGACATCAAGTACGGACTGTTTCAGGAGATCAAACGGAAGGCAAAGTTTCGGGAAGAATTATTGAGTGTGATTGCAGAATTTGTCAATGAATTCAATTATGAGAACGCTCGCAGGGAAGAACAACTCAAGGACAAGCCGGGGCGTAGGCGTAAACGTGTATCCATACAGGATCTTGAACAGTTTGGAGAGTTGCTGGATCGCTACCCCGGACAGAAAGAAACAGAGACGATTGCGATGCTTTTAATCGCCTTTGCGTCCGCAAAAGATGAAAAGGTTCAAGAAGACCACGATTATGCAGAGGAGGAAATTGAAGTATGAACATTCCGTTTCAATCTCTTTCCATCTCGGGACTCCTGACTCTCGATATGCATTCCCTGAATAACGAAGGGGCGGAAGGAAACCAACTACAGACCCGAATGGTACATATTGTCGACGAGAATGGGGAACCAACCGTTGTCAACGCAATTTCCGGGGATATGCTGAAGCATATTCAGGCGGAACATCTGCATGGCCTGGCTTTGGACAAAGAACTTCCCCTTTGTGCCGGATGCATGAAGTTTAATTCCAACCGAATCAATGCGGATACCGAATTTTTCAAGACTCTTGGAGACAAAAATGCAATTGGCGATACGTTGAAAAGAGTACTTCAGCACTGTGCTGTGGACGATCTTGAAGGTGTTTTGATCACTCAGGGCGGACGTTCCACCCCCCGGAAGTCGACTGTGGAATTTGGTTGGCTGGTTGGGGTTCCGGAAAAAACGAGAACCGAATCTTACTTTCATGTAAAGTTTGACACCAGTCGAGGACAGGGGTCGGGAGACGAGTCAGGAGCTAACCTTGGACAAAACATTTTTTATCGTCCGGCCAGTTCAGGGGAATATGCATTAGTCATGAATGCAGAATTGTCCAGAGTCGGTTTTAACGATGTGGAACGTGAGTACCAAATTTCCGATGAAGATCGCAAAAAACGGGTGCAGGCACTGCTTGAAAGTATCCTGCTGACATTTGTAAAGCCGCTTGGTGCTCATCGGAATACGCAGTTTCCTCATATCGTGAATTTTCAGGGTGTTGTCGCGACTTCCAGTTTAACCGTGCCTGCACCAACTGTCAGTCCTTTAAAAGGAAAATATCGTGAGGAAGTTCGAGGCATCCAGGCAAATCTGAACAGACTATTCCCGGATGCCATTACAGTCTATGAGTTTAACTCCCAGTCTGAGTTCACGAAAATTTTGGCGGATCTGATCGAGCAGGTGAGATAGTCCAATGTGGCTGGTGACAACGTATCAGCACACGTCCCTTTTTTCATTGCGAGCCTCGGCTTCCACCAGTTCCGGAGGGAAGACCAACCTTGTTCCCACGATGTACAGTGTAAAAATGGCTCTATTGGATGCGGCGTTTCGAATGGGGATCGAGGTTCCGTCCATATTTTCCTGGGTGCGGGATTTGGAGATCCGGTTTGAACCTCCTGAACAGGCGATTGTAAATAACAGCTTTATCAAAATTCTCACGGAGCCAAAAGATAAAAAAACGGGACTGGCGTTTATTTCTTCGGTGGGGTTCCGCGAATATGTGTATTTTGATGGGAATCTCAAGATTGCGATGCGAATCGAGGGCTTAACGCAGGAGCAAACTGATCTATTAAGAAGGTTGCTGACGCACATTAATTATTTTGGCAAAAGAGGAAGCTTTCTGCAGATGATTTCGCAAGAGGTTCTTGATCAACTGGGAAGTTCGTTCAGTTATTTTCTGGGGGAAAGCGGTGAATTCAGCAGCCAAGTGGTCATGCAATATCTTGATGACATGGGACCCAAGACCACCTTTGAAAGTGTTAATACCTTTGATGATACGGGTGCCCGTCTTGGACGGGATCGGGTTATGAAATCCGTTTTTCTACCGTATCGCCAAATGGCATCAAGCCGTGGCTATACCTGGTTTAAACGCGAATCAAGTTAACCTATTTTTAAAAGCCCTAAGACCTCCCTTAACCGCAGGCTTTAGCGCCAACCTTAATTGGATGCCTGAAATCATAGCGGTAGAAAGAAGGTGAAAAAATGGACTTCAAGCGTATCGATGAAAAAAAGGAATTGTTGGATTTAAAACGACCACTTCCTGAGGTTGTTGTAAAGAACCTCAAGGAGCGCCTTTTGGTGGAGTGGACTTATCATTCCAATGCAATTGAAGGAAACACCCTGACTTTATCGGAAACCAAAGTTGTGCTGGAAGGGATTACTGTCGGAGGGCGATCTCTGCGCGAGCATTTTGAAGTCATTAATCATGCGGAAGCTATTGGCTTGGTGGAAGACCTTGTAAGTAAGAATGCTCCAATTACCGAATTTGTGATCAAGCAAATCCATCAGTTGATATTAAAAAATATCCGGGATCAGGACGCAGGGAGTTATAGAAACATTAATGTGTTCATTCAAGGGAGTCCTCATGTTCCGCCCATGAATTCGCTGGTTCCCGGTTTGATGAGGGATTTGCTTGAATGGCTTGAAGGTGAAGGACAAACACTGCATCCAATTGAGAGAGCAGCCACTTTTCATCACCGGTTTGTACATATCCACCCATTTGTGGACGGTAACGGACGTACTGCACGACTTCTCATGAATCTGATTTTGATGCGGGAGCACTATCCGCCAGCAATTATTCGTCAAGAAGATCGCACGAAATACTATAGTGCTTTACGTGAAGCGGACGAGACAGGGATGATGACACCGCTTGTATTACTAGTTTCGGAAGCGGTCGAACGGATGTTGGACGCTTATTTGTGGGCGCTTGGTTTGAATGATAAAATGGGTGAAAATGATGATGGAATCTAGGCTCCCTTGTAACATGACTTATGCGCAAGTAGGGAATGCTATCCTTAATGGCATGGGATATTATTGGTTTCGAGGATAGCGGCCATTTTTCAGCAAGAAATCAATCCTCGAAAAAAGTGCAGGAATTGGCAGTATTAGAAAACGCGCAGACCCGCACCGCAACTGGATTTTTTAATGTCCACTGCGGTCGGTTTCAACGAAGACCCGATTATCAAGGGGACTGAAAGGTAAAAATTTAAGCCCGACAAATTCATCCGGCCCGCCTGTTTCAACGAAGACCCGATTATCAAGGGGACTGAAAGGCGTCGCAAGATCAAGATCAGCGAGATTGATTTCTACTGTTTCAACGAAGACCCGATTATCAAGGGGACTGAAAGTAATTGTGCGGCGGTCGTGGAATAGTTGGGCAGCGTCTTGTTTCAACGAAGACCCGATTATCAAGGGGACTGAAAGATCTCTAATACACAAGAATTTCGCCTGGAACTAGTTAGTTTCAACGAAGACCCGATTATCAAGGGGACTGAAAGCTTCTTCGACCCAACCATTTGCGTTGCCATGATTGGGTTTCAACGAAGACCCGATTATCAAGGGGACTGAAAGAGACGGCTACATAGTGATCCTCACCAGCATCAACGGTGGGTTTCAACGAAGACCCGATTATCAAGGGGACTGAAAGACCACCTTTCTACGCAGGCGGCGGGGATCATCTGCAAAAGTTTCAACGAAGACCCGATTATCAAGGGGACTGAAAGAAGAGAATGTGAATCAGGCCGTAGAAGATTACAAACTGGTTTCAACGAAGACCCGATTATCAAGGGGACTGAAAGTTCTGTACATAATAACAACCAGGAGGGATTAGCATGGTTTCAACGAAGACCCGATTATCAAGGGGACTGAAAGTAGACAAGCGAGGACATAAGGTCCAAATTTACGTCTGCTAGTTTCAACGAAGACCCGATTATCAAGGGGACTGAAAGCCGGAAACGTCAATGAGTTGGTCTCGTGGTCAAACCGTTTCAACGAAGACCCGATTATCAAGGGGACTGAAAGCCCCGATCACCTGCTGGGCTTTTACGGCCAAATCTTGTTTCAACGAAGACCCGATTATCAAGGGGACTGAAAGGCTCGAAGATTGCCCGATTCAACGCGAGACCGGCAGACGGTTTCAACGAAGACCCGATTATCAAGGGGACTGAAAGGCGTTTTCTTGTACCCGATCACCACGCTGCCTCGGTGTTTCAACGAAGACCCGATTATCAAGGGGACTGAAAGGCGAGAGATTCATGCGATCAGCACAAATGCCCAGCGGTTTCAACGAAGACCCGATTATCAAGGGGACTGAAAGTTTGGCACCATCGAGGTGGCGAACGCGCTTTTCCCTGTTTCAACGAAGACCCGATTATCAAGGGGACTGAAAGAGTTTTTCAGACCTTCCAAGAGCTTGTCTACCAGCCGTTTCAACGAAGACCCGATTATCAAGGGGACTGAAAGCTCCAAAAACATTTCTTCGTGATTTCCTTTCAGCGCGATGTTTCAACGAAGACCCGATTATCAAGGGGACTGAAAGTCGATAAAGTTTTCGACGAGGCGCTGACCGTACTGCGTGTTTCAACGAAGACCCGATTATCAAGGGGACTGAAAGATCCGCGACCGGATTCGTGCCCCAAGCGACATTTCCGTTTCAACGAAGACCCGATTATCAAGGGGACTGAAAGAGGGGGGTGGAATAATTGCACCCGGTCTGTGATCGGGTTTCAACGAAGACCCGATTATCAAGGGGACTGAAAGCCTATCGCTTGATTGCGTCTAACAAAACATTTGCCAGTTTCAACGAAGACCCGATTATCAAGGGGACTGAAAGGAATCACAAGGTTTCCTCGATGCGTTGGTTTACGGACGGTTTCAACGAAGACCCGATTATCAAGGGGACTGAAAGCGCGAGGAAGAGCGAATTATTGACGAGATTACAGACGGTTTCAACGAAGACCCGATTATCAAGGGGACTGAAAGTTTGCGAGATGAGCGGCGCACTCGCCTACATCTTCCGTTTCAACGAAGACCCGATTATCTGAAAGATTGAGGACGCATCCCAATCGAAACGAACGACTCTCTTCATACAGGATTTCCTTTTCGAGTATACTAACGGGAACGTGTAAACTAACGGAAAAATTATGGAAGGAGAAATATGATGGAAGCACCAAATATGGACAGAATCCCCAACCGACTCATAAATGAGAAATCACCTTACTTACTCCAACACGCCTACAACCCCGTCGACTGGTATCCATGGGGGGATGAAGCGTTTGCAAAGGCGAAGCAGGAGAACAAGCCTATCTTCCTCAGCATCGGCTACAGCACCTGCCACTGGTGCCACGTTATGGAGCGCGAGTCGTTTGAAGACGAGGAAGTCGCGAAGTATCTCAACGAACATTTCGTTTCGGTCAAGGTGGACCGGGAAGAACGTCCGGACGTGGATCATATCTACATGACCGTCTGCCAGGAGATGACGCAGCACGGGGGATGGCCGCTGACGATCGTCATGACGCCGGACAAAAAGCCGTTTTTTGCAGGCACTTATTTCCCGAAAGAACGCAAGTACGGCCGGCTGGGGCTGCTGGACATCCTGTCCCGGATCGTTGAAAAATGGCAAACGGAACGGGAGCAGATTCTGCGGGCGGGAGAACAGATTACGCAAGCGCTGCAGCCGCGGTTTCAAGGCGCCGGAGGCGACGAACTGACGGAAGAAGTGCTGGAGGAGGCTTACAACCGCTTTGTCAGGAGCTATGACCCCGAATACGGCGGATTCGGTTCCGCTCCGAAGTTTCCGTCCCCGCACAATTTCGGGTTCCTGCTGCGGTATTGGAAAAAAACGGGCCGCAGCCGGGCGCTGTCCATGGTGGAACATACGCTGGAATCGATGTACCGCGGGGGAATCTACGACCATATCGGATTCGGATTTGCCCGGTATTCGGTCGATCCGATGTGGCGGATTCCGCACTTTGAGAAAATGCTGTATGACAACGCGCTGTTGGCCAACGCCTATCTCGAGGCCTACCAGGCGACGGGAAATCCGTTTTTCAAAAATGTGGCGCGGGATGTGTTCACCTATGTCCTGCGCGACATGACAAGTCCGGAAGGCGGGTTTTATTCGGCGGAAGACGCCGATTCGGAGGGCGAAGAGGGCAAGTTTTACGTCTGGCGGCCGGAAGAGATCAAAGCGGCGCTCGGGGAACGGATCGGCGGGATTTTCTGCAAGTACTACGGCGTGACGGAAGCAGGGAATTTCGAGGACGGGACCAGCCACCTCAATCTGATCGACACCGATCACCAGGCTGTTGCGAAGCAGCTTGGCCTGAACGGGGAGGAATTGACGAAGCTCCTGGAAGAGGCTCGGCAGAAACTGTTTGACACCCGGGAAAAAAGGGTTCACCCGGGAAAAGACGACAAAGTCCTGACGGCTTGGAACGGTTTGATGATCGCGGCGCTGGCAAAAGGAGCCCGTGTGCTCGACGATACCCGGTATTTGGAAGCTGCCCGCAAAGCGGTCGGGTTCGTCATGACCAGACTGCAGCGGGAAGACGGACGCCTGCTGGCCCGCTACCGGGAAGGGGAAGCGGCCTACCCCGCTTATTTGGACGATTACGCATTCCTCATCTGGGGATTGCTTGAACTGTATGAGGCCGATTTTGACTTGGAACACGTCCGGACCGCCATTGGATTGACGGACGATGTCATCCGTTTGTTCTGGGATACGGACAACGGCGGCTTCTTTTTCTACGGTGGCGACGGTGAGCAGTTGATTGCCCGGCCGAAAGAAATTTATGACGGGGCGATTCCCTCCGGCAACTCGGTCATGACCCTCAATCTGCTGCGGTTGGCACGTTTGACCGGGAATCGGGACTATGAAAAAATCGCCGAGCGCCAATTCAGAGCGTTCTCCGGCAATGTCAGGGCCTATCCGCCGGGATTCACCCATATGCTGATGGCGCTGCAGTTTGCCGTTTACGGCAGTCAGGAGATTGTCATCGCGGGGGACCCCGGCGCCGCCGACACACAGGCGATGCTTAAAACCGTTCGGTCCGCGTTCCTGCCACATGCGGTCGTGGTGCTCAATCCGGTGGGCAAGGAAGACGAAGTGAAGGGGCTTTTTCCGTTCACCGCAGGCAAGACAGCGAAAGAAGGCAAGGCAACCGCCTATGTATGCCAGAATTATGCTTGTCAGAACCCGGTAACCGATCCGGCGGAACTGGTGGGGCTTCTCGAAAACCGGCGCCGGGACCGGTTGTAACCGCATAAAAAAATAACCAGTGTGCTCTCCGAAAATCAGTCTTGAGCACACTGGTGTTTCTTGCGAGTTCTGTTTCTCATCTGGATTTATCCGTCCATTCTGCTGTAATAATCGTTGATCATGTCAAGAATCGTGGTATCTTCTTGCAGCTGGAATTCTTCCGTCTGCGTGTCCGTGATTCTGGTCTCCATCTCCAGCGCCTCCCTGGTATTTCTTGTGTCTAATTATACGCGCCGTGTTATAGTCCAGTCAATAGTTATTCACCTGTATTATACAACACAATATTTACCGGTTCAAAAACCGATAGTACTCGTTGATCTGTTCTACAATAGCTTCTACTTCCGGGGGCTCCGATGTTTCATCCGACGGACCGCTTACGATCAAGGTTTCCACCCAAATTCCCTCCCCTTTTTCTGAAAATTATATATAATGAATGAGCGCTCAGTCAACAGTATCGGAATCGTACTATATAACAATTTTGTGAACGAGCGGCGAGATTTCGTTTTGCACGAATTGTCCTTTTGCATGCCGAAAGAGTACGAAGAGCAAATCGACCTTAAAGGAAGTGACGAGTGTGGCCGAAACCAAGAAAATCACGGTTTTCTCCGATTACCTATGACCCTTTTGCATGATCGGGAAAGTCCTGCTTGATCGGTTGATCAAGGACAAAGGAATCGAAGTGCCCGCCATTCGAGAAAAGCGCATGAAGGCGCGAAATTCGCGATCGAAAACGGCAAAGGCAACGAATATCACGATGCGGTGTTTCGCGCGCAGTTTCAAGAGGACAGGAATATCGACGATCTCGATACACTGGTGGAAATTGCGGGACGGATCGGGCTTGACCGGGTCGCGTTCCGGCAAGCGTTGGAGACGCGGAAATATCAACCGCAAGTGTTGGCGGACACCGAACTGGCGGCGCAGTACGGCGTGACGGGTGTTCCCTGTTTTGTCGGGGGCAACCGCAGGGCGTTCGGGGTGCAAAGTTATGAGGCGTTGGAACGGTTGCTGGAAAGCAAGGATTTGCATTTGGAACTGGAATAGACACCGGATCGTCTGGCACAGCACGGGGAAACCCGTGCTTTTTTGCGTTCTTTGGTTCGTACAAACCGATCCGGCTCAACGCCGGCCCGAGGCAATGTGCGGTGCCCGCATTCGGCGGATTTTCTTGGAATATGCGGCTTGGATGCCGCATAAATAAGAGATTAGCTGAAAAACAAGGGAATTATTTAAGGGAGGGGAATATGGGAAGGCAGACAGAAATTCTTGGCAGTGAATGTAAGGATCCGTCGTTGTTTGATGAGTCGTGGACAAGAACCTGGCAGACCAACCGACTGGTCGCCATGGTAAAAGAACCTGTCACGCTGTTTGTGTACTGGGAAGTCACCGACCTTCGAAAAACTTTGATCGGTGAGCACTTCCAGGCCGATTGGATGTCACTTCCGTTTTTTCTGCAGTTGTACGATATCACCCACATCCGTTTCAACGGTTACAACGCCCATTTCACCCGCCGGATACCGGTCCATCCCCTGTCAGACAATTGGTATATCCACGGCACGGAATCGGGGCGCCATTATCAGGTGGACTTCGGAACCGTCACTTTGCAGGGAGAGTTTTTTACGATTTTGCGCTCCAACATGGTGGAGACGCCGCCGCTGCCGCTCAACCGGGCAAACAAACCGTCAGTCCGCTTCGGGAAGCCTCATTGCACAAGGAGAACTGTCCCTGCTACGGAAGACCGTCCGCTTGCGTCCGGGGTTTTTGGCGGCCGGAAGGATCCGCTCCGGACTTTGGAACCGAATCCCCCATGGCTGGTGCAGTTTGACGGATATTCCCTGTCCGGGCCAAGAGGGAGGAACAAGTAGTGGCACAAGGATACTTGGCGCTTGTCTTGCACGCTCATCTGCCGTTTGTCCGGCACCCCGAAAGCGAGAAGTTTCTGGAGGAACGCTGGTTATTCGAAGCCATTACGGAGACGTACATTCCCCTTCTGCAAATATGGCGCGGTCTGGTTCGGGATCGCGTGGATTTTCGCGTCACGCTGTCCATCTCTCCCTCCCTTTTGTCGATGCTGGCCGACGAATTGCTGCAGACGCGTTATCTGAAGCATTTGGAGCGCCTGATTGAATTGGCTGAAAAAGAGGTTGTGCGGACGGCGGGATCGGACGCATTCAACCGCTTGGCCGTAGGGTATGCGGAGAAATTCAACGCAATCCGAGATTTTTATCTTGCATGCGGCGGCAATCTGATCTCCGAGTTTGCCGAGTTGCAGGAGCTTGGCAAGCTGGAAGTTGTCACGTCTGCTGCGACCCACGCGTTTTTGCCGCTGGTGCTGACGGAAGAGGCGAAGCGTGCCCAGATCAAAACGGCGATTGACCTTCATGAAAAGCATTTTGGCCGTCGCCCCAGGGGAATTTGGCTGCCGGAATGCGGATTTGCGCCCGAACTGGACCAGATTTTGCAGGAATTTGGCATTGAATATTTCTTTACCGATTCCCATGGCGTGGAAACGGCAGACCCCGCCCCCGTATTCGGCACTCTGTCGCCTGTGCTCACGCCTTGCGGCGTGGCGGCGTTTGCGCGGGACGAGGAATCTTCCAAGCAGGTATGGAGTTCTCACGAGGGATATCCGGGCGATTTTGATTACCGGGAATATTACCGGGACATCGGGTACGATTTGGATCTCGACATCGTCAAGCCCTATGTCCATCCGACCGGCATACGGGTCAACACGGGCATTAAGTACTTCCGGATTACGGGAAAAGGTGATTTCAAGGAGCCCTACAATCCGGAATGGGCCAGGGAAAAAGCCGCTTTGCACGCCGGCCATTTTTTGTTCAACCGGCAGCAACAGGTGGAGCACTGGTCCTGGCACATGGGGCGGAAACCGATCGTTGTCGCTCCGTACGATGCGGAATTGTTCGGCCACTGGTGGTACGAGGGGCCGATTTGGATCGACATGCTGCTCAGAAAGATCCATTTTGATCAAGATACGGTCAAAACCATCACCCCTTCCGAATACCTGAGGCTGTATGACGATTACCAGATATGCCGGCTTCCGATGTCGTCCTGGGGGCGGCACGGCTACGCGGATGTCTGGCTGCGGGGGGAGAATGATTGGATTTATCCCGCTTTGCATACGGCCGAACAACGGATGGTGGAACTCGCGAACCGCTTTGACGAGCCGCAGCCGCTGGAGCGGCGGGCTCTTAACCAGGCGGCGCGGGAATTGATGCTGGCGCAAAGCAGCGATTGGGCGTTCATCATGGACGCCAAGACGATGGTGGATTATGCGGTGAAGCGGACCAAATGGCATATCAACCGCTTTACCCGGCTGTACCGCATGTTGAAATCCGGACTGCTTGACGAACAATCGATCGCCTGCCTTGAGCGGATCGACAATTTGTTTCCCGATCTTGATTACAAGATGTATCAATCCCGGGACAGGGCGGTTCGCGTTGCCGGCGAACCGGTGAAGTTCCGCGTTTTAATGCTCACGTGGGAGTTTCCGCCGCTGACGGTGGGCGGACTTTCCCGGCATGTTTACGATCTTTCCCGCCATTTGGCGCGAAACGGTTGGGAGGTGCATGTGGTAACGACCGAAAGCGGCAACTGCCCGCATGACGAAGTGGTGGAAGGGGTGCATGTGCACCGCGTCCATGTGATGAAACCGGATGGAGGAGAATTTGTCCACTGGGCGTTTCAACTGAACCTGATGATGATCGACACCTGCCGGGCATTGATCGATTCCGGACTGACGTTCGACCTGATTCACGCTCACGACTGGCTTGTTTGCTACGCGGCAAAAACAATCAAGCAATCGTATCATTTGCCGCTTGTCGCGACGATCCATGCGACGGAACACGGGCGCAATCAGGGAATTCACACCGATCTGCAGCGCTATATCAGCAGTTTGGAGTGGAGGCTGACGTACGAGGCGCAGCGGGTCATTGTCTGCAGCACTTATATGCAAAGGGAAGTCGAGACGATTTTTCAATTGCCCGCCGACAAGCTGGACGTGCTGCCCAACGGCGTCGATCCGGCATTGCTGGGGTGCGCAAACCATCGTTTTGCCGGCAAAGAGCCGTATGCGTTGGAATCGGAAAGGATCGTGCTGTTTGTAGGGCGTCTTGTCCATGAAAAAGGGGTTCACACGTTGTTGGAAGCCGCCCCGGCCATTTTGGCCGAAGATCCGGATGTCAAGTTTGTGATCGCCGGAAACGGTCCTTGCCGGAAGGAACTGGAAGGGTTGGCGGAACGGCTGGGTCTCGGCGGCAAGGTCCTGTTTGCCGGATTTGTCCCGGATGAGGAGCGTAACCGCCTGTTCCGGATGGCGGACGTTGCGGTCTTCCCCAGTTTGTATGAGCCGTTTGGCATTGTCGCGCTGGAAGCGATGGCGGCCGGCACTCCGGTTGTCGTCTCCGATGTCGGGGGATTGGCGGATGTTGTGGTACATCGATGCAACGGTTTAAAAATGTACCCGGGTGACATTCACTCTCTGGCATTGCAAGTGAAAGATCTGCTGCAGGATCCGCAATTCGCCGCCGCGCTGGCGGAGGCGGCATTGGAAGGGCTTGCGAAGTACGATTGGAACCGGATTGCCCGGCAGACGATCGCGGTCTACGGGAAAGCGCTGGGCAAATTCCCGGCAAAGTGACGCCAAACCCGGAGGCCAAGAGCCGGCTGCCGCGATGATTTCACAAGTGCAATGAATGAAAGAAATACAAAAGAAAGTACAAAGGAAAAGGGGAAGTTCGGAATGAAAGCTGTGATCATGGCCGGAGGAAAAGGAACCCGTTTGCGCCCGCTGACGTGCCGTCTGCCAAAGCCGATGGTCCCGCTGTTGGGGCGGCCGTGCATGGAATATATCATCGAATTGTTAAAGCGGCACGGGATCACAGACATTGCGGTCACCGTTCAATATTTGCCGCATGTGATCAAGGATCATTTTGGGGACGGCTCGGACTTTGGGGTGCGGTTGCAGTACTTTGAAGAAACGGTGCCGCTTGGCACCGCCGGAAGCGTAAAAAATGCGGAAGCGTTCCTGGATGAGACGTTTTTGGTGATCAGCGGCGACGGTTTGACCGATTTCGATTTGACGCAAGCCGTTGCGTTCCATAAAGCGAAACGGGCGATCGGGACTCTGGTGTTGACGCAAGTTGAAATACCGCTTGAATACGGAGTGGTGATGACCCGGCAGGACGGAAGAATCCTTCGCTTCCTGGAGAAACCGAGCTGGAGCGAGGTCTTCAGCGATACGGTCAATACGGGAATTTACGTATTGGAACCGGAGATCTTAAACCTGTTTGACAAAGGACGGGAGTTTGACTTCAGCAAGGATTTGTTTCCGCTGGCGCTTCGCAATGGACTCCCGTTGTACGGATACGTAGCGGAAGGGTACTGGTCGGATATTGGAACTCTCGCTCAATATCGCCAGACGCAGTTCGACATGCTGGATGGCGCGGTTGCCGTAAATATCCGCGGGATCGAAGCTTTTCCGGGAGTTTGGATAGGGGAAGGCGTTACGATCCGGCAGGGCGCACAGATTGCGGCGCCGGCGTTTGTCGGCGACGGAACCGTAGTGGAAGCGGGTGCCAAAATCGGCCCTTATTCCGTGTTGGGCAGATGGAATTGGGTCGACCCCAAAGCGGACGTGGAACGGTCCGTCATGTGGAATCGCAGTTATATCGGGGGTTTTGCAAATGTGTCCGGCGCGACCCTTTGCAGCGGGGTTCAAATTGGAAAAGGAGCGGTTGTCGAAGAGGATGCCGTCATTGGGGAGCAGAGTTGGATCGGAGAGCAAGCGGAGGTTCGGCAAGGCGTCAAAATTTGGCCGCAAAAGGCGGTCGGGGCCGGCACCGTTCAGAAATCGTCGCTGATCTGGGGGAAGTTCGCGGACCGCAGGCTGTTCGGAGCCGAAGGAATCAGCGGCATCCCCAACCTGGAAGCAACACCGGAGTGGGCCGGAAAAATCGCTTCCGCTTACGGTTCCTGCCTGCGGCGAGGAGCGGTTGTGTCGGTCAGCTGTGACGAACATCCGTTTAGCGGGATTCTGAAACATGCGGTGATCGCCAGCCTTCTTGCAATCGGGGTTCGGGTGAGAGACATCGGAACCGCGCTCACTCCGATGGCCCGTTACGAATGCCGACGTGCAAACGGCAACGGCGGAATTCATATCCGCAAAGCGAGCCGCTTGGGCGAGGAACGGGTCATCCTGCAGTTTTTCGACCGGGAGGGGCTGCCGGTCGACAAGGGAATGGAACGGAAGATTGAAAACGCTTTGCTGCAGGAAGATTTTCCGCGTCCGGACACAAAAGGGTTGGGGGTTGTCGAACAGGTTTCCGACATTGCCGAGCCTTATGTGAGTGAGATTCTGGCGAGAGTGGATGCGGACGCGATCCGTTCCCGCGGTTTAAAAGTCGCCTTCCACTGTGAAAGCCCGCTGGCGATCGCGGTGATGCACCTGCTGTTGCAGCGGCTCGGCTGCAGGGTGATCACGGTATTTAACGGCGAGATGCCGCTTGAAGACATCGTCTTCGATAACAAGGCAGACCTGGGGATACAGTTGGACGCAAGCGGTCAGTCGTTCCGGATCTGCACGGAAAAAGGGCATCGGCTGACGGAAGAGGAAACGGTGTTGCTGCAAACGCTGGTCGCCGCAAAAGAGCAAAGCCGAATCGCCCTGCCTGTCACCGCTCCGTCGATGGCGGAAGAAATGATGGCCCAAGCGGAAAAACCGGTCGTTCGGACCCGAGCGTCTGCCCGTTCCTTGCTGGAAGTGAACAAACAGAATCATCTGCAAGTTCATTCTGACGGGTTCTATACTCTGGCGGCGATTGTCGATCATATGGCGAAGAGCGCTCAGAGCTTGCACTCCGTGGTGGAAAGACTGCCGAGATTTCACATGAGCACAGAAGAAGTCCTCTGCCCGGCCGAGGCGAAGGGGCGGGTGATGCGGCGTCTGATGGAAGAGATGAGGGGGCAACCGCTGGAACTGATCGATGGCATCAAAGTTTTTACGGAGGACGGATGGGCATTGATTCTGCCCGATTCCGAAAAAGCGTTGTTCAAGGTCGTGGCGCAAAGCAGCTCACGGGTCAAAGCGGATGAATTGGCGGAAGCGTACAAGAACAAAATCGCTTACTACCAAAAGGGATAACAAAACGACAAGGCGGACAAAAAGAGGGATTGACAAGGACAGCAGCCACCAATGGCCCATGCCTGTTGGTGGCTGGCTTTTCGATTCTTCGCAGGTAGCGGTCACGAAGTTTTGCAGGCTTTTAACTGATCCAGTCCCGCAATGATTTTTCGGGATTGCCGCTCCACTTCGTCATATAACTGTCTGGCTTTTTCGATATTCCCCTGGTTGTAAAATCGAATCGCTTCGCTGCAGATTCTGTGCATCTTGCTGTGCGGTTCTTCAATCTGCCGGAACGTGTCGTTGTAACCGAACAGTTTCATTCCTTCGCTGTAATACCATTTTCCCAGACGGCAAATTCGATGATTTCCTGCCGAGTCGCTGTCGAGGGTAACCAATCCGTTCAGCATGCTTTGAAGACGCCAAAGCCAAAGCAAATGATCGGTCTTTGCCAAATCAAGGATGTGATCAATCATAAAATTGACGTGGAACCGGCTGACTTCCTGCCGGAGTGTTTCCGCCAGCACTCCGATATGGTACAGATTGGACGCACTGCCTTTTACATCCTCCGCTGTTTGATGAGTAATGCCCGTCATGTCCGCTATGGTTGCGGTGATTTCCTCAAAAACTGCGGATTGTTCCTCGATTGCGGGCGCGATTGCGCTGATTTCCCGAATGGTTTTGTCCACCAGGGCCAGGGACGATTCGATTGCCCGACTCGTTTCGATACTTAAATCAAGCGTACGGTTCATCTGTTCCGTCAAATGGTTGATTTGCCGAAAAGCGGTGGCCATATCCTGTTGAATGCCCTTCACCTTGCCTGCAATCTCATGAACGGCCCCCTTTGTGTGTTCCGCCAGCTTGCGGACCTCGCCGGCCACGACGCCAAATCCCCTTCCGTACTCTCCGGCGCGGGCCGCTTCAATGGCGGCATTCAGGGCCAGAAGGTTGGTTTGTTCTGCAATGCTGTTGATTAACGTCACAAGTTGCGTAATCGAACCGACATTATCGTTCAGATTTTGAACTTGTTGGTTTAAAAATCGTACGCCTTCCCCGACTTCTTCAATGGTACTGTAGGAAGCCGCCACTTTGTTTTTCCCCTCGTGCGCCGCGGTGATCGCCTGCTGGGCGTTTTCGGTGGCCGATGCGGTATTTCCGGAGATCTCCGCCATCGTTGACGAGAGTTCTTCCGTCGCCGCCGCAACTTGTCCCATGCTGTGGTTTAACCGAAGGGTATCTTCCGAAACCCGGTTGATAAACATATTTTCGTGAATCGTGGTGGAGACCATCCGGTTCAAGGTTTCCGTCAGCTTGATAATGACCTCTTCGTACTTGCCCAACAACCGGTCGACAGTTGTTCCCAGTTCGTGGAGCGGGTGTGTCTGCGGCAGATTGGTTCGCACTTTCAGATTGCCCTGGATAGCCGCATTCAGGAGCGCCTTTAGTTCATTGATTTCCTCGCTGGAAATCCTTTTCCCGTTCCCCTCCGCTTTTTCCTTCCTTCCGGTAAAAATCATCCGGTTCCCCTCCTCGTCTTTTGGCGGTTGTTTTGCAAGCCGGTGCAGAAATAGCCCTTCTTTAAATTTTAAATAAAATTCAAATGGATTTCAAAGGGAAACTCCCTGCTTAAAGTTCCCTGCTTAGGAAGTTCCCTGCGGATTGCAAAACCGTACCGGACGCCTTCTCCGCACACTTCCGGGACCTTTTTTCAGACGAGAACGTATAAAGAAGTAAGAAGGTAATCCATCGGAAAAAATGCCGATACTAGTCGTGGAAGGAGGAGATTCCATGAAAGCGCTTCATGAGGTGCTCGATTCGATGCGGCTGCAAAACGGCGCTTATATCGCCAGTCCCTCCGCCGACTACTCATACGTATGGATTCGCGATGTCGGATATACGGTATTGCCCTACCTCTGTTCCAGTTGCGACCGCTATGAAAAGGCATATCACGCCCTGTTCGATATGTTTCTGCACTACGAGTGGAAAATTGACATCCATACCTGGCAAAAACCGGTTTTACCCTATGAGTATATCCATGCCCGTTATTCGAAAGACCTGCGGGAATTGCCGCAAACTTGGGGACATGCCCAAAACGATGCGATCGGATTGTTTCTGTGGGGAGTCGGGGAAGGGGTTCGCCGGGGCAAACCGGTCCTCAGGGACGCGGCGGACCGCCGAATCCTGCAAAAATTGGTTGGCTATCTCCAGTGTTTGCAATACTGGCAGGAGCCGGACAACGGGATGTGGGAAGAAAACGTTGAAGTGCACGCTTCCAGTGTCGGTGCTTGTGTGGCGGGTCTGAAATCGGTCCGCATGCTGGCGGATGTCCCGCCGGATCTGATTGAAAATGGCGAAAGGACGCTCACAAAATTGCTTCCCCGTGAGAGTGACACGAAAGAAACGGATCTGGCGCTATTGTCGCTGATTTATCCTTATCAGGCGGTCACCCGGGAGATGGCGTTCCGCATTCTCGACAATATAACGGCCGGGCTGGAACGAACGTACGGTTGTATCCGCTACCCGGGCGACCGGTATTACAACGAAGGCCGGGAAGCGGAATGGTGTTTTGGGTTCCCGTGGCTCGGGCTGTGTTACTCGGTGCTGGGGGAACATGCCAAAGCAGCGGAATACTGGCGGAAAACGGAACGGATTTTGCCGGAAAACGGACAGGTCCCGGAACTTTATATAGGCGGCACAAACCGTCCCAACGGGAACACGCCGCTGGCTTGGGCGGTCGCCATGGTGATTTTGCTGCACGATCGGGTGCAACAAATCGCTCCAGGCCGGCAAATTTTCGATTGCGATGTCGGGGACCGGAGTGTAGGATAAAGGGAGAAAGGGACAGGGATGGGGGATCGATGAAGTATCGTTTCGAACATGACGCACGCCTTGGGATTTGCTTGCCGCACCTCAACGTGGAATGGGAAGAATTAAGCCCGGAGGAACGGGACCACATGATTTTGGAATGGGAGAAAATCAAAGCGAAAATCCCCGACCGGATCAAGGAAATGGAGCGGGAGATCGAGGAGAGACAGCGTCGGGTGGCGGAGGAAGAAGATTGGGACAAGATCTGCCGGCTGTATGAAGAGATTTACTCGTTGGCAAGCATCATCAACGATTTGCAAATTTGGTCCCGGGTCAACCAGGATTTCGATCCGGAACCCGGTATGGCGGAGGAACACGAAAGCCGCGAGAAATAGTTTTCGTACCGGACGGGCAAAGCGGATCGGGGTGCGGGTCATTGATTGACTTGGTTGTGTTATAATCATTTTATAATACTTCTGAAACTTCATGCGGAGGCTGGGAGCGTTTGAGTGTGGTTTTGCGTATTTTGGGCATCATTTTAAGCTTGTTGTTGCTTGCTCCTGTCTCCATGTTGCCGGTCGGCCGGGCGACGCCGGCAATGGCAACGGTTCACGCCGAAGATCGCAGTGCATCAGGAGACGATGAAAAGGGCGCTGGGTTTCAAAAGATTATCTATTGGCAAAAAGAGGAATTTCTGCTTTCGCCCGACCGCGTCCGGGACATCCGGAAGTTCCCCTATCCTTACGGAGCGATGTTTGCGTTCGCCAACGACATCGACGAGACGACTCCTCGCGAGTTCGCGGTATATCACCGTTTCCTGAACACCAAAGAAATGACGCCCGCCGGTCCCGGGTTGGGTCTTGACGTTGGGGACACGATGTGGGTGTATATGGCAAACAACCAGCATCCGAAGGTGGACTACGACGGGGAGTCGGTGGAAGCGGTCATGACCTTAAACAAAGGACTCGATCCCACGACGTTTAAAAACGCCAAACTGCTGAAGCACTATTTCGAGGCGGGCTGGATTGACGGATTGCATTCGTTTGGCGATTTTTCCCGGAAGAATAAGGATGATGTCGTCTTTACCAGGCAGTTGGCGATCGCCGCCTGGGACAACTTGTTAAAGCTCGGCATTCGTCCCGAGTATTGGATCAATCACGGAAATGAAGCGAACAAGCAGAACTTCGGGGGTTATTCCGCCTTTGGTTTCCTGCGCTATCAGGCTGGAGACGATCCGAAATCCCCCTATTACCACACGGATCTCACGATTCGGAACGGGGTGCGCTTCGTGTGGAACTCGGTCGGCGAGAAAGAATTCGGGCAGGATAGCCCCATTTTTCCCATTCAACTGCGGGACGGGCAAAAAATCTGGGGGTTCCACCGCTACACCTATGATGTCGCGAAAGGGCAGATCGTCTGGGCTTGGAATGCGGACGGTGCGCTCTATCGCGCGTTGACGAAGGAGCGCCTCGAGCAGTTGATCGCGAAAAAACAGTACTGTATTTACGCCCAGCATTTCGGCGGGACCACCACCAAATTTCCGTTTTATTACGCGAAAGACGTGGAAGCGCTCCGATTGCTTGCCGATTATCACGAACGCGGCAAAATTCTGGTCGCCCGCACTTCCAGGTTGTTGAATTACAGCGTCGCGCAGCAGTTTGTGGACTACAAGATGGTGAAGAAAAACGGCAAGACACTGGTGATTCTCAACTCCATTCAGGATCCGATTTTCGGCAAACAAGAGGTGACGATTGAGAAAGTTCGCGGATTGACCTTTTACGTCGACGACCCTGCCCAAGCCGCGATCGTGATCAACCGCAAAACGGTGCCGAAAAACGAGATTCAGCTCAATCCGCCGGATGAAACGGGACGCCCGAGTATCGGAGTGAAATGGTTTGCTCCGGATACGAAAGATTATTCGCAAAACGCGCCTTCCGAATAGCCGAAACGCAAAAAAAGACCTTGCCGAAGCCTGTCTGCATGCTGCGGAAGGTCTTATTTTTTGGCTGATCCCGGATGCCAGGGCGCGGTCGGCAGCCCGTATGGCGGTCTTGCTCCGTACGTCGGGTGCCCGTGCTGCGGCATCCAATGGCCGGTCCAATGAGGCGAGTCGATGGGGACCGGGTAATGTGTGGGAACCCAGTGGTGGATGACGACCGGCGATTTCTGCGAGTGGGCGGGGGGTTCTTTCATTTTTTTCAGATAGTTCTGAACTCCTGGTTTGACCAAGCCGAAGAGTTCGAGCAAATCTTTGTTTTGCAGCAAATTAAACGTATGGCCCCCCAGTTTGACAAAGTGGGAAAATTTCATCGGTTCACCCCTCCCCGGAGCGGATTGTTACTACATTGTACGGAGAGGGGAAAGAAGTGACACGGCGCTCTCCCAGACGGTCAAGCGATTTTCAAACGCGATCCGGCTGGATGGAACCGGCGATTACGACGGGAACAGTTTGGCAAGCTCTTCGGGAACGGGGCGGCTTTTGCGCGATTCCGTGTCGATCGTCACGGAGGTGACGGTGGCGTCTGCCGCGAGCTCGCCGTTTTTCTTGAAGATTTCCTGTTTGAGCACGAAACTGGTGCGTCCCAGCTTCTCCGGGCGGGTCTTGACCAGCAAGACGTCCCCCTGGCGGCACTCTTTGCGATAATTGATATTGATGTTGACCGTTACGGTCTGCACGCCCATCGCGAGGAGCCGGTCATAATGCAGATCGTTTTGCTCGTACCATTCTTCCCGGCCCCATTCCAGATATTCGAGATATTTGGCGTTGTTGACGTGTCCGTTGACGTCGATTTCCGTCGAACGGACGATGATTTCAAGCGTGACTTCCATGGAACCCTCCTGCAAGTTTTTGATCCTATTGTAGCATAGGATGGGGGGATTCATAAAAGAGCGGAGCGGAGTGAGTTTCTGATCTGGTTAGAATAAGATTTTTATTTAGATAAGAAATTTATATCAATTTGACTGAATGTTAATGTAAGTATAAAATATACAATAAGAACAAAAGGGGAATAAGCATGTTTTGGAACGCAAAAATGGAAGGAGACATGTTGATGAGTGCGATGGGTTTTGCAGATCACCAACCGAATGGGGTAATTAAGGCAACAAGCCGGGTATCTAGCCGTGGACAAATCGTCATTCCGATTGAAATACGGAAAATTCTAGGTCTCAAAGAGGGGGACGATGTAACATTCATTGTCAATGAAGATGGCGAAATTAAGGTTGAAGTCGTAAAGAAGCAACGCTTATCGGAACTCTTTGGTGTTCTAAAAACAAATAAACCGTTTCAGCCCGTTGATAAAATCCGGAAAGAAGTGCAACGGGATATGGCGGAGAAGGAATTAAAGGACGGGGAGGAAGATTAATTGGTACGGAAACTTTGGATCGATACAAATGTGATCATCCGGATTATTATAGGCGACCCCAAAGTTTTAGTGGAAGAAGCGGAAGAAATGATTCAAAAAGTAGAGGCCGGAGAATTGATTTTGCGCTTAACTCCACTTGTTGTGGCCGAATGTTGCTGGGTGTTGGCATCTTTTTATGAGGCACAACCGGGCGATATTTCCGATGTTTTGCTTAAATTCACGAATAGTATCGGAGTAGAAACGGAAGAAAAATCGGTTGTTCAACAAGCGCTTCGGGATTATGCCGAAAAAAACGTTGATTTCATTGATGCCTATCTCGTAGCACATGCCAAATTGAATCCCCCCGAGGATGTCGTCACTTGGGACAAGCACTTCAAACGATTGAATATAAATCATGACAGGCCTGGAAAGTGGTAGCTTGTGGCACAGAAATGAAAAGCTTTAACAAAAAGCGAGGACCGGAATTTTCTCCGGTCCTTCCTTTTCACCAGCGATCAATAGGTTCCAGGAATGAGCAGAATAAACAGCACAAAGATAATCAGGAATACGACTGCCCAACGGGTAAATCCGCCAAATACTCCGCACATGATGCTCCCTCCTTTACTCTGCCGAAGATGCCGAAACGCTAATAGACCGGAACCGTCTTGCACACAGTGGTTGTAACGGGAATCAAGAGAATGAACAGGACGAAGATGATCAGGAATACGACCGCCCAACGGGTAAAGCCTCCGAATACTCCGATTCCATCCATCATGGCTTCCCTCCTTGTCGTTTGCTACATTTACAGTTAATTCAGGTCGGCCGGTTGTCGTCACGGACAAGTGCCGTAAGTGATCCGTCCATTTTTTTAAGACGGGTGTATCCTTACTGTGCCAACGTGCTCCACACTTCCAGCTTGGTTTTTACCCGCCGGATGACTTCGTCGGTGAATTCCCGGGTTCCGGTGGAACCGCCGAGGTCGGATGTGCGAATCCCGTCGACGATCGCTTCCAGAGTGGATTCATAGATCGCGCGGGATGCGCGGTCCGCTTCTTCGGTTTGGAAGAAGGACAACAGCGCAGCGCCTGCAAGAATCATCGCCATCGGGTTGGCGACGTTTTTCCCGAAGAGGGAAGGAGCGGTTCCGTGCGGGGCTTCCACCATAATCGTGCGCGGCTTGTAATCTTCGTCAAAGGAAATCAAAAGCGATTCGGCCCCGGCGATTGACCCGAACATTTGCAGCACCAGGTCGGATAGGCAGTCCCCGTCGCGGTTGAGGGCGGGAATCACCAGCGGTTCGCCGAAGCTGTTCAACAGCAGCGCGTATGTGGCGTCGATCAACTGAGGTTCGTAGCGGATATCTTTGTTCTTGGCGGCGGCGCGGTCCATCTCTTCTTTCAACATGCCTTCATATACGGGCGAAACGGTGTATTTCGGCCCGCCGAAGACTTTTGCCTTCATCTTGCGTGCTTGAATGAACGCAAACTCGGCAACCCCACGACAGACGCGGCGTGAGATTTTTTCCGTCCGGTAGGCGATCTCCTCAAGTCCTTCACCTTCCCGCCATTCCTTGGCACCGTACGCGCCGTCCACCGCCATCCGCACGACGGAAATCGGGGCGTGGATGCCGGGTAACGGGTTGACGCCGGGAATCCGGCGGCCCGTGCGAATGATCACCGTACCGTCGATTCCCTTGCGCAAAATGGCGTTGGGAGACCCCACATCCTCTGGCGCTTCCGGTGTGATCGTCGCCGCTTTGATGCCGAAGCCGGATTCTTTCATGGCGGCTGCCGCTTCATGCACCACCCGATTGCTGGTGGCCCGGCGATTTTCCAGAGACAGGTCGAAGCGTTTAAAATCAATGCCGAAGCCGATCACGGACGGTTCGAGCACCCGCAGCGCCTCTTCCAGCAGCTCCTGACCTGTTTGATCGCCTTCCATGACCACAACCGTTTTTTTGTCCATTTGGTTTCACCTCAGAATAGATCCTAGAGTTCACGTCCCGCCAGAAAGGATTATTGCCGACACGCGCTAGTGTTTACAATTCCCGAATGGAACTTGCGCCACGGTCCGCGGCGGCAAGCAGCTACCTTGTCAACATCTTGCTAATCAACCTGGCGGTGCGCTGTGCCGCCGGGACGAACCGTTCCACCGCTTCCTTGGAAAAACGGTCAACGGGGCCGGACACGGACAAGGCCGCCACGATCTGTTTGTCGCGTCCGAAGATCGGAACCGCAACGGCGGCCGCTCCGGGTTCCCGCTCCTCGATCGAAACCGCAAACCCGTTTTCCCTGGTTTTGGAAAGTGCCGCTTGAAAATCCCGTTTGGACAGATCTTTCGGCCATGCCGGATCGTTCATCACGTCTTGCACAATGGTCGGATCCGACCAGGCAAGCAGTACTTTGCCCGATGCGCCCACATAAAGCGGCAGCCGCTGTCCGATATTGGCCACGCGGCGGACCGGTTGGTTGCTTTCCACCGCTTGTGTGCGAATCCGTTCTTTGCCGATCCGAATGTACAGCGAAATCGTCTCCCCCACTTCGTCCCGCAGACGGGTCATTTCGGGCACGACAATCGAAGCCAAATCGTCGGACTGGTAGACATTGCTTACGAGTTCGAGTATGGTCCAACCCAACCGGTACTTGTCGGTTTGCGGGTGGCGACGGATAAACCCCTTGCTTTCAAGGGAGGCTAACAAGCGATGCACCGTGCTTTTGTGCAGTCCCACCTTTTTGGCGATATCGCTGAGCCCGAGTTCCATCTCTGTCCCCGAGAAACAGAGCAGGATGTCCAGAGCCCTTTCGACTGCCCGCACAGTCCCTTTTTCTTTGTCCGTGACACACACCCCCTTTTTTCATGTTTCATTATGCGAAACTTTGTTTCATACAATAGCATATCACAGAGGCGAGAAATGATAAATGGGCTTTTTGTCAATTTTGTTCACTCCGCCCCAGGCGGTTGCATATGTTGTGGTAATTCCGATGAAGGGGGGCATGTTCGTGAACTCAGAGTGGCGGCAAGTCATCCGGCAATTTTTCGATGCGAAAAATCGGGCCTGGCTGTCCGGCGATGGGGAGGAAATCACGCAATTTGCGAGCTGGCCGGGCGGTGTGCAAACATGTCTGGAAGACATCCGGGCCTTGCGCCGTTCCGCCGCTGACCGGGGCGTTCATTATGAGAAGAGCCGAACCAATTTAAAAGTCGTGAGCTCTGTTTCCCAGAGAAGCGGGAAGATTCGCGTCGACCTGCTGGAACATCTGATCTGGATCTATAAAGACGGGGAGGAGTTGGAACACCAGGCGAGGCTGCAACCGGTTCGGGTCACGCTTGTCCATGCGGAAGGCGGGTGGAAGATTGAGCGGTACGAGCGGATCGGGGAAAAAGAGGAGCGGAATCTGGTGAAGGGGCAGCTGGATTTTCGTTCGCCTGACGGACCGCCCGGCATGCGGCAAATCCAGTATGACCGGCGGCAGGCCCAGCGGTATGCCGAACTGTGGTGGAACGGCTACAACCCGCAGTACAAGAGGTTTGACGTCGACTGCACCAATTACGTTTCGCAGTGTCTGTACGCAGGCGGGATGCCGATGGCGTACAGCCCGAAAAAAGACCGCGGATGGTGGTACCGAAACCTTGGAGGAAAAGCGGTCTGGAGCCACAGTTGGGCGGTCGCCCACGCTTTGCGGTGGTATCTGGAGGGGGCGGGCCGTGCGACGGCCGTTTCCCGCCCTGAGCAACTGATGGTCGGAGATGTGATCTGTTACGACTGGGACGGGGATGGCAGGTGGCAGCACAATACGTTCGTCGTCGATTACGACCGGAACGGCATGCCGCTCGTTGATGCCCATACGGTGGCAAGCCACCGCCGCTATTGGGATTACAAGGACAGTTACGCATGGACGGAGAAAACAAAATACAGATTTTTCCATATTCACGATGTATTTTAACAACCAGGCCTTTGCCCCCATATGTCACCTATAAAACTCTGAAAATTATAATAAAAATTACGTGATTTTGAGAAGAAAATCAATATAATAGAAACTATAACGCGAATCGTGTCAGTTTGACTCGGACGGATGCTTGCACCGTTGCAGGCAAGTCCGGGAAGGGGTGTAGCGTATGGGGGCTGCAGTAACCAGCGTGCCGGGAGCGGCAGGCGAACTTTTGGGCGGAATCCGCAAGAAATTAGAGAATCAGTTGCGGATCATCTGGTCGCAAGTGAACTATTGCGAAGATTTGGAGACATCGTCGTACGCTTTGTCCGACTACCTGAAAAAAGCGAAGCAAATCTATCTGTCTTATACGTCGAAAGATAATTATGTCACATTGATCGCCGAACAGACCAAACAGCAGATCGAACAGCAAGTGGAGCTTTTCTTCAAAAGTATGGACAAGATTTCGAAGGTTCAGGATTCGTCGCATTTGGCAACCCAGCGGATGAACGACATCAATAGGGAAAACCAAACGATCGCGTCCGAACTGGAAAAAGCGTTTAAACTGCTGGAAAGCGTATCGGGAAAAACGAAGATCCTGGCCATCAACGCCAATATCGAAGCGGCCCGTTTGGGGGCGCAGGGAGCCGCTTTTAAAGTCGTTGCCGGCGAAGTCCAGAAATTGTCCGACGTGACGGGCCTGTCGACGAAGGACATGACGGGAACCACCCAAAAGATCATGAACCAGTCGCAGGAAATGGTGTCGGTTCTGAACGAAAACCAACGGATTCTCGATGAGTCCGTGTCCGAGCTGACAAACGTCCGCAGCGGTTTCGACTCCATGAACAAGGAACTGCAAACGATCGTCAACGAATCGATCACGTTTGACGACGTTTTTCACGAAGTGTTTCAGTTGATCGAAAAAGCGTACATAATGGTGGAATACAACCGGATTTCCTATTCCAACATCAAGAAAACGCTGCTGCAACAGGCAAAGGAAATCGAAGCGACGCTCGCCGAAATCGGGGAGGCGAATGGTGCGAGGGAGATTTACGACAGAAGAACCGCCCGGAATTGGTACGGCGAATTTTACGAAAGCTTTAAAAACGAAAACGTGGCCCAATGTATCGGAATTTTGGAAGACGCGCTGCAACAGGGGGAGGACCCGGCCTATCTCCTGCGAAACGTGCTGGAACGCACTGTCGAAAAAATCGGCAAGGAGCAGATCGAGCGGGACGTGCCGTTGAGCGAAATCTATCTGAACGGGAGAATTATCGAAGAAAGTCTCAATCTTCTGCTGCCCGCCATTTCCGATGCAGGGGAAAAGGAAAGCCTCGGCAAAATCGTGATCGGAAACGCCTTTGGCGATTATCACGCCCTCGGTCGGAAAATCGTCGCCACATTTTTAAAAATGGCGGGATTCGACGTGATCGACCTCGGTCTATCCGTGCCGAACCAGACTTTTGTCGACGCGGTGAAAAAGGAGAAGGCCCAGTTGGTCTGCGTCTCGGCGCTGATTATTCATACGGCCAGGGAGATCGAAAAATTGCGGGAGTTGCTCGACCAAAACGGATTGCGGCACGTGAAGATCCTGGTTGGCGGAGCGCCGTTTAACTTCGAGCCGCGTCTGGTGGAAGAAGTCAAAGCGGACGCGATGGCGGGCAACGGGGTCGAGGCAATTAAAGTGGCGAAAGAAATGTTGGGGATTCTCGGAAAGGCGGGAGCGCAATGAATTCCAAAGAGCGTGTGGTGAAAGCGGTTACGTTCCAACCCGTCGACCGCGTCCCGATCATCCCGGTCGCTTTGATGCAGGGATCGATCGTTTTGAAGCGGCGTTTGCCTGAATATCAACAAGACGGACATCTGCTGGCGGAGGGGCAATTGCGGCTGCTCGAAATGTGGCAGCACGACGCTGTAGTGGGCGTTCCGCACGTTGTGGAGGATCTGGTGCCGTGGGGAAGTCCGTTGACTTATTACGAGAACGGTTCCCCCACTTTGTCGAAGATGGTTATCACCCGGTTTGACCAGATTCCGGAGATTCAGGTTCCCGATCCAACCGATTCGAAAGAAACGAGGGAGACGTTAAAGGCGATTTCGGAGCTTGCCAAGCAAGTGGGCAGCCATACCCCGGTGATCGGTGCCGTGATCGCCCCTTTCAGCCTGCCGAGCATGCTGATGGGCACCGGCAAATGGATGAGCCTCCTGCTGGATGACCCGGACATCCGCGCCAAGTATCTGGATCTCCTGTTGCAAAAATGCAAGCGGTATGCGGTTAACTGGGCGAGGCAGCAGGTCAACGCCGGGGCGGACATTATCGTGTTGGCGGACGGCATGGCCTCGCAGACGGTGATCACCCGCAGTTTGTTTGAGCGATTCGCGCTTCCCATCATCAAGGAAACCGTCAAGGAAATCCCGGTGCCGGTGGTCTATGAAGCGGTCGGCAGCGCCCAGGGCATCCTGGATCTGATTGCCACGTCAGGCGCGCTGGTGGCGATCCTTGATTACAAGGACGACCTGAAGGCGTGTAAGCAGATTGCCAGCGGAAAGATTGCGCTGATGGGGAACTTCAACAACATCGAGATGCTTTACTGGAGTCCGTTGAAAGCCCAACTGGAAGTGAAGAAAGCGATCGAAAAAGCGGCCGACGGTTACGGTTACATTTTGTCTGCCCAGGGACCGGAAATTCCCTATGACGTAAAATTCGAAGTGGTGGAAGCGATGATCAAAGCCGGAAAAACCTTCGGCCGGTATGAAGCGGCGACGAAGATCGGTTCGACCGGATAGAAGGGAAGTGGATCTCGCCCTATTTACGGGGCGAGATCCATCTGTCTTAGCTGGTTTATTGCGCTTTCTTCCGAAACAGACTGATCAAAGCCAGCAACAAAGCCGCTCCGGAGAGGATCAGGGACCATGTATTGTTGGCGGCGGGAGAGTTTGCTACTTTCTTGGGTTCCGCCGTGGTTTCTTTCTTTTCGTCTTGCCCGTGGTTGTGGTTGTTGCCGGTGTCGGCGCTGGAGGCCTCTTTCACCGTAATGACGGGAGCCGGGGTGTTGGATTGAGGATCGCCCGTCCATTCCACGACCGAACCGTCCGTATAGGTCTGGTAAGCTTTCCAGACAAGCGTGCCGGGATCTTTCGGATTTTTGGCGGAAAGGCCGAATTCGATAAATTCGTTTGGCCGAATGCCGCCGTTGGTTGCGATCCAGGTAATCGCTTTCAAGCGGCCGTCCGCATCTTTTTCAAATTCGTAGTTCCAGCCGGGTACGGGAAGCACGTTTCCGACTTTAACGCCCGCTGGGAATTCCAAACGGACTTTGGTCGTATTGATTTCTTTTTCAACGGGCACACGAACGGTATATCGTTCATAAGAGTCCGCTTTCGTTTCTTTCGGCCAGATGGTGACGTGCGCGCTGGCGGTGCCGGCAAAGACCAATAACGATCCGGCAGTCAGAAGTACGGCTGCTGTTTTTTTCAGTTCCACGGAAGTGTCCTCCTTTTGAGTGCGTGGTGGTTTATATTTGTCGCACGATAATATAAATAAATGTATCGGGATTATAGGTTTTTTTGAATGGCCCACAAGGGCCATTTTTGTCTCCGGGGCTATTTTTCGCGTGAAACTATGGGCTATGATAGGAGTAGACAAAGGGGGGTGAAGGCATGTCCTACAGGCAGATCAAGTGGTTGATCATCATTGTCCCGATGTTGACGATCGAATTGTGGGAATTTATCCGGCATGAATATTTGTATCCGTATCTGTCGATGGAGGCGGGCAACTATTTGTCGGCTTTCGTTGTGTTGGCCGTTACTTTATTGCTGACGATGAGATTGTTTGCGCGGATGGAAACGATGCAAGAGGAACTCAACCGGGAGCGGGCCGACAAGGCAATCCTGCTGGAAAGGGAGAGAATCGCCCGTCAACTGCATGACGGAATCGCGCAGTCCCTTTTTTTGCTGTCGGTCAAAATGCACAAAATGGAAGGAGAAAACCCCGCTTTAAAAAACGAGAGTTTCCAAGGGCTGAAGGAGACGATCCGGCGCGTTCACGACGACGTGAGGCAGGCGATTTCCAATTTGCGCTATCCTCCTTCGCCGGCGGCTTCCTCCGCTTGGAGCGAAACGGTGAAGGGGTTGCTCTCCGAGTTTGAGAAGGATACCGGCGTAAAGGTCTCGTCGTGGTGGGAACTGGAGGAAAAGGCGCTGTCCCCGAAGGATAAAATCGAGATCTTCGCCTGTCTGCGGGAAGCTCTGATGAACGTCCGCAAACACGCGCAGGCGCAGCATGTAAGCATCCGTTTGGTTCCGGAAAAAAACGGCTGGCGTCTGACGGTGGAAGACAACGGCCGGGGATTTGACGGGGACCCTTTTCGCCATCCCGACCGGTTTGGTCTTCGCATGATGCGGGAACGCGCGGAAGAAATGGGCTGGCATTTCCAAATTGAGCGGAGCGGCGGGTTGACACGGATTACAATCAGGAAGGAGAATCGCCGATGAAAGGGCCTTTTCGGGTGTTGATCGCGGATGATCACACGCATGCCAGAGAGGGAATCCGCGAAATTGTAGACAGCGATCCGGAATTCGAGATCGTCGGGGAAGCGCAGAACGGGCTGCAGGCGTACGAACTGACGGAACAATTGATGCCGGATCTGATTTTGATGGACATTAACATGCCGGTCATGAACGGACTGGAAGCGACAAAGTTGATCAAAGAGCGGTACCCGTATGTCAAGATTGTGATGATCACAGTTTCGGACGACATTGCCGACTTGTTTGAAGCGTTGAAAAAAGGCGCGCAGGGGTATTTGCTGAAAAACCTCGACCCCTCCGCCTGGATCGACTACCTGAAAGCGGTGGCTGTCGATGAGGCGCCGATGTCGCGGGAATTGGCGGTGCGCCTGCTGAACGAATTCAGCCAGCGGGAACGCGCCGTCCAGAAAAAGACCCCGCTGTCCGCCCGCGAACAGGAAATCTTAGAGTGGGTGGCCACGGGACATACGAACCGGGAAATTGCGGAAGGACTCAATATTTCGGAAAACACCGTGAAAAACCATTTGAAAAACATCATGCAAAAGCTTCACCTGGAGAACCGCGTTCAACTGACAAGCTATGCGTACGAACAGGGGTGGATTCAGAAAAAATAAAATCCAAAATAGCCCGGATGGGGCATTCCCTGCTGCCGGCTTCCCTGATATAGTGAGCGTGTGTGGTTTTTTGAATATACACCGCAAAAAGGCTTACCCGTCATCCTCCAATTTCGGTAGGCCTTTTTGCATCTTTTGGGTTCAAGCACTTGACCGGCATGGGGGCATAACCGATGGAAGCTCTGCATGTAAATATCGAGGTGAGCCTGAGCGAACTCAGGCGTTTGATTATCGCCGACTACTGCGCCTTGGCTTTAGTCGGATGCGGCGAACCTCTGATTCGCTGGAAATATGTTTCCGGCAATTTGAACAACCGGCATAAGCGGATTGTCTTGCGCTTGGGCGAAGGGATTGCCGGCCGGGTGGTGGATTCCGGGCGGCCGGTGGTATTGGATTTCTTTTCGCCCCAAACGGGGGAAGACCTGCAGAAAGACCCGATTGTCTTGTCGGAAAGTTTAAAATCGGTCGTTGCCGTTCCCGTTATGAATCATAACGAGGTTATGGGAGTCTTGCTGGTCGGCTGTCGATATACCCGTTTTTTTCGGAATGAAGAGATCGAACTCGTCATGGACGTGGCGGAACAACTCGGAACGATGGTACAGCAGCAAAAAAGGGGAGACAGAATCTGGTGGAGGTAAACTCCGGTTCAGGTGAGGGGCCGTTTAAAACGGCTCCTTTTTTGTCGATTTTTATCGTTTTGTTCAATATTTTGCCACACCGTTGTCACCGGCTTGCAACGGAGCGATCAGGAATTTGCAACTTTAATTTCAGCGATTTGTAAAATCCAAATCGTTAATTTGTAACATTGAATTTGCAAGAATTCGTTTATCATAAAGGTGTATTTGGTGTTTTTGTTTGTTATATTCAATCAAAATCCATCATTCGGGAGGTGGGGGTTCTTGATGGCCCAATAACCAGTTGGAGTGAGTGGAAAAATCGATTCTATCCGCAACAAGAGTAACGGAATAGGAGGAGAAACTTATGGAATTTCCAAGCGTGGAATTCCCCTGGCTGGGTTCGGGAACCGTGGTTGCAATCATTGCCATACTTCATGTGGTAATCAACCATGCATTTGCCATCGGCGGATCGGTCCTGATGGTAGCATTGGAATACAAAGGCTGGAAACGCAATAAACCGGGCTTGGATCAGGTTGCCCGCAAAATGAGCAAGTGGATTTTAATCATCACCACTACTGCCGGAGCGTTGACAGGGGTGGGGATCTGGTTTTCGACCACTGTGATCCAGCCCTATGCGATCGGGTCGCTGCTTCGCGTCTTTTTCTGGGCCTGGTTTACGGAATGGATCGTGTTTGTCACGGAAGTGTCTTTGTTGTTGCTGTATTTTTATACATGGGACAAATGGACGGGGCGCAAGAAAATATGGCATATCCGGACAGGGATTGCCTTGTCGGTCGCCTCTTGGTTGACGATGGCCATCATCACGGCCGTATTGGCCGCCATGTTGACGCCCGGACAATGGATTGAAACCCGTTCCTTCTGGGATGCAGTGGCAAATCCGACGTGGCTGCCGTCGCTCTTGTTCCGTACCTTTGTGGCAATTGCACTGGCGGTAGCGTTGTTTACTCCGTTCATCAAAAAATTTGCCGTGGATGAATCTGTAAAATCCGCCGTTTTGAAAGATTTCGGCAAGTGGATGCTCGTTTCGATTTGCTTTATGCTGCCGTTTGGCGCCTGGTATGTGTCGAACCTGCCGGAAAAAGCGTTGAACCTCATTGTCTGGGCTTCCGGTCTGCAGGGCAAAGAACTCTGGTTCCAGGTCATCAATTTCTCGGCTCTTGTCATCATGCTGATCATGGCGATCTGGCTGGTTAGCCGGCCGCAAAAAATCCCGTTTGTGGCAAGCGCTCTCGTGGCGTTCGTTTCAATCGGACTGATCGGAGAATTTGAAATGGTGCGGGAAACGATCCGCAAACCGTATGTAATTTACGATTACATGTATGCAAACGGAATCCGGGTCAATCAAGTGGAACAATTCCAAAAAGAAGGGTTTCTGGCCAACTCCAAATGGCTGGGCGTAAAGGAAGTGACGGCCGAAAACATGGACGAGGCGGGGAAAGCTCTGTTTAAAGCGCAGTGTACGGCTTGCCACACCATTGACGGATGGAGAAGCAAACGGGCTTTTGCCAACCGGATTCAAAACTGGAACGCGGAACAGTTGGACAGTTATATCAAAAACCTTCATGACGCGCGTTATTTCATGCCGCCTTTTGCCGGTACGGATGAAGAGCGCAAAGCATTGGCCGAATACCTTGCAAAAGCGTCAAAAGGTTCACAAGGCGAACTGGCAGGAGAGGGGAAGTGATTGAACGTGATAACAGCGCAGTCGATACCGGTTCCCGGGGAGTTGGAGCTTGCCATTCCGGGCGATGTTGGATTTTTTAAAGTTCTGCTCGTTGTCAGTTTCATCCTGCATATTGTATTTGTCAATTTGACCGTGGCCGGCGGAATATTGGCTGTTTTCAACGAGTGGCGGGGAATGCGGACGGGGAAAGAACAGTATGATCGTCTGGCCAGGGAATTGTCCGTACAGACCTCCACCCACAAAAGTCTGGCTGTTGTTCTCGGGGTGGCGCCCCTGTTGATTGTAAGCGTAATCTATACAAGATTTTTCTACGTGTCCACGATCCTGGTGGGGAAAGCGTGGCTGATGCTGATTGTGATTATCACAATCGCGTTCCTGCTGCTTTATGTCTATAAATTTACTTGGGATCGCTGGATGGGGAAAAAAGGATTGCACCTGTTTTTTGGCGTGAGCGGGACACTGCTTTTGCTCTACGTTCCCCTGGTGTTTCTGACCAATATCTCCGCGATGCTGCAGCCTGAACTCTGGGTGGAAGGGCAAAGCATTTTTGCCGCCTCCTTCCATTATCCCACCGTATGGCAAAGGTATCTGCATTTTCTGTTTGCCACTCTGGCAATCATGGGGTTATATCTGGTATTGTTGGGGAACAGACGGAGCAAACGGGCGGATCACAATGCCGAAGATTCGAGAATGCTGATCGATTTCGGGAAACAGGTGGCGTTTCTTTTTACCACTTTGCAGGTTGTTGCCGGGCCGATTCTGTTTTTCAGCTTAAAGGGGCAGGTGCGGCAGGGATTCCTGGGAGGGTCCGCTTTGCAGACTGTTCTGCTGTCTGTTGCGCTTTTGCTGGCGATCGGGCTGATCGTCACCCTGTACCTGTACAAGAAAAAGGAATCGGTATCCCTGCTGCGCGGCGCCTTGGCGTTGTTGATCCTGGTGGCGGGGGCTATGGGCTGGCTCCGGCACGAGGTGCGGGATGCCTATCTTAAACCCTATCAGGCGGCGAAAACACAGGCGGCGGAAACTATTGAACCTGCGGCGGAAAAAATATAAACTGTCATCGGGTGGAGTGATTGCGGTTTGCCGCAATGCGCCGAAAATAACGGACGGGTGAAAAAATATGCTTCCCCAGGAACGGCAGGAAAGAATAAAAGAGTTGATTCAGTCCCGGCACAACCTGAAAATTTCCGAACTGAGCGAATTGCTCGGTGTATCGGAGATGACCATCCATCGGGATATCAGGCCATTGGTGGAAAAAGGGATTGTGATGAAGACTTTTGGCGGAATCGCTCTTGTGCGGAAGGAGCCTGTAAACGGGGCGGACAGCAATGTGTGCGTATTTTGTTATCGCAAAATCGATGACAGACTGGCGTACCGGCTGATCCTGCCCAACAACAGGGTCGAGTGCGCCTGCTGCGGCCATTGCGGCCTGCTGCGTCACCGGCAGTTGAAGGACCGGGTGATCCAGGCGATTTGTTACGATTTCTTTTCTCACACAACCGTCAGCGCGCCACTGGCGTGGTTTGTCATGGACACAAAAGTCGATATCCATTGTTGTCAACCGCAGGTTCTCATCTTTGAAAGAAAGGACTATGCGGAAGGATTTGTCAGGGGCTTTGGCGGGGCCGTGCTGTCGTTTGCCGAAGCGATGGAAAAAGTCCACAAACAGACAGAAAGCGATGGCGGCGGAAGCTGCAAGGCGTGCGGGAGGCGCAATTAAAAATATCCTCACTTTGCGGGGCACCGGATTAGACGGTTGCCCCGTTATTTTTTTGAAAACGAAGAAAAATAAGAATTTATTTATTTGGAAATGGGATCGATTCGCAAAATGTCTGTCAATCCAAACGAAGTGGCAGCTTTATGAACGTTTCCAATCCAGTGAATTTTGTCACAGTGCTGATCTTGCCCCTGTCATAAAAAGGAGGTAGAACTGGCAATCTTTCTCAAACACGTCCAGGAAACGCCGATTGATCTCCAGCAATTGTTTTCAAAAAATCGATTTCCAGCCAAGACAAGGAGGTGAAGTCCGCAGAAAAACAATCGCCGCCCATCAGGAAAACGGGAAGGTCCAAAAAATTCAATACGGGAAAGGAGAATGCGAGATGGCCTTTTTTCGGAAGAAAAAAGCGTGTCTGCTGGCTGTGTCGCTTCTGACAGCGGTCGCCCTTTTGGGTGGATGCACGAATTCCGCGTCAGTTCCGTCATCCAGTCCGAAACCGCAGCCGGCAGCCAATGGCAGCGGGTCTGTCGAACAGCAAGTGGCAAAAGTCTTTATGGACACGTGCAGCGGTTGTCACGGCCCGACCCGTCAAGGCGCTTTGGGGCCGGCCTTGACCCCTGACAAGCTGGAAAAACTCTCCAAAGAGGACCTGATCAAAACCATTAGCGACGGCCGGCCAGGAACCTCCATGATAGGTTACAAAAACCAATTAAGCCCGGAGATAATCAGTTCACTGGCGGAATACCTCAAGGCTCCCGTCGACAATTCGGGAGTGAAGTGGACCCTTGAAGACGCCAAGAAAAGCCTGACGGTCGAAAACGATGAAAAAACCCTGCCCGAAAAACCGGAGAAATACGATGTCGATCCGAAAGAACTGATGGTCGCCATGGAGCGCGAAACCCAAAAATATTTTGTCATGGACGGCAAAAACCACAAGGCGATCGGTCACATCCCCGCTTCCTACAGAACGCACACCGTCAGCTTTAACCCGAAAAACCCCCGCTACATGTACGGGATCGGCCGGGACGGATGGTTATACAAAGACGATTTGTACAGCCTGAAAGTCGTTCGCAAAGTGCGGGTAGGCCTTGATTCCCGCGGTGTGGCGGTTTCGGACGACGGCAAATGGGTGGCTGTAAGCAATTATTTGCCGGGGAGTATCATGATTTTAAACGCGGATACTTTGGAACCCGCCAAAGTAATTCCGACTTACGGGGTCGATCCGGACGGAAATATGGTGAATTCCAGGGCGGCGGCGCTGCTCGATACGCCGGCAAAGCCGTACTTTGTCGCCGCGTTGAAAGAAGCCGGACACGTTTGGCTGATCGACTGGTCGGCAACCGATAAGAACGGAAATAACACGTTCCCGATTGTGGCGGACATTCCCAATGTGGGACGCATCCTGCACGATGGGTTCGAGACGGAAGACGGCAAATATTTCATGATCGCTTCCCAAGCGGACAACCATGTTGCCGTCATCGACATCACGGAGGGCAAGCTGACGGCCAAGATTCCGACGGGAGAAAAACCGCATCCGGGTCCCGGCGCAATCTGGAAAACCAAAGACGGACGCTGGCTTGCCGCAACCCCGTCTATCGGCGACGGCGTGATTACGATCTGGGATACAAAGACTTGGAAGGTTGTAAAAGAAATCAAGACCCCGGGTCCCGGCTTGTTTATCCGCTCGCATCCGAACAGTCAATACGTCTGGGCAGACGTTGTGTTTAAAGGGAAAGACGGTTCCGACAACCGGGAGGATGTTGTGGTTTTTGACAAGGACACTTTGGAACCGGTGACGAAAGGCGCCGCAAAAGACGGAATCATCAAAGCGGGACCCGTCTCGGTTCACCCGGAATTCAACCGCGACGGCTCCGCAGTTTATGTTTCCCTGTGGGAAGGCAAAGCCGTCAAGGTATACGATGCAAAAACGCTGGAGGAAATCACCACCATCACCGGAACCGAAACGCCGACCGGCATCTTTAACGTCGGTGTCCGACTGGAAGAGCCGGGCGTTTAAAAATTACATGGCGGCAAGGGAATGTGAAACCGGAGGTCATGAGAGATGTCCAGATCTGCCATCACCGTTGCAGGCCGGGTCGGCCCCCTGATGTTTGTCAAAAACGCCGGCGATACCGGCTTTGCCGTGATCGATACAACACGGGAAACCTTGATCAAGCGGGTCGGAACGGGAGATTATCCGCATAAAGCGACTTTTCATCCCAATGGGCGCTGGGCTTACTTGTCGTTTATCGCCAGTTCCTCAATGGAAGTGGTGGACATGGAAACACTTGAGACGGTTTATACGGAAAGGGGCTTGCCGAAAGGAAGCGTCGGCGTCGCGTTAAGCCGGGACGGGAGATACCTGTTTGCAGGGAGTTACGGGGAGTTGCCCGGCAAAAAAATGGCCGGCATCACAGTGTTCGACACCGGGTGGGGAGAGACCCCGCAACTGAAACGGATCGCAGAAGTCCCTCTCGGAAAATGCGGCGGGCTTGTTGTGGATGCCAAAAACGATCTCTGGGTGGCGGTTACCGGCGAACATAAAATCGCGAGGATCGAATGCCGCCCCCCTTTTACGGTCAAACAGGAGATTCCGACAGGCAGGGAACCGCACGATCTCGTGTACAGCAAAGAACTGCAAGTCCTTCAGGTTAACAATGCGGCTGAACGGTACGCGACTTTCATCGACACACTCGGCAACCGTGTGATTGGAAACGTCCCGTGCGGATTCAACCCCCACGGCGGTAAATTTGTACTGACCGACGGTTCCGTCCAGTGCTTCATCCCTTCCCGCAAGGAAAACACGTTGGCTGTGATCGATGTGGGGAAACTACTCGCGGGAAGGGAAAGCGGGAAACCGGTGGAACAAGCCTTGCTCGCCATGATCGATATCGGCACGCCGCAAGGGTTTGTCGATGCGACGAAAGACGGCCGCTATGTCATTGTCGACGCTTATAAAACCGATTTTGTCACGATAGTGGATACGAAAACCCGAAAGGCGGTCCGCCGCATTGCGGTCGGCAATAAGCCGATGCATCCGCAGGTGACCCATGACGGGGCAAAGTGTTTTGTCGCCGGCATGGGGGAAGGCACAGTGACTGCACTTGACATCCGGGCTTTGTACGACCGCGATCCGGACGGAGTTTTCATCCGGACCACGATTGAAAATGTGGGTGTCAAACCGTCGGGCAACTTTTTCAGTTACAGGGGGTACCTCTTATGATCGACGTGACGAGATTGGTGGCTGGAATCGATAACAGACCCCCCGAACTGAAATACGAAACCGCTGCGAACCGGAAGGCACGCAAACCCCATCCCGCCGGAAAACCTGACCTGGTTCCGCTGGTGGAATGGAATACAACCGGTCAATGCAATCTTGCTTGCATGCATTGCTACTACGGGGCGGTCAAGGAACCGCTGTCCGGAGAACTTACGCATCAACAGGCCAGGGATTTGATCGATCATCTGGCGGAAATGGGAATCCCGGTGCTGGTGTTTTCCGGCGGCGAGCCGCTATTGCGGAAAGATTTGTTTGCGCTTGGTGAGTACGCCAACCGGAAGGGAATCCGGCCGGTGATCAGTTCAAACGGCACGCTGTTTTCCGCCGAAAAAGCACGGGAAGCAAAAGCCGCCGGATTCAGGTACGTCGGTGTCAGTCTGGACGGGATTGGCGAGACGGACAATTTTTTCCGGGGCGGCAAAACCGCCTTTGACAACGCGTTAAAGGGAATTCGCAATCTTGTGGCCGAGGGAATGCCGGTAGGCTTGCGTTTCACCATGACCAGGCACACGATCGGCGATTTGCCGAAAATATTCGATTTGGCGATCGCGGAAGGAGTCAGTCGCATCAATATTTTCCATTTGATTTACTCCGGTCGGGGAAAAGACCTGTCCGGCGAAGACCTGCCCTTTGAACAAACCAAAAAAGCGCTTGATTATATCTACGAAAAAACGAAACAGCTTGCAAAAACACACCCTCATTTTCAGGTTTTGACCGCCGGCAATTATTGCGACGCTCCGTATTTTTACTTCAAAATCGCACGCGACAACCCCGCTTGGGCGCCGGAAGCCTATCGTTTGCTGTTTGCGAAGGATGCAGGCAGGGTCGTAAAGATGGGCGACGGCGGACCGAAACTCGTCAGCATTGACCACGCGGGAAACGTTCATCCGAGCATGTTTTTGCCGCAGTACAGTTTCGGCAACGTCAAAGAGCAGCCCCTTGCCGGGATTTTGGCGGAGTCGGAACTGTTCGCCCGGCTGAGCTATCCCGAAGCCCACGTGACCGGCCGCTGCAGCCGCTGCAGATGGCTTTCCGTGTGCGGCGGAAATTCCAGAGCGAGAGCCGATGCTTATTACAACGATTTGTGGGCGCCCGATCCCCGCTGCTACTTGACGGACGAGGAAATCAGCCTGACGGGCGACTTTCACATCAATGAACCTGGGGGGACGGGCGGATGATCGTTGCAACTTTTCGCATCCGGGTACCGAAAGAACGGGCGTCCGTTTTTGAAAAAAGTTTCCTGCAACGTCCGAAATTGGTGGATCAGGCGCGGGGTTTCGTCTCCTTCAGACTGTTGAAGTCCGTCACCGGAGAGATTCCGGAATACGTTCTCATGACGGAATGGGAATCGGAAGAGGATCACAAAAACTGGGTGGAAAGCCTGGAACACGCGAAGGTCCATCGTCCGCACAGAGCACCTCTTGCGGACGGCGTAACGGAAATCTTTGAAGTGATCAGCCGGTAAGCAGATTGCCGTGAAACAGGGGGAAGCCCGATGCTTGCAGAAACTTTGGATTTTGTAGACAAACAACTGCTCAACATTCTGCAAAGAAATATACCGCTGGTGGAACGGCCCTATCAGGCGGTTGCCCGCCAACTGGGCCTCGGTGAAGATGAGGTTTTGCGCCGGATACGGCGGATGAAAGGAGGGATCATTCGCCAGATCTCGGCCATATTTGACACGATTTCGCTGGGATATTCGTCCAGTTTGGTGGCGGCAAAAGTCAGGCCGGAATCTCTGGACGAGGCCGCCCGTCTGATTAACACACATCCCGGGATCACGCACAACTATGTACGGAATCACGATTATAACCTGTGGTTCACGATCGCCGTGCCCCCTGACAGCAAACTGGGTCTCAAAAAGACAATCGAATTGATCGGGGAAAAGGCGCCCGGCGTGGAGTCCGTTTTGCCGCTTCCCACGCTCAAAATGTTTAAAATCGGCGTTTTCTTCGATATGGAAAAGCCGGTGGACCTGACGAAAGAAGTGCCAGTCTACAGCGAAAAAAACAGGCGCTCCGGCGAAAAGGAGCTTACCGAGTGCGACATTCGCGTCATTCGGGAACTGCAAAAGGATTTGAGTGTAGAATCCAGGCCGTTTGACCGGTTGGCGCAGCAAGCGGGCGTGACGGTCGACGAACTGCTGGAAACGGCGGAACGCCTTCGACAGACGGGCCGGATGCGCCGCTTTGCCGCTGTGTTGCACCATCGCAAAGCGGGATTTGTCGCAAATGGCATGGGCGTATGGAGCGTACCGGCGGAAAAAGCTGAAGAGACCGGAACGCTGATGGCCTCTTTTAAGGCGGTAACCCATTGCTATTTAAGGCCCGTTTATGGCGACTGGCCCTATAACATCTTTACGATGGTGCATGCAAGAAGCCGGGAGGAATGCGAGGAGATTTTAAAAGGGATCGGGAAAGAGACCGGCATCACGGACCGGGATGTGCTTTATTCCGTAAAACAATACAAGAAACAGCGCCTTCTTTACTTTACCCCCGGGATTGAACAATGGGAAAATGAAATGCTGCGCACAGTTCCAAAGTGAACTGTGCTTTCTTTAAGACGCGTAGCGAAAGACAAACCGGGACAGATCAACCCCAACATGCCCGCGTATCAGATCATCGATTTCGACAAGGGGATGCATCATTGGCATTTGATGCTCAACTGCCGGGATCTCGTGTCCAATGAGGCTATGGAAGCGGTTCGCCGTCCGATGGGACCGCTTGTTGACTTGTACTATATCTGGAGCAACAAGCCTATTTACGATGCCGCCAGGATTCAGGTGCCCGTGCTTGTTATTCGCGGCGACGGAGATTTTTTTGCCGAATCCGGTTTTCTGAACAAATTGACCGGGACCGCAAACAAAAAAGAAGTTGTCATCCGGGACGCGACGCACTGGGTGCTGTACGAAAAACACCGCGACCAATTGTTGAGCGAAACGGATAAATTTCTTTCGGGCAATTAGATCCGAGGGGGTATTTTTCTTTATCTTGCATCCTTTTCCGGGATTCGGTACTCTTGGAAAAGGAGGTCCGGACTATGCACATCGTACTTGTTGAACCCGAAATTCCGGCCAATACGGGAAATATCTCGCGGACATGCGCCGCCACAGGGATTACTCTGCATCTTGTCCGTCCGCTCGGCTTCTCGACGGATGACCGGCAATTGAAGCGGGCGGGGCTTGATTATTGGCATTTGCTTGAATTGCATTATCATGACAGTTTTGCGGAACTGCAGGCCAAGTACCCGCAGGGGCGCTTTTTTTACGCGTCGACAAAAGGCAGAAAACGGTACACCGATTTTACATACCGGAAGGATGACTTTTTTGTCTTTGGCAAAGAGACGAAGGGCCTGCCGGACGATCTGATTCAGGCGAATCTCGACACCTGCATCCGGATTCCGCTCATCGAAGGGGCCCGGTCGTTAAACTTGTCCAACGCGGTGGCGATCGTCGTGTACGAAGCGCTGCGGCAACTGGAATTTCCGAATTTAAAATAACGGGAGAGACGGTCATGGCAGTGAAAGAAATACCGCAAACCCCCTATGCGATCATAGGCGGATCCGGCACGTTTTCGATCCGGTTCCCGGAGGACCTGGAACTGGAAGATTGCGAAGTGCTGGCGGACGGCCTGGAATTTGAAACACCTTACGGGACAAGTCCCGTTTTTAAACTGTTTCGCCTGGGGGATAAAGAGGTTCTGACTCTGAAAATGCACGGGTGGCGGCCCAACGTCGTCACCCGTGGCGTTGCTTCCCAGCAACTGTTTTGGGTCCTGCAGCAGGCCGGAGTGAAAAAGATTTACGCGGAAGGTGGAGTGGGAGCGATCAACCATCTCCTACGGCCCCGTGACATCGTTGTCCCGACAGATTATATCGATCACTCGATGCGGGTCGATGTGAGTCTTGGCGGGCCGTATCTCCTGATCATGCGGCAACCGACTTGTCCGCACGGGCGGCGGCGGTTGGTGCGGGTGGCGGAAAATGGAAAGCTTGGGCGCGTGTTCGACCGGGCGATTTATGCGAACACAGACGGGCGGCACTTTGAATCGGTGGCGGAAGTCCAGGCGTTGAAAATCGCCGGCGCCGACGTCGTCGGACAAAGCATGTGTCCGGAAGTCTATCTGGCCCGCGAGATTGGAGCCTGCTACGCGCGGCTCGATCTGGTCGTCAATTACGCCGAAGGGGTCGTCAAAGACTGGGAGCACACCGAGTTGAAAGAGATTTTTTATTCCGAATCGAAGGCGATCGGCAGGATACTACTCGAAGCGATGCGGGAAACTCCGGTGCAGGAAGACTGCGGCTGCAGTGAACTGCGCAAAGACACGCTGTTGAAACAACCGGAATAGCGGCGTCAATGCAAGCTTTTTTGTTTGGGAGTCAAGCTGTATAAAATCAATTAACCCCGTTAATACTGCCAAATAAAGTTCAGTTTATGAAAGCGGGGATCTTGATGACCAAAACACTCGGACAAAAAATCCGCGAGCTCCGTTTGCAAAAGGGGCTCACCCAAGGCGACCTGGGTGGCGGAAAAGTGACGCCCAGCATGATCTCGCAGATCGAGGCCGACAAAGCGAATCCGTCCCACCGGTTGCTGAAATGGATTTCCGACCAGTTGGAAACGCCGATCGAATATTTTTTGACGGATATGCAGCTGCAAAGCGAGAAAATCAGCTCCGTTCGCTTCGCGAAAGCGCTACTGGAAGCGGGGGAACCGGGACAGGCGATTCCGATTCTGGAACAATTGGCCGACGGGCAATCGCTGCCGATGCACCAGCAGGAAATCCAACGCGATTTGGCCATATGCTACCGCAGTGTGGGACGGTTGGAAGAAGCGTCCCGTCTGCTGGAAGAAATTTTCTCCCAGGCCTTGGCGAAGCGCGATACATCCGCGATGGTACAAATTCTGAAAGAACTGGGGCGTATTGAACGGGAGCGCCACAACTATCCGTTGGCTGTCTACCATTGGAACCGCGCAAACCACTTGTTGGAAGAGGCGGATCACCCGAACCCGCATGAATGGGCGGAGCTGCTGCGGGATCTTGGCGATTTGCATCACTACCTCGGGGAGTTGGCAGCGGCGAAAGCCGCTTATGAAAAAGCGATGACCCTCTTGTCCGGCTCGTCCGATTTGAAAGGCATCGCCGGCGTTTACCTCAATCTGAGCCGTTTGTACCGGGAAATGGGAGAGTATGAGAAAGCGTCCGATTTTGCCGAGCATGCGTTAAGCATCAACAAAAGCCTGAACAACCTGAAGCTGTCGATTCAGATTCGGGAAACCTCTGCGGCATTAAAGGCGGAAGCGGGACAGACTGCGGAGGCGGTTGCAATTCTGCAGGAATGCCTGGCGGAATGCGAAAAATTCGGTTTTGGCGAGATTGTGGCTTCCGTTCACGGCGCCTTGTCCACCACCTATTTGAAAGAGCGGAAATTGGACCTGGCCAAACATCATTGTCAACTCGCTTTGGAGAAAGCGGCGGACGACGCACAGCGGGCCGCTTTTTATCGAACTTGGGCAAAGACCGCCAAAGAACAGGGGCAAATCGAGGAAGCGATGGAAGCCGCCCGCAAGTCGGTCGATTTTTTCTCGCAAATCAATCTGCCCCGCGACCTGGCTGACTCCTATTCACTGCTTGGCGAACTTTACAAGGCAAAGGGAGATCTTCCAGGAGCGCTGCAAGCCCTTGAAAATATGCGAACCGCACTGGAAACCAACCTGAGAGAACGGGGGATCGTGTTATAATCGGTCTTTCATCACTGGACGAGCTCCTTTTGAAAAAGCTATATTTAAGGAAACTCCGCTAAGAGCGTCGTCGTCCATGCGTCGTCGGATACAACCGCCGCATCCGTGCGGCGGATCCGGCACCAGGCCATCTGTGGCCGCCGCAACAGCGGAGTAAAACATCCATGTTTTAAGGAGCTTTTGGTATGAAACGACCGGTACAAGCCATCACCTCTATAACATTTCTCACACTGGCCGTGGGCATTGCCGGGTGTGGGCAAAAAGCGGAAGGGCCCGTACAAATGAATCCGGCTTCGTCCGCACAGGCTGCTTCTCCCGCATCGTCAACCGGCAATCAGAAACCGGGAGAACCGTTCGCCACAAATCAGGAAGCTTCAGGTACGGCCCAAAATGGGGCCGGAGTGCCTGTCATGCCTTTGGACTGGACAAAACCGTCCGGCGGGGACTACCCGAAAATCCAGAAAGGAGATCCGATCTGGATCGACGTGTCGATCAAGGAACAGCGAATCTACATTAAGAAGGAGGATCAGACGATTTACACGATGGTCACATCGTCCGGGCTTGATACGGAGCCGGGGACGTCGACGCCGAGGGGGACTTTTTATGTCGAGCCGGAGCGGGGCGAATGGTTCTTTGCGCCGCAGTACCAACAGGGAGCAAAGTATTGGGTGTCCTGGAAAAATCACGGAGAATTTCTTTTCCATAGCGTTGCCATGGACAAAAATCAGCAGGTGATTGAAGAGGAAGCGAAGAAGCTGGGGCAAAAAGCGTCCCACGGTTGCTTCCGACTCACCATTCCCGATGCAAAATGGATCTATGACAACATCCCGGTGAAAACGAAAGTGGTCGTGCGGGACTGACCGGTTCGCATACCTGATGGTAAAGAAGTTTTTTCATAATTATTCCACAAATTTTGGGTAGAATGAAACGGAAGTAACATTTCCCCTTTTTATGCCTGGCCTTGCGCCAGGGATTTTTTTGTCCGACCGGGCAGCCAGCCGTTCAATATGCTCTTGGGCACACTAAACTTCATTTCGCCTGCAGGCCTTCCAGCAAAATCGCCGTTACCTGACCGGACAGCTCGTCTGCTTTATATTCCCGCTTGCTTAACAACAAGTGGAGAGACGCAATCGAAGTCCCGCCAAACACGGTCCAGGCGGCCGATTCGGAATCGGTCCGCACGAAATCGCCTTCCTCCATCGCCTGCACAATGAACTGCTCAAGGAGTTTCGTATATCCGCTCAGCATTTTGCGGAACTCTTTTTGCCGCTGCTCCCCTCCCCAGGCCTCCCGCAGCAGGATGATGCAAAAATCGCTGTATTGCCCGAAGAAGCGAATCTGCTGGCGGAGCGCCGTCTCCAGTTTTTCCTTTCCCTTCATGTCGGGGCGAACCTGTTCGTTCACCGATTTTCGCAGCAACTCGATTCCTTCTTCGACAAGAAACACAAACAGATCCTCTTTGCTTTTGAAGTGATAATAGATCGTCCCTTTTGCCACGTTGGCGCGGGCCGCAATGTCGTCCACTGTCGCCCTGTCAAACCCGCGCTCCGAAAATACGTCGATTGCCGCCTGAAAAATCAGGCTGGTTTTATCCCTGCGCAAACCGTCTCACCACACCTATCTGTCGCTATCAGTCTCACCCTACCACATTTGTCCAATATTCGCAAACGTCAGAAAATCCCCCCTCCCGAGGAAACGGACAAGTGAGACTTGCATACAAATAGTTATACGAACGGTTTTCACTCGATATATTGAATAAAAAACGAGACGATCCCGGGGCGCATTTCCCGGTTTTATCGGGTCCCCAATCAAGCATCGGGTCCGACGGGTTTCGGGTCCCCACGAAAGGATTGATTTCGTGGGATTTCTTTATCACCGCTTGCGGGGAATTTGTTAGGGGGAGTGAGAATGGACATTCTAAACCGGTTGCAAACGTACAGGGCTCAAGAGCAACAACTTGCCTGGGAAGGGACGTTTGTCGATTATCTGGAACTTGTCAGGAACAACCCGAAAATCGCTGAAACCGCACATTCCCGTATATACCATATGATTGAAGCGGCGGGAATAGACACAGACGAACAGGGGCGCAAACATTACCGTTTTTTCGAGAAAGAGATTTTTGGACTGGATGCCGCTCTGGAAAGGCTTGTGGAGGAATATTTTCACTCGGCGGCACGCCGCTTGGACGTTCGGAAAAGGATCCTGCTGCTGATGGGGCCTGTCAGCGGCGGAAAATCGACGATCGTGACCCTGCTGAAACGGGGGCTGGAACAATATACCCGTACGCCTGAAGGAGCGGTGTATGCCATCAAGGGATGTCCGATGCATGAAGAACCGCTCCATTTGATTCCGTCTGAATTGCGCCCCGAATTCGAAAAGGAGCTCGGCGTCCGGATCGAAGGGAACCTGTGTCCGTCCTGCCGGATGCGGCTGCAAAACGATTACCACAACCGGGTGGAAGACGTGCTTGTGGAACGAATCCTCTTTTCGGAGGACGAACGGGTCGGCATCGGCACGTTTTCCCCGTCTGACCCCAAATCCCAGGACATTGCGGACTTGACGGGAAGCATCGACTTCTCGACGATCTCGATTTACGGGTCGGAATCGGACCCCCGCGCGTACCGGTTTGACGGCGAGTTGAACAAAGCCAATCGGGGATTGATGGAGTTTCAGGAGATGCTGAAATGCGATGAGAAGTTTCTCTGGCATCTGCTGTCGCTGACGCAGGAGGGCAATTTTAAAGCGGGCCGGTTTGCCTTGATTTCCGCCGATGAAATGATCATCGCCCATACCAACGAAACCGAGTACAAAGCGTTTATCGCCAACAAAAAAAACGAGGCGCTGCAGTCGCGCATGATCGTCATGCCGATCCCCTACAACCTGCGCGTTTCGGATGAAGTGAAGATCTACGAAAAGCTCGTCAAACAAAGCGACCTGAATCATGTGCACATCGCTCCGCACGCCCTGCGGACAGCCGCGATTTTCTCGATTCTGACGCGCTTGAAAGAGTCGAAAAAGCAGGGGATGGATCTCGTCAAAAAGATGTACCTGTACGACGGGAGCTCGGTGGAAGGATTCAAGGAAAAAGACGTGCAGGAACTGCGCGTGGAAGCGCCCGACGAGGGCATGAGTGGCATCGACCCCCGCTATGTGATCAACCGCATCTCCAGCGCTTTGATCCGCAGGGATACGTCCTGCATCAACGCTCTCGATGTGCTGCGGGCCATCAAGGAAGGGTTGGACCAGCATCCGTCGATCACCAAAGAAGACCGCGAGCGGCTGCTGAACTTTATTTCCATCGCCCGCAAGGAATATGACGACGAAGCGAAAAAAGAGGTGCAGAAAGCGTTTGTCTATTCCTACGAGGAATCGGCCAAGACGCTGTTGGAAAACTATCTTGACAACGTGGAGGCTTACTGCAACTGGCAGAAGATCAAAGACCCCATCACCGGTGAAGAAATCGATCCGGACGAAAAATTGATGCGGTCGATCGAGGAACAGATCGGCATTTCCGAAAACGCCAAAAAAGCGTTCCGCGAAGAGATTTTGATCCGGATTTCCACCTATGCACGCAGAGGCAAAAAATTCGATTACAACTCGCATGAACGCCTGCGGGAAGCGATCGAGCGCAAACTGTTCGCCGATCTGAAAGATGTGGTCAAGATCACGACATCGACGAAGACGCCGGATGCGACGCAACTCAAGAAAATCAATGAGGTCACCAAGCGTTTGATCGAGGAGCACGGCTACTGCCCCGTTTGCGCCAACGAACTTTTGCGGTACACAGGAAGCTTGCTCAACCGGTAACGGATCAGAGTGGGGTTCTTTTTGGAGGTCCCCAGCAAAGTGGTTCACTTTGTTGGGGTTTCCTGTAACCGGACGGAATTTGAGGGACGAGTTGGCGGCATGCTGAATAGAATAGGGTAATAAGGTCACACGCATCGCGCGTGTTGCAAGCCGCATGTCAAACGCATCGAACGGAAGGAGGGAACGCGTATGACAAGGCCAAGTTTTACCCTTTCGCGGGAGGATTGGTCTCTCCATCGCAAAGGCTATCAGGACCAACTGCGTCACCAGGAGAAAGTTCGGGAAGCCATCAAGAAGAATCTCGCCGATTTGATCAGCGAAGAAAGCATCATTCTATCAGATGGTAAACAGATATTGAAAGTCCCCATCCGTTCCCTGGATGAGTACCGTTTCCGGTTTAACCATAACAAACAACAGCATGCCGGACAGGGGGACGGATCGTCAAAAGAAGGCGATGTCCTCGGGCGCGACGGAGATCCGAGGCAGGCGTCCGGGCAAGGCGAAGGCGCCGGCGACCAACCCGGCATCGATTACTACGAAGCGGAGGTCACCGTCGAAGAACTGCAGAATATCCTGTTCGAGAACCTGGAGCTGCCGAATTTGCGGCAGAAGGCACAGGACGAAATCACCGTCACCAACATTCGGTTTAACGATATCCGGAAAAAAGGCTTAACGGGCAACATCGACAAAAAGCGCACCATCATGGAAACCCTGAAACGCAACGCTCTCCAGGGAAAGCCCGGCCTTCACGGGATCAGTCCCGACGATTTGCGTTACAAAACGTGGGAAGACGTTCGGATTCCGCGGAGCAATGCGGTTGTTCTGGCAATGATGGACACCTCGGGTTCGATGGGATCGTTTGAGAAGTATATTGCACGCAGCTTCTTTTTCTGGATGGTCCGGTTTCTGCGCACCAAGTACGAACACGTGGACATCCAGTTCATCGCCCACCATACGGAGGCCAAGATTGTCACGGAAGACGAATTTTTTACAAAAGGGGAGAGCGGGGGAACGATCTGTTCGTCGGCCTATCAACTGGCGTTGGATCTCGTCAACAAACGATACCATCCGGACCGCTACAATGTGTACCCGTTCCATTTTTCCGACGGCGACAATCTGTCGTCCGACAACGAAAAATGCGTGCGCATCATCCGCGAACTGATTGCGCTGTGCAACATTTTCGGGTATGGCGAAGTCAACCAGTACAACCGTTCGAGCACTCTGATGAACGCTTTTAAGCACATTCACGATCCGAAGTTCAAAGCGGTCGTGATTCGCGAAAAGAGCGAAGTCTACAAAGCGCTGACAACCTTCTTTGCGCGCGACGCGCAGCTCGTTTCTTAGAATGTGCGAGCAACCTTTCGAGAATATTTTGGGGGTCCCGGCATGAATCGGCAGGAAATTCGCGAACTGGAGAAGTCAATCGAACAGATGATGGACATCGCCCGGTCATACGGGCTTGATTTTTATGAAATGCGGTTTGAGATCTGTCCGGCGGATATCATTTACACGTTTGGCGCGTATGGGATGCCGACCCGCTTTTCCCATTGGAGTTTCGGCAAAGCCTTTCACCGGATGAAAATGCAGTACGATTTCGGTCTGAGCCGGATTTACGAACTGGTGATCAATTCGGATCCGTGTTACGCGTTTTTGCTCGACGGCAACACGTTGATCCAGAACAAGCTGGTGTCGGCACATGTGTTGGCACACTGCGATTTTTTCAAAAACAACGCCCGGTTCGCCCATACCTCCCGGTACATGGTGGAGAGTATGGCCGTGTCCGCCGACCGTATCCGGGCCTACGAAATCCAGTACGGCAAAGAGGCAGTGGAAGAGTTGTTGGATGCGGCACTCGCCATCCAGGAGCATATCGACCCTTCTTACGCGGCAAGGAAACGGCCGCGCGAAATCAAAGTTGAAGAGCCGAAACACGAACCGGAATCCCCTTACGAAGATTTGTGGAAACTGGACTCCCGGGAGCAAAAGGGGAAACCCAAGGAGTCGGCGACGGTGGTGCAAAAAATACCCCCCCGGCCGGAGAAAGACCTCGTCTTGTTCATCATGGAGCACAGCAAGGTTCTGACCGACTGGCAGCGCGACATCCTGTCGATGATCCGCGATGAAATGCTGTATTTCTGGCCGCAACTGGAAACGAAAATCATGAACGAAGGCTGGGCGACCTATTGGCATTTACGGATCATGCGGGAGATGGACTTGACGGAAGACGAGACGATCGAATTCGCCCGGATGAACGCCGGGGTGATCCTGCCTTCCCGTACCAGCCTCAACCCTTATCATGTCGGGCTCAAACTATGGGAAGACATCGAAAAGCGATGGAACAATCCGACGAAGGAAGAACGGGAGCGTGGGGGCCGGAAACCCGGGCAGGGGCGGGACAAAATGTTTGAGGTGCGCGAAATCGAATCGGACATTTCTTTCCTTCGGAACTACCTGACAAAGGAACTGGTTGAAGAAATGGATCTCTACCTGTACCAGAAAGTCGGGAACGAGTGGAAGATCGTCGAGAAGGACTGGGAAAAGGTACGGGATCAGCTGTGCGCATCCCGCGTGAACGGCGGGTTCCCGGTGCTATTGGTGCAGGACGGGGATTATCTTCGCAACGGGGAACTCTATATCCGGCATGAGTATGAAGGGGTGGAACTCGACGTCAAATATCTGGAAAAAACGCTCCCCTACGTCTACCGCTTGTGGGGCCGCCCGGTCCATTTGGAAACCGTCCTGGAAAACCGGCTCGTGCTGTTCACCTTTGACGGGAAGAAGCCGCAGCGCAGGTTTTTGTGAGGAACCTCTGCATTCAGGCTATTCCCGCAACAATGGCGCAGTCTGCAATTCCCGTCTTATGTTTTATCACCCCGAGGCGCGACTTCTCGCTAAAAGTCCGTTTGGTGCCGAATTAAAATGTGACTATCAAGTCGGATGGAAGATATGGTAACATTTAAATTGTAGGCATTTTAAAATCCGACTGTTCAGCGGCGAAAGTTTTGGGGCTTTGAAAGAATGGGCCTACGATCCTGTTCGTGGCCCGTTTTTTGTGAATGAGGAGGGATGTGCAATGAGCAGCGAACGCCATGAAAAAGGTCTGGAAACGATCGCGAAAATGGTCGGTCAAGAAGGCATTGCCGCTTTGGAGGAGGTTCGGCGGGTTTTCCCCGATTTGTACAACGCGATCGTCGAATTCGGGTTTGGGGATATCTATTCCCGGCCTGCGCTGGATTTGAAACAGCGGGAACTGTTGACCCTCTCTTCCCTGATCACGCAAGGGGCGGAAGGTCAGCTCCCGTTTCATGTCCACGCCGCGTTAAACGTCGGCCTGACACCGCGGGAAATTCTGGAAATCGTTTTGCATTGCGCTCTCTATGCCGGATTTCCCAAGGCAGTCGGCGCTCTGGCGGTCGTTATGCGAGTATTCGGAGAAAGAAACATAAACTTTGACTGACAAAGAGTGTTGGCCGACGGAGGGGGTTTGATATGAAACTGGCGCTTGTGCAAATGGATGTCCAAATCGGCGAACCGGAACTGAATTATCAAAAAGTGCAGCGGTTTTTGGAACAGGCGGTGGCCCAAAAACCGGATATCATCATTTTTCCGGAAATGTGGAACACCGGGTATGCCCTGGAGCGGGCGGATGAGATTGCCGATGTTGACGGCCGGAGAACGCGGGAGATCTTTTCCTCGTTCGCCCAAGAACATAACGTGACGATTGTCGGCGGAAGCGTTCTTTACAAAGATTCCAAAACAGGCGACGTGACAAACACCATGCTTGTATTTGACGAAACCGGGAGGGAAGTGCTCCGGTACGACAAAATCCATCTTTTCCGCTTGATGGATGAAGACCGGTATCTGACGGCCGGCAATTCTTTCGGGCTGTTCGATTATCGCGGCACCACCGTTGGCACCATGATCTGTTACGATCTCCGATTCCCGCTGCTGTTTCGAAAACTCGTAAGTTTGGGCGCCAAAGTTTTGCTCAACACCGCCCAATGGCCCACGGCGCGGCTCGATCACTGGAGAACCCTCGTGATCGCGAGAGCGATCGAAAATCAGTCCTACATGATTGCCGTCAACCGCTGCGGCACCAGCCGCGATACCGCATTCCCAGGCAACTCGCTGGTTGTGGACCCCTGGGGGGAGATCCTGCTCGAAGGCGACTCCGCCGAGCGGATTTACCACATTGCAATCGATCTCGCGAAAGTGGACGAAATCCGCAAAAGGATCCCCGTGTTGCAGGATCAGCGGTACGATCTCTATTGAGCTTTTTATGAAGTCGTTCTCCATCAATCTCTCCATCCCTTTCTACATCTTGTTGCGGAATTGGAAAAACCTGTGTGGCAAGGAGGCGCCGAAATGATTCCATCTTTTTTTATTGCCCATGGGGCTCCCACGCTTGCGATTGAACAAAACGGCTACACCAGGTTCCTGCACCGGCTCGCCGGACAGCTTCCCCGGCCCCGGGCGGTGGCGGTGTTTTCCGCCCATTGGGAACATGAGGTCCAACAGGTGAGCGGCGCTGCGGATTATGAAACGATTTACGATTTTTACGGGTTTCCGCCCGAGTTGTACCAAATCCGTTATCCGGCGAAAGGGGACGGGCAAATTGTCGGGGAAGTCCGGGAACTGTTCGCCGAACAAGGAATCCGCTGCGACATCGATTCCACCAGAGGGCTCGATCACGGCGCATGGGTGATCCTCAAATTGCTTTATCCTGCTGCCGATATCCCCGTTGTCGCTTTATCCGTAAATCCCGCGCTGCCGCCGGCCGAACAATACCGGATTGGGAAAGCTCTTGGCCAACTGCGGCGGCAAAATGTGCTGATCCTTGGCAGCGGTGGCACGGTCCACAATCTGCGCAGGCTGGCTTGGGACGGCACGGAAGCGGCCGACTGGGCGGTCCGTTTCGACGACTGGATCAAAGAGCGGCTGGAGCGATGGGATCTGGAAGAGTTGTTCGACTATGAAAACAAAGCGCCCCACGGTCTTGAAGCGGTGCCGCGCAGCGAGCATTTCGTTCCGCTGTTGATCGCCATGGGCGCCGCTGACGACAGCCGCAGTGCATCCCTGCTGTATCGCGAATTCCAGTACGGATCGCTCAGCCTGAGTTGCTGGCAGTTTGGCACTTAGCGGCCCGGGAATCGAATACGCACGGGAAACCGCCCCGGTCGGTGCGGTTTTGCCGTTCGGAAAATGTTTGACATATGATCGTTAGAATCTCGATACAGCTGGTATTGGAGGGGGAAGGCGAATGAGTCCGGAGTTAATCCTCACTCTGCTGTGGATCGGGTTTACCGGTTCGTTGATCTCCGGGATGTTGGGGATCGGCGGCGCAGTCATTAATTATCCTCTGCTTTTGTATGTGCCGTCAGCGCTTCGGGTCGCTTCTTATACAGCCCATCAAGTTTCGGGGATGATGGCCATGCAGGTATTCTTTGCAACGCTGTCTGGCGTTTTGGCCCTCCGGAAGGAGAAACTGATCCATCATAAACTGGTTGCCTACATGGGGATCTCGGTTATGGCGGGAAGTTTTACCGGAGGCTACGGCGGGCGGTTCTTATCGGGAATGGCCATAAATCTTGTGTATGCGATTCTGGCCACCATTGCGACTGCCATGATGTTGATCCCGACACAAGCGGACGATGACATTCCGTTGGAACAAGTGCAGTTTAACCGGACGGTCGCGGTTGTCGCCGCCTTGCTTGTAGGGATTGCTTCCGGGATCGTGGGAGCGGGCGGGGCTTTTCTGTTGGTTCCGGTCATGCTTCAAATCTTAAAAGTCCCTACGCGCATCGCGATTGCCTCTTCTCTGGCGATCACTTTTCTCTCCGCTGTCGGTTCCGGCATCGGGAAAATCGTTTCCGGAGACGTTCTGTTCTGGCCGTCTCTCCTGATTGTGATCGCAAGCGTCATTGCGGCCCCGCTCGGTGCCAAAATCAGCAAACGGACGAATGCAAAGGTTTTGCATGCGATTTTGGCGGTGCTGATCTTGGGGACCACAATTAAAATCTGGACCGATTTGCTGTTGTAAGACCGCTTGTCATCGCTGTGGATCGCCGGGCGATCCGGGGATGTTGCGCACGGGTCTTATTTTTTTTTAAAAAAGGCTATCGTAATATGGGAAAAAATAATCTATAATACAAATGGATCATTTAATGAAACGTTGTTTTAACAGATGAAACAAATTTGTTGCATTGCGGAGGAGGTCATTCTATGGCAAACCAAGACAAATTTTCTGCCCGTCGCCAATTGCAAGTCAGCGGCAAAACCTACACCTACTATTCTTTGCCTGCCCTTGAAGAGAACAAACTGGGCCCCGTATCGAAACTGCCGTTTTCGATCAAAGTTCTGCTGGAAGCGGCTGTCCGCCAATTTGACGGCGTCGCCATCACGGAAGAGCATGTGAAGAAAATCGCCAACTGGACAGAAGAACGCGATCTCAATCAGGAGATCCCGTTCAAAATGGCTCGCATCGTACTGCAAGACTTCACCGGTGTTCCGGCGGTTGTTGACCTTGCGGCGATGCGTTCGGCGATGCAGCGCATGGGGAAAGACCCTGAGAAGATCAATCCGCTGGTGCCTGTCGATCTCGTGATCGACCACTCTGTCATGGTTGACTATTCCGGCACCAAAGACGCGCTGGATAAAAACATGCAACTGGAGTTCGAACGCAACCAGGAACGTTATCGTTTCCTGCGCTGGGCACAAACCGCGTTCAACAACTTCCGCGCCGTTCCTCCGGCTACCGGGATCGTGCACCAGGTGAACCTCGAATACCTCGCATCGGTCGCGATGACCAGCGAAGTGGATGGAGAAACCTATGTATTCCCCGATTCGCTTGTAGGCACCGACTCTCACACCACCATGATCAACGGCCTTGGCGTTGTCGGTTGGGGTGTCGGCGGTATCGAAGCGGAAGCGGGGATGTTGGGACAACCCCTTTATTTTGTGACTCCGGAAGTTGTCGGATTTAAACTGACCGGAACCCTGGCGGAAGGAGCAACCGCTACCGACCTCGCTTTGACTGTCACGAACATTCTGCGCAAAAAAGGCGTTGTCGGCAAATTTGTCGAGTTCTTCGGACCCGGCGTCAGCAAGATGAGCCTTGCCGACCGTGCCACCGTCGCCAACATGGCGCCTGAATACGGCGCAACGATGGGCTTCTTCCCGGTTGACGAAGAAACCCTCAACTACCTGCGTCTGACGGGCCGCAGCGAAGAGCAAATTGCGCTTGTCGAAGCTTATTACAAAGCGCAAGGCATGTTCCGCACAGACGACACGCCGGATCCTGTGTTCTCCGATGTGGTGGAACTCGACCTGTCGACTGTCGTGCCTTCTCTGGCCGGTCCGAAGCGTCCGCAGGACCGCATTGAGCTGACCGCGATGAAAGAAGGCTTTAACCAAGCGGTTCGCACCCCGATTGAAAAAGGCGGTTTTGGGCTATCCGAGGAAGATCTGAAGAAAGAAGTGAAAGTTCAGCATCCGAACGGCGAGACTTCGACGCTGCGCAACGGCGCGGTTGTCATCACCGCCATCACAAGCTGCACCAACACCTCCAACCCGAGCGTGTTAATCGCAGCGGGTCTGCTTGCGAAAAAAGCGGTCGAAAAAGGCCTCAAGAAGCCAGCTTACGTAAAAAGCAGCTTGACACCGGGTTCCCGCGTCGTCACTGACTACCTGATCGAAGCCGGCCTGATGGATGCGCTGGAAGCGGTCGGTTTCCACGTTGCCGGTTACGGTTGCGCGACCTGTATCGGAAACTCTGGTCCGCTGCCCGATGAAATCAGCAAAGCGATCGCCGACAACGACCTGACGGTTGCGGCCGTATTGTCCGGTAACCGCAACTTTGAAGGGCGGATTCATCCGCAGGTGAAAGCGAACTATCTGGCTTCGCCGCCGCTTGTCGTCGCGTACGCACTGGCCGGAACCGTCGACATTGATCTGACAACCGAGCCGGTCGGCTACGGAAACAACAACGAGCCGGTCTTCTTGAAAGACATCTGGCCGTCTTCCGAAGAAATCAAAGAAGCGATCAACAAAGCGGTACGTCCCGAACTGTTCCGCAAACGCTACGAAAACGTATTCACCGGCAACGAGGTCTGGAACCAAATCGACGCTCCGACTGGAACGCTTTACAATTGGGATCCGAATTCCACCTACATTCAGGAGCCGACCTTCTTCAAGGATCTCAGCGAAGACTTCAACGCGATCCAAGAAATCAAAGGCGCAAAAACACTCCTGCTGCTGGGCGATTCCGTCACCACCGACCATATTTCGCCGGCGGGCAGCATCAAGCCGGACAGCCCGGCAGGACGCTACCTGCAAGAGCGTGGAGTGGCTCCGGTCGACTTCAACTCTTACGGTTCCCGCCGCGGCAACCATGAAGTGATGATGCGCGGAACGTTCGCGAACATCCGCATCCGCAACCAAGTCGCTCCGGGTACGGAAGGTGGCGTAACGACCTACCTGCCGACGGGCGAAGTGATGTCCGTTTACGACGCTTCGATGCTCTACCAGGAGCAAAACATCCCGCTCGTGGTCATCGCCGGCAAGGAATACGGAACCGGAAGCTCCCGCGACTGGGCGGCGAAAGGTACGTTCCTGTTGGGAGTCAAAGCGGTCATCGCGGAAAGCTTCGAGCGGATTCACCGCAGCAACCTGGTGGGCATGGGCGTATTGCCGCTGCAGTTCACGGAAGGCACAAGCTGGAAGTCGCTTGGCATCACGGGTCAGGAAACGTTCGACATCGTGGGCCTGAACGACGGAATCCAGCCGGGCCAGAAGGCAAAAGTCCGCGCAACGCGTCCGGATGGAAGCTCGTTCGAATTCGATGTGATCGTTCGCCTCGACAGCGTGGTCGATATCGATTACTACCGCAACGGCGGTATTCTGCAAAAAGTGCTCCGTCAACTGGCGAAATAAATGAAATTCGGTCAAACAAGCAAAAAGTTCCCGTGAAACTGACGGGAACTTTTTCTTTTGGTAGAATGGGGATGCAGGGGTTGCATCAAAACTAGGGAGGGTTCGGTTGTGGACACACGGTTTCGCGCATTGGTGGTTGATAAGACAGAAGATTCTTTTTCTTTGGACGTCAAAGAGTTGACGCTGCAGGATCTGCCGGAAGGAGAGATTACCATCCGGGTGGCGTATTCGAGCGTCAATTATAAAGACGGGCTCGCTTGCATTCCAAACGGCCGCATCGTCAAGTCCTATCCGTTTGTCCCCGGCATCGATCTGGCGGGAACTGTCGCTGAATCGCGCAATCCCCGTTTTCGCGAGGGGGATGAGGTGATCGTCACCGGTTACGAGTTGGGAGTGTCCCATTTTGGAGGATTTAGCGAGTATGCGTGTGTACCTGCAAGTTGGGTTGTTCCTCTGCCGCAGGGGCTGAGTCTGAAAGAAGCGATGGCGATCGGGACCGCGGGTTTCACGGCGGCATTGTCGATTCAGCGTCTGGAAGAAAACGGTTTGCGGCCGGACCGGGGGCCGGTGATCGTAACGGGCGCCACGGGAGGAGTCGGCAGCACCGCAGTCTCAATGCTGTCGAAGCTTGGGTATCACGTCGTGGCAAGCACCGGCAAAAGAGCGGAGCACGAGTACTTACATACGCTGGGGGCGAAAGAAATCCTTGGCCGCGACGAGGTGACAGATACAAGCCGTCCTTTGCAAAAAGAGCGTTGGGCGGGTGCCGTCGATCCGGTTGGCGGCAAAACGCTGGCTTATCTGCTCAGCACCACGAAGTACGGCGGTTCGGTGGCAGTCAGCGGGCTGACAGGCGGATCTGATCTCGTTACCACAGTATTTCCGTTCATCCTGCGTGGAGTCAATCTGTTGGGAATCGATTCCGTGTACTGCCCGATGGATGTCCGGAAGAAGCTGTGGGAACGCCTGGCGAGCGATCTGAAACCGGCGAACCTGTTGGATCAAATCGGGTATGAGATCTCGCTTGAGGAACTTCCTGATACAGTCGGCAAGATTTTGAAAGGTGAAGTTCGCGGGCGGACTGTAGTGAGGTTGGAGGCTTAGACCCGGTAAAGCGGGCAAGTGACTGGAATCACAGGGGTGGGATCGGCTCCCAACCCTTTTTTCCTGTTCGAAGACTTACCTTGCTGGCTTTTGTTTGAGGCGAAACAATCCTAGCTTGCTTTTGTCTACGGTTCTGAGAGAACCCAACAATATCCAATGGGCAAAAATGAGCCCGGACGGCCTGTTCTTTGGACGAAGCCCACTTTGCCGGCTTATGTCGGGCAAAACGGCGGGAAACAAGCATCTTTCGAGCCTTTAAAGGGTCTGAAAGATGCTTTCTTAATTTGCGCGTGTCAGAGTTACAGCTTGAAAAAATAAAATGTAGTAACACAGATGTTTACAATTGCATACTGTTATAGTACAATAAAGTCAACAAGAACAGAAAACCAGTCAAAAGGAGGAGGCGGCGATGTCGATTGCGGAATTTTACGGGTGGACGTACCAGCAGCAGACCGGTTCCAACCGGATGACGGCGGAATGCACGGCGTGCGGAACCGAGATGAATGAACAGAGTGGAACAGTGTTGTACGAATGCGAGCGATGCATGAATGCTCATGTGGAGTGATTGACAGACGGTGTTTCGTTCCGATTTCCGAGAACGATGCGCCGTTTTTTTGTTATAGCGGAAAAGCCGCCCCTTAAAAAAAGAGGCGGCTTTCTTTTCGAGTTACTTCGAATCAACCGTCTTCGCTTCCCCAAACAGTTGCGTCAGTTGCTGGTAGGTCTTTGGGAATTCAGCTTCATACCGCAGGAATGCCGGGATCGGGTAGCGCACGCCGCCTTTGTGGGTACCCTCCAATCCGTAAATCAATTCGTCCGCGTCGGAGAACAGGAAGCTGAACGCCATTTCGGTGTCCTGCGTCTGGGCGAACAAGCGGTCCCCGTAGCAGGGGAGGATCACCTGCGGTTGTCCGGTCTGCAGCGGTTTGATTGCGATGTCCGCGCAGTCGGCGCGGCTGGAGAAGGTCGACGGGATGGAGCCGCCCCTTTTGTACAGCATGCCGGCTGTCAGCCGCATCACTTGCGCCGAATTGCCGTAAACCACCACGACATCCGGATCAAAGGGTGCGCGGTCCAGTGGAAACGCCACGTAATATCCGCTTTCTTCCAGTGAAAGCTTCGGCACATCCTGTTCGGTCAAGGCTCCCGCTTCCAGGGTTTCCGTATACATGCCGCAGACCAGGTTGCCTTCCGTATAGTAGGGCAGTTCGGGTTCGTAACCGAAGGCGACTTGCGCGATGGGACAGGACAGGTCTTCGCCGTTCATCGCGATCGTCCATCCGTAACGGCGGGCAAAGCTGACGGCCTGACAGATCGTGATCCCGACTCCCAGGTCTTTTTTCGGTCGCTTCGCTCTCGGTGGCAGATCCGCGGAGTTTTTCACGATTCTGATGCCGACCGGGAACGTGTCGGGCCGGATGTGCTTTTGGATCGCCTCGTTTAATTGTTGCGTGCTCATCTGCAAACCCCCTTTTTTCTGGCAGAAGACTACCCCGCTTTATGGCCGCCAAGATAGGCTGCGATGACAGCCGGGCTGTTCAGAAGCTCCCGTCCGGAGCCTGTCAGCGTGATCCGTCCGATTTCCATCACATATCCGCGGTCTGCGATGGACAAAGCTTTCTTGGCGTTTTGTTCGACAAGCAGGATCGTGATACCTTCCTGATTGAGCCTGCGAATGATCGCAAAAATTTCTTGAATCACGATCGGAGCCAGTCCGAGCGAGGGTTCGTCGAGCATGAGAATTTTCGGGCGCGCCATCATGCCACGGGCGATGGCGAGCATTTGCTGTTGTCCGCCGGACAGGGTGCCGGCGGGCAGTTTGCGCTTTTCCGCCAGGATCGGAAACAGCTCGTAGGAACGTTGCAAACCCTCTTCCAGCCGCTTACGGTCTTTTTCATGGTAAGCTCCCATCAGCAGATTCTCTTCAACAGTCAGCCGGTTTACGATGGCACGGCCTTCCGGCACGTGGATCAGATGTTTTTCCACCCGCTGGTGCGGCTTCATGTTTGAAATCGGCATGCCTTCGTAGAAAATGTCGCCCAGCCGCGGCTGCAGAAGGCCGGAGAGCGTTTTCAAAAGCGTTGATTTTCCCGCGCCGTTCGCGCCGATGATCGTTACGATTTCTCCTTGCTTCACTTCCAGATCGACGCCTTTTAACGCCGCAATCTGGCCGTAATTGACATGCAGATTCCGCACGGACAAAACCGTCAAGCGGACTCCTCCTTTCCGAGGTAAGCCTCGAGCACGGCTGGGTGGTCTTGAATCTCGGCGGGGCTTCCTTCCGCGATTTTTTCCCCGAAGTTGAGGACGGCGATATGATCGCAAATCTCCATAATCACCGACATGTCGTGTTCGATCAACAGAAACGTGTAGCCTTGCTGTTTGAGGTGAACCAGGGTTTCCGAGAGCCTGCGGCTTTCTTCCGGGTTCATGCCGGCCGCCGGTTCGTCCAGCAGCAGAAACTTGGCGCCTGTCGCCATCGCCCGCGCGATTTCGAGGCGGCGCTGATCGCCGTAAGACAGGGCGGAAGCGGGGATGTCCGCTTTGTCATCCAACCCCAGCAGCGCAAGCAGACATGCGATTTCCGCGGCTAGCTCTTTTTCTTTCTCCCTTTGAAAGAAAGGCCATAAACTGGCTATTCCGACACGCAGTTGAGCGCATTGCGCGATGCGGATGTTTTCCCGAACCGACATGTGGGGAAACAAACGGATGTTTTGAAACGTCCGGCCGATCCCAAGCCTTACAATCTCGACCGGCGGGAGACCGGAGACGGTCCGTCCCCGGAATGAGATTCTGCCTCGGTCGACGGGATAGATGCCGGTGATCATGTTGAACAAGGTCGTTTTTCCCGCGCCGTTCGGGCCGATCACGCCCGTAATCGTCCCCTCCCGGACGGTCAGGTTGAGGTCCTTGATCACCTGCAATCCGCCAAACCGTTTGCTGATTCCTTCAATCGTTAACACTCGCTTCGCCTCCTCTCAATTCACTCAGGCCGATGGCGGCGGGGGCGGAAGTGACTTTTCGCCGAAACGACATCCATTTTCCGATTTTTGCGACCGTTGCGGCTGAAAGCAGACCTTGCGGGCGGATCATCATCATGACGATAATCATCGCCCCATAGACAATCATGCGCCAGTCGGCCAGGGGGCGGATCAATTCGGGCAGCACCGTCAGGATCAGGGCGCCGAGAGCCGCTCCCCAGAACGTTTCCACACCGCCAAAGATCACGAAGAACAAAATCAGCAAGGACATATGGAACCCGAATGCGTGGGGATCGATAAAAAACATGTAATGGGCGTACAGGCCGCCGCCGATGCCTGCCATTGCGGCGCTGATCGTAAAGGCGAGCAGTTTCATGTAGGTGTTGTTGATGCCCATGCTGAGAGCGGCGACTTCATCCTGCTGAACCGCTTTGAACGCCGCCCCGAGCCGGGAGCGGTTCAGCCTGTGGCAGAAGAGGAGACAAAGCGTCACGGCAACCCACACCATGAGGAGGGTGGTGCCATGCATGCCGCCCATTCCGGAAGCTGCTCCGATATACTCGATATTTTGCAGGATTACTTGCAGGACTTCGCCAAGGCCGAGCGTTCCGATCGCCAGATAGATGCCGCGGACCCGCAGGGCGGGAAAGCCGATCAAGAGCCCCACGACGGCTGCTGCCACCGCTCCGATGACCAGGGCGGCGATCAGCGGAGTCCCCATTTTTGTGGTGAAGATCCCCGCCACATAGGCGCCGACCGCCATAAAAGCGCCGTGGCCGAGGGAGATTTGGCCGGTGGACAGGGTGATGTAGAGGCTTAACGCCAGGATGATATGGATGCCGGCGAAGATGAGAACCGTTTCCATACCCTCACACCCTTTCCGCCTGAATTCTCGCTCCGAACAGCCCGGAGGGCTTGAGGAGCAGCACAAATACCAAAAATCCCCAGACGACCGCGTCCATGAACGGGGCGGTTCCGAAGGGAAGCGCCACGACGAGGACTTCCAGCAGGCCGATCAAAATTCCCCCGAGCATCGCCCCGTATACGTTGCCCAGACCGCCGATGACCATCACGGCCAACCCTTTTAGCCCCATGGTCGTGCCAATAAAAGGGCTGATTTTTTCAAAGCGGAGCCCGATCAATACGCCGGCCACTCCCGCCAGCAGGGCGGAGATGGCAAAGGTCGCGAGCACGATCCGGTTGACGTTGACGCCGAGCAGTTTGGCCGCCAGCGGGTTTTCGGACAGCGTCCGCATCGCGCGGCCCGTGCGGGTGCGCTCCAACAGATAGGCGATGGCGACCATCAGGGCCAACGCAATGCCGAGAATCAAAAGCTGGGTGCTGCTGATCAAAAGGCCGCCCACTTTCCAGTCGGGGAATTGGAGGGTGGCGCGAAACACTTGCGGTTCCGATCCGCCCAGTTTGACCGCCAGGTTGGTCAACACCGTTCCCGCGGCAATCGTGCTGACCAGCGGAGCCAGATGATACTGTGGTTTCACGGGACGGAAACAGATTCTTTCAATCAAAACGCCAAGCGTGGCAGCCAGCAGAATGGACGCGGGAAGGGCCAGATACAGCGGGAACCCGAACGAATTCATCGCATACGCGGCAAAAAATCCGCTGAACATAAACACTTCGCCGTGGGCGAGGTTCAGCAAATTGAGAATCCCAAACACGAGGGTATAACCGATCGCGATAAGTGCGTACATGCTGCCGAGCATGAGACCGTTGATCAATTGCTGAGTCAGTTCCATAGGATGCCTCCCTTCGAAGGTAAAAACGGGGTGCCCCGACCGGACACCCCGATTGACAGCAAGATGGTTCGCCTCAATGTCGTCAGTTCAGCATTTCGTATTTGCCGTTTCGGATGATCAAAGGATAGTTTTCCTTGTCCCCGTCGCCCGACGCATCCATCCCGAACGTTCCGGTGATGCCCGGGTATCCTTTGAGGCTGGTCCAGCCCTGCTTGACGGTCTCGCGCAAGTCCGCCAGATCGGAAGAACCGTTCTTGTTGGCTTTTTTCAGGATGTCGGCCGTAACGTGAATGGTCTCGTACATATTCGCTTCAAAATGTCCGGGGGTCGGATCGGCCGGAGTGATTTTTTGCGCCAGCGGTATGAACTTCTCAACGAACGCTTTTACTTTCGGGTCCGGTTTGTCGGGGTTCCAGTCGGCCGTGGCGACGAAGTTTTCCACCGCTTTTCCGCCTTGTTGGATAAGGGCGGCGGAATACATGCCGACACCGCCGATCACCGGTTTCTTGAAGCCCTGTCGCTCCATTTCCTTGGCAAAGCTCGCCGCTTCCCCGTACAGCCCGCCAAAGGCGATCGCGTCCGGATTGAGGGCTTTCAGCTTGGTGACGGCCGCGCTGAAGTCGGTAGTTCCGGTCTTGAATGTGATGAGATCGTTTTCATTGACGATCTGCACGTTGTTTTTCTTGAGGATTTGCGGGAACAGCGTCGTTCCCACCGACTTGGACCAGGCGTCCTGCTCGTCGTGGATGATGGCGATTTTTTGAACGTTAAAATGTTTGATAAACTTTGGAATGGCGTTGTCCAGCAGTTTGTCGTCTGTCATCGAGTTGCGGAACGCCCACGGGCGATTGTTGGCGGATACGCCCGGTTTCGCCGACGAAGCGGAGATGATGGGCACCTTCAACTGGTTTGCCACCGGGAACGCCACTTCACATTCCCCGCTGAAAAAGGGTCCGGCGATGGCGGCCACTTTTTCCTGCTCCAGATCGCGGGTCAATTTCACGGCGGACTCGTTTTTGCCGCCGGTGTCCTTGAAGACCAGTTCCAGCTTCGACCCGTTGATGCCGCCGGCCGCATTGATCTCGTCGGCGGCGATGTTGGCGGCGATCTCCTGTTTCTTGCCCCAGTCCGCGCCTTTGCCGGTCTTGTCCACCAGCACCCCGATTTTGATCGGCTTGGCGTCTTTTGCCGCATTCCCCCCGGTATTTCCCTGCGTTGCGGTGTTTCCGCCGCAGGCGGTCAGCAGCATGCCCGCCAACAGGGTCGCGGCGGCGATCCCCTTTTGGATTTTTCTCTTCGTCGATTGAATTTGCATACATTTCCCCCTCCTGAACGGTCGTTCGGCGAAAGTGTTTAAAAATTCAGACGCATCTGACAATATATATATTCGATAACCGCTTCGGAAATTCCTTCAACAAATCGCCGTCTCGAAAGAATATTTTTCGACAATAAATGACAAAAGATTGCCGGGGAGTAATGGAGGATTTTATTGACTGACTCTTTTGACGGTTATATATTTTTTGATAGAAAGCAAGGTTTTTTCGGCGGTTTCCGACTGACTGATCGTTCGGTCGGAATGGTGGGAGAGTACACTGATTTGGAAAAGGGGGATTTTGCATGTTGGTTCCGATGTTGGTCAACGATTTTTTGCGACGGGCGGTTGCCTTGTATGGCAAGAAGACGGCCATTGTCTGCGAGGACGGGTCCCGGCTGACCTACAACGACTTTCAGGCACGTGTCAACAAATTGGCCAATGCGCTCCGGGAGCTTGGCGTCGGCAAGGGGGACAGGGTGGCGTATTTGTCGCCCAACACCCACAGAATGTTGGAAGCTTTTTACGGAGTCACGCAAATCGGCGCGATTCTGGTTCCGTTGAACACCCGGCTGATCGGGAGCGATTATCTCTACATTTTGAACCACTCCGGAGCGAAGGTGCTGTGCGCCGATGCGGAGCTGACCGGCCCGATCGAGGAAGTGCGGGAGGAGTTGGCGACTGTTGAACAGTTTGTGTTGCTGTCCGACCTGACAACATCGGAACGCCCGGGGTGGCTTGCATACGAACCGCTGTTGGAAAGCCAGCCGGCTGAAATGGCCGGTTTGCCCGGGATGGACGAAAACGATGTCGCGACGATCCTGTACACAAGCGGAACCACCGGCAAACCCAAGGGCGTCATGAGCACGCATCGGAACCTGTACTTTAATGCGATCAACTCGATGCTTCATCTGAGGATGAACGACCGCGACGTGATGCTGCATACCCTACCGCTGTTCCACGTGAACGGGTGGGGAAATCCGTTTAGCGTAACGGCGATGGGCGGCACTCACGTCTGCCTGCGGAAAATCGACCCGGCTATGATCTACCGGCTGATCGAACGGGAAGGCGTCACCATCGCCTGCATGGCTCCAACCGTTTTGAACATGTTGATTAACTCGCCGGAGCGGGAAACCTATACAAAAACCGCCGACATGCGGGTGGTAATCGCCGGTTCGGCCCCGCCGCCGTCTTTTGTCAAAATTGTGGAAGAGGAAATGGGCTGGGAGTTTATCCAGGTGTACGGCATGACGGAATGTTCGCCGTTTTTAACCGTATCCCATCCGAAATCGACGATGGACGGCATCACATTGGAAGATCGGTACCGCTACAAAGCGAAAGCCGGCTTTCCGATGCTTGGCATCGAATTGCGCGTCGTGGATGGCCAGGGGCGGGACGTTGCGCCTGACGGAAAACAGATTGGGGAAGTGATCGCCCGCGGAAACGTGGTGATGAAAGGGTACTGGAACCAGCCGGAGGAGTCGGCCGTCGCGATCCGTGACGGCTGGTATTACACCGGCGATATGGCGACGGTTGACGCGGAAGGCTACATCGATATTGTCGACCGCAAAAAGGACATTATCATCAGCGGCGGCGAAAACATTTCCTCGATCGAAGTAGAAGGGATCATCTATGAACATCCCGCCGTATTGGAGGCGGCCGTAATTGCGGTGCCGCACGAAAAATGGGGGGAGCTGCCGCATGCCGTCATCGTGCTCCGGCCGGGGCACAGCGCGACTGAGGAAGAGATTATCAATTTCTGCCGGGAACGCATGGCCCATTTTAAAGCCCCAAAATCGGTGCAGTTTGTGGATGCCCTGCCGAAAACCGCGTCCGGCAAAATTCAAAAGGTCCATTTGCGGGAACGGTTTTGGGGACAGTCCCGGCGAAAAGTCAACTAATCAACCGGATGGCGGAGGTTGGGCTGCAGTTGCAGAAATCCTCTTGCGGGAATTTCCGCAAGAGGATTTTTTCATTCGGCCTTATCTCTGACGATATCATCCCTGAAGTCTTGGGCGGGTATCAGTGTCCTGGCCCGCCAGGCGTCTTTCGGGGGAACGGCGCCAGCTTCCCGATAACGCTTCGGCGTTCCGGCAGCTGGACTCCGTTTGTGAAAAGTCTGTTAAGGATTTGTCGATATGGGAAAGGGTTCGACAGATTTTTTATGGGCTTTTTTACTTGCGGAACCGGAAAAAGTCAACAGTGGCGCTAAATATTGCGTTTTGCCGCGGTAGGTAAGAACATCCGACGAGATCAAAAAATGCAAATTGTTGTCGTAAAATTCTGCTTTCCATATTTTTTTCAGTTCATATACTAGATAGTGTAATGTCGGCAAACATTACGGCATATGCTGTACGGTCGCAGCGAAGAAAATCCAAAACAAGGAGTTGCGGGAGGAAAATCTTATGAACGGCAATG
>NZ_JBZCSF010000048.1:0-624 GCF_058273125.1 Effusibacillus sp. SKA8 | reverse complement strand
CGCGGATGCGTTCCTTGAACCGCTCAATCGTTTTCGGGGCGAGCCGTAGGGTCCCCTGTCGGTTCGACAGGTAGCTGAATCCGAGAAACTTCCGCTTCCAAGGACGATCCACAGCGCTTTTCTCCCGATTGACCTTCAGTTTGAGCTTGCCTTCCACAAAGCGAATCACGGACTCCATCACCCGTTCTCCTGCCCGTTTACTTGCAACAAAGATGTTACAGTCGTCTGCATAACGGACGAACCGCAGGCCTCTGCGTGTCAGTTCCTTGTCCAAGTCGTCCAGCAGAATATTTGCCAACAGCGGACTTAATGGCCCTCCTTGCGGGGTTCCCTCTTCCGCGAAATGGACGACGCCGTTGATCATGACTCCAGCGTCCAGGTAGGCGCGAATCAGTTTCAAAACTCGCTTGTCTTTCACTTCCCGCGCCACTCGCGCCATCAGGATGTCGTGATTCACCCGGTTAAAGAACTTCTCCAGATCCATGTCGACCACCCAACGATATCCTTCCTGGATGAAGCGTTGGGCTTGCCGCACGGCATCGTGAGCCCGTTTGCCCGGTCGGAATCCGTAGCTGTACCATGAGAATCCACCGTCGAAGATGGGGGTCATCACTTGCAGAAGGG
>NZ_JBZCSF010000047.1:0-666 GCF_058273125.1 Effusibacillus sp. SKA8 | reverse complement strand
AAGAGTCCAACGTTCACTTTCTTTGGCGTAAGCTGCGCCCAGATGCCCTGCCAGTACCGCAGGCGGGAAGCGGGTCTCGCCTGCCCCCTCGGGATGTATACAGCGGGATGAATCGAGATGACGAACTGCCAGAACCGCTCCTCCAGCTCGTCCATATTCGCCCGCCAGCGCTTGACCCAACGCCAGACCGTACGGGTGGACAACGGGCCGACGGGAGCCGGAATACTGCGTGATGCCTCCTCCAGGGAGTACTGTTCGTCTACCTTTGTGCACACAGACTCCTGGGCATCCCAGCTGAATCGCTCATAGCGACCGACGAAACTAGGGAGTACACTACATGTTCGTCTGCACCCCGAATTTGCGCAGATGAAACGGAACACCGGCAAGCTGCTCTCCTGCTCGCCTGACCACATCTTGCGCTTATACTGGCCGTGGCTATGGAAAACGGTATGCCCGCAGTGTGGGCACTCCGGTGGCCGAATGTAATCGAGGTCAGGAGCCTGACAAAATTGCAAATACGACTGGACATCGTCGAATGGGGCGCTGTAATATAGAGACATAGCCTATAGTTGTACCCGGGGAACCGGGCACGGGAAGAGAGACTCGGAGGCGGGCAACCTACAGGGTCTCTCTTCCTTTTTTCACCTCCCGCAATGATTGTCGTTA
>NZ_JBZCSF010000046.1:0-702 GCF_058273125.1 Effusibacillus sp. SKA8 | reverse complement strand
GGACCTTGAAGCAGGTTTGGGGACAGTGTCAGGCGGGCAGTTTGACTGGGGCGGTCGCCTCCTAAAGAGTAACGGAGGCGCCCAAGGGTTCCCTCAGCGCGGATGGAAATCGCGCATGGAGTGCAAAGGCAGAAGGGAGCTTGACTGCGAGAGGGACATCTCGAGCAGGGACGAAAGTCGGGCTTAGTGATCCGGCGGTGCCGAGTGGAAGGGCCGTCGCTCAACGGATAAAAGCTACCCCGGGGATAACAGGCTGATCTCCCCCAAGAGTCCACATCGACGGGGAGGTTTGGCACCTCGATGTCGGCTCATCGCATCCTGGGGCTGAAGTAGGTCCCAAGGGTTGGGCTGTTCGCCCATTAAAGCGGTACGCGAGCTGGGTTCAGAACGTCGTGAGACAGTTCGGTCCCTATCTGCCGCGGGCGGAGGAAGTTTGAGAGGAGTTGTCCTTAGTACGAGAGGACCGGGATGAACCGACCGCTGGTGTCTCAGTTGTGGTGCCAACTGCAGAGCTGAGTAGCCAAGTCGGGAAGGGAGAAGCGCTGAAAGCATCTAAGCGCGAAGCCCCCCTCAAGATAAGACTTCCCACCAGGCAAGCTGGGTAAGATCCCCTGAAGAAGACAGGGTGGATAGGCTGGGGGTGTAAGCACCGTGAGGTGTTGAGCTGACCAGTACTAATCGATCGAGGGCTTAATCAAGAAA
>NZ_JBZCSF010000045.1:0-723 GCF_058273125.1 Effusibacillus sp. SKA8 | reverse complement strand
CGGACACTGGAGCGGTGGATTGCGGCCTACCGCAAGGGCGGTTACGACGCCTTACTCCCCAAGACCCGAAACGACAAGGGCCGCCACCGGTTGCCGGAGGAGGTGATTCAGAAGGCGGTGGCGCTGCGCCGGGAGCGGCCCGAACGCAGTGTGGAGCAAATCATCCTCCTGCTGGAGGGAAGCGGGATTGTTCCACCCGGCACGGTTGCGCAAAGCACTCTCGCCCGTCACCTGCGGCGTGCAGGAGCGAGTCGCAAGGAACTGCTTCGCTCCGATGACCGTGGATACCATCGATTTGAGGTGGAGGACGTGCATGTCTTGTGGCAGGCGGATTTTAAGCATGCGTTGTATCTCCCGGACCCGAATCATCCACAGCGCAAGAAAAAGACCGTTCTGTTCGCCATCCTCGATGATTATTCAAGGCTCATCGTCCATGGGCAGTTTTACTGGGATGAGCAGTTGCCCCGCCTGGAAGACAGCCTGAAGAAAGCGATCCTGCGGTACGGCGTCCCGGAACAACTGTATGTGGATAACGGAGCGGTGTTCTCATCCCACCACCTGCAGCGCATCTGTGGAAAACTGGGGATTCGCCTCTCGCACAGCAGACCCTATCGTCCAGCTGGGCGAGGTAAGGTCGAACGCCTGTTCCGTTTCCTCGACACGAGCTTTATCCCTGAGGCATACGAACAGGTGGAGGCGGGGCACATCCAGACACTGGGCGAG
>NZ_JBZCSF010000044.1:0-795 GCF_058273125.1 Effusibacillus sp. SKA8 | reverse complement strand
CTTGTTCCGTTGATAGAAATCCCGTATCCACTCCCGGTACGTTTGACCCGGAAAATCGCTTCCGTCGTTCACCCACTTGTTCAACAGCCGCCAGGTATGCACAAAGCTCTCGTTGTCCGCTTTCTCAAACAAGTGAATCCACGGGTTGATGAAATTGCTGACCGGCTTTAGCATCTTGTTCCCGAAATCGATCACTTCGGAAGGAACGTTTCCATAGGTTTCTACCAATTTGTCGACATCGAAATGTTTTTCGTCCAGCCAGGAATTGTACAGGTCCGCGTTCCGGAAATCGATCGGGGCCGCCAAGACCACCAGATTTTTCACCTTTTCGGGGAACAAGGCGGTGTACATCACTCCCATGGTGCCGCCCATGCAGTAGGAAAACAAATTCACTTGATCCTTGCCGCTGCAAAGCCTTACCCGGTCCACCGCTTTGTCCAGGTAATCCAGGATGTAGTCGGCAAACCCGTTGTTCCGGTCTTCAAGCCCCGCTTCTCCCCAGTCGAGCAGATACACGTCGTATCCCTGCCGCAGCAGGTGTTCGACAAACGAGTTGCCCGGTTCCATATCGAGAATGTAGGGCTTGTTGATCATTGCGTACAGCATGAAAACCGGCGTCCGCTTCGTCACTTCCGCATCGGGCAGCGTGAACCGGTAGACCCGCATTTTGTTTTTGCGCCAGACCAGTTCCTTCGGAGTCAGTCCGACAGCAGGCTCCGCCCGATTCAACACTTCCCAAACTTTCCGGTATCGGCCGTCAGGAAAGGGAAAAGAAATCCCGCCGCCGGTTGCCGC
>NZ_JBZCSF010000043.1:0-827 GCF_058273125.1 Effusibacillus sp. SKA8 | reverse complement strand
TGCCGTCCCGCTCATAGGCTTCCTTCCGGCGAGCGAGGAAGTGGTTAAACACAAACCGGTAGCACCCGATGGTGCGTCGAATTTGTTGTGCTTGTTCTTTTGTCGGATAGAGACGGAAGGAATAGGCTTTGTGCATGAGGATCACCAAGAAAATTATACCATATCGCGCTTCATCCCACTCTTTCAGGGGTGGGATGAAGCGCGGGATTTCTGTAAAACAAAAACCCCTTGCACCGCAAGGAGTTTTAAATCGGTACATATATTTGGAGCGGGTGATGGGAATCGAACCCACGCCGCCAGCTTGGAAGGCTGGAGTTCTACCATTGAACTACACCCGCAAACCCTTGGTCGGAGCAGAGGGATTTGAACCCCCGACCTCTTGGTCCCAAGCCAAGCGCGCTACCAAGCTGCGCTATGCTCCGAACAATTTATTCAGATATACGCTGGTGGGCCCACCAGGACTCGAACCTGGGACCAACCGGTTATGAGCCGGCCGCTCTAACCAACTGAGCTATAGGCCCCAAATGCAACCTGCAAAATGAAAGCAACCCCAAAGGGGAAAACTACCATGGAGCGGAAGACGGGGATCGAACCCGCGGCCCTCGCCTTGGCAAGGCGATGCTCTACCTCTGAGCTACTTCCGCACACCCATTATACATGTTATACAACCATTGATTTAGGATAACACGCAGATCAAATCGAAATCAAGAAGAAAAGCCTGGCTGGGGAGGTAGGGATCGAACCTACGCATGACGGAGTCAAAGTCCGTTGCCTTACCGCTTGGCGACTCCCCAAAGCAAAGATAGCCTAGCGGCGACCTACTCTCC
>NZ_JBZCSF010000042.1:0-862 GCF_058273125.1 Effusibacillus sp. SKA8 | reverse complement strand
ACGGTGCGAAGTAGAACCGGTCGACGGCACCTGTCATGCCCGATTGAGCGCCAGTGCCGCCCGTGCCAGGAGCGCCGCCACTTACATCCCAGTTCGCAGAGCTCGCAGGTGCCCATAGCCCGATATAACCGCCGCCCCCGCCTCCGCCTCCACCGCCAGTGCCGTATCCGTTTCCGCCGTTACCTCCCTTGGCAAAGAGCGTAATGGCGGATATGGGGTTTTCGGAGAAGATATAGATTACTCCTCCTCCGCCACCGCCACCCCCCCCGGTCGGATTCGTACCTGTTGCCGCGCCTGTTCCGCCATTACCTCCGCTCGCCCATAAACCGCCGCCACCACCACCACCTGCAGAGCCAGTACCGTAATAACTCGCTCCACTGTTCCCGTTACTTCCATTCATATACACTTGACCTACCAAATATCCAAACCCGTATAAAAGATAGTTTCCCAACCAAGTTGGATATTTCATGGCTTTTAACGCGGCATCGGTTTGCGGAACACCGTAGCCGCTCCCGCCTGCTGCTCCCGCTGAAGACGAATATGAAGCTCCAGAAACCCCAGTTGTACCAACGTTCGGTAAATAACCGTTGGCATAAGCGCTTCCATTTACGGAAGCACCTGCGGCGATCCCGGTTGGCCCTGGATTCCCGTTTGCCTTTATAACTCCGTTTCCGATTATCTGTCTGGCGAATATTACGACGTTTTGGCCGCCACCAACACTGCCGCTGTAAGCGCCAGGGGCATCGATACCACTATTCGCATCTATCACTCCGTATAAACTTAAAGTATCACACACAATCACTCTGACCGGAGCGCCGTTCGACGGGGTCGCTGCTTTTGTGTACTGTAGCGTTGCGTTTGG
>NZ_JBZCSF010000041.1:0-865 GCF_058273125.1 Effusibacillus sp. SKA8 | reverse complement strand
CCAAACGCAACGCTACAGTACACAAAAAACCCGACGAACAGCCCGTGTCCGGTCAGAGCAATCGTGTGTGATACTTTAAACCTATATGGGACGATAGACGCTAATTGCGCTTATGATCAGTCAGGGAGTGGCGGGGCTGGAGGAAGTGGTGGAGGAGGTCAAAACGTAATAGTTATAGCTAGGAAAATAGTTGGAAACGGAGTTATAAAGGCAAACGGGAATCCAGGATCAAACGGAAACGCCGCAACTTCTACTTACTCAAGTGGAAGTTCTTATAATAACGCTTACCTGCCGTCTGGAGCTTTGGGTGCAGTTAGTTCAGCAACAGCTTCAACTTCCTCAGGGCTGGGCGGTGGCGGTGGCGGCGCTGTACAAACCGATGCCATGTTAAAAGCCGTGAAATATCCAACTTGGCTGGGTAACTCTCTTTTATACGGATATGGGTATTTGCCAGGTTCTGTGTATCTAAACGGAAGTACTGGGAACACTGGAGCAAGTTATTATGGCACAGGCTATGCAGGCGGTGGCGGTGGCGGTGGTTTATGGGCGGGCGGAGGTAATGGTGGAGGAGGTGCTTCTTCGGGGACAAACCCGTCAGGAGGCGGTGGTGGCGGTGGTGGCGGAGTAATCTATATCTTCTCCGAAAACCCGATCCCCTCTATCACGCTCTTCGCTAGGGGAGGTAACGGCGGAAACGGATACGGCACTGGCGGTGGCGGGGGCGGTGGCGGGGGAGGATATATCGGGCTCTGGGCACCTTCATTGTCAGCGAATTGGGATGTAGCTGGCGGTAATGCTGGAACTGGCGGTACTGGCGCTCAATCTGGTTCGAACGGCATCGTCGATCAGTTCTACTTCGCACCGT
>NZ_JBZCSF010000040.1:0-953 GCF_058273125.1 Effusibacillus sp. SKA8 | reverse complement strand
GCATTCAGCAGTCGGTCGAAGATTTCGTTCGGATTGAAGCGACGGTTGAAGCGGAAACAGAACTCGTCAAAGTACGACTGCAAATACTTTGATCCCAAGCCGTGATACGTGCCTTGGATATAGGTTTTCACGTTGCCAATGATGTTGTGTAGCATCTTGAGAAAATTTTCCTTGTCTTCCTTGTAGTAAGCCTTCGACTCATGGACATACCCGATGTCTGCCAAGCGTTTGTAGGAGCTATGTCCATCGGAAACAATTTTACTGCCGGGCTTGACACACGTCCGTGCAACACGCTGAATTTCGTCGATGCTGACTTGATCGATGACCTCAATGCGAAGAAATGCCGGATGGTTCCGCTCGTCTTTGGAAAGAGCGATGACCGCTTTCGCTTTATTCGTACCGCGGCCATCCTTGCCTTTGCGGGGAGCGCCGAAATACGCGTCGTCCATCTCGACGGTACCGGAGAGCATGTAAAGCGAATCTCGTTCCTTCATCGCTTCGCGGATCTTTCGCAACATCCGTAGTGCCGTGCGGTAGTTAAGATTCAGTACCTGGGCTAAAGACAAAGCGGATTTCCCGCGTTTATCATGTGCCACAAGGTAAATCGCCCAAAACCAGATGGTCAATGGCAGTTTGCTTTTGTGAAAGATAGTGCCTGCCGTGATCGATGTCTGGTGATGACATTGTTTACACTCGAACAATTGGCGGGTCTTGATGTAATAGTAGTCGCGATGCTCACATTTTGGGCACGTAAAGCCATCTTTCCAACGTTTGTGCATCAGGTAACTTACACAGTCTTCTTCTGCGCCAAATGTGCTTTGAAATTGAACCAACGACATGGATTCTGCTTGCGCCATGACCTTCTCCTCCGAACTGATGTTTGGTAAATTCAGTATACCATACATATGTTCGTGTTTGAAAGAGGTCTCTGAGCAGAGTGCATAGTCAAAACA
>NZ_JBZCSF010000004.1:0-183997 GCF_058273125.1 Effusibacillus sp. SKA8 | reverse complement strand
AAAAAGAGCCATGAACATGTATTCATGGCTTTTAAAACTTCACTTTTTCCAACAGATACTCCTTTAATTCAGGGATCGGCAGGCGGACCTGTTGCATCGAATCCCGTTCCCGCACCGTCACTTGACCGTCCGTCTGCGAATCGAAGTCGTAAGTGATGCAAAACGGCGTACCGATCTCGTCCTGCCGCCGGTACCGTTTGCCGATGGAACCCGTTTCGTCGAAATCGCAGTTGAATTCAGCCGACAGCACCTCATAGATTTTAACCGCTTCCTCGGACAATTTTTTCGACAACGGCAGAATCGCGGCCTTGATCGGCGCAAGGGCGGGGTGGAAGCGCAACACGGTCCGTTTGTCGCCATCGCCAAGATCTTCTTCGTCATAGGCATCGATCAAAAACGCCAGCGTGACGCGGTCCGCCCCCAAGGACGGTTCGATGCAGTACGGAATGTACTTCTCGTTCGTTTCCGGATCGAGGTAGTGGAAATCTTCGCCGGAATGTTCCATATGCTGCTTCAGGTCAAAATCGGTCCGGTCGGCAATGCCCCACAGCTCTCCCCAACCGAACGGGAATTTGTATTCGATATCGGTGGTCGCGTTGCTGTAATGCGACAACTCTTCGGGGGAATGGTCGCGCAGGCGGATGTTCTGTTCCGTCATGCCAAGACCGAGCAGCCAGTTGAAACAGAAATCGCGCCAATAGTCAAACCACTTGAGGTCTTCTCCCGGTTTGCAGAAAAATTCAAGCTCCATCTGCTCGAATTCGCGGGTGCGGAAGGTGAAATTCCCGGGCGTGATCTCGTTTCGGAAACTTTTCCCGATCTGGGCGATCCCGAAGGGAAGCTTCTTCCGCATGGTCCGCTGGACATTCTTGAAATTCACAAAGATTCCCTGCGCCGTCTCGGGCCGGAGGTAGATCTGGTTGGCGGAGGACTCGGTTACCCCCTGGAACGTTTTGAACATCAAGTTGAACTGGCGGATGTCCGTAAAATCTTTCCCGCCGCAGTCCGGACACGCGATGTCGTGTTCCTTGATCAGGCGGGTCATTTCCTCAAACGATAAGCCGTCAACGACCATTTCGATCCCTTTTTCCCCAAGGGCGCCCTCGATCAGCTTATCGGCCCGATGTCTCGCTTTGCAGTTTTTGCAGTCGATCATCGGATCGTTGAAATTGCCGACATGGCCCGATGCGACCCAAGTCTGCGGATTCATCAAAATCGCGGCGTCAAGCCCGACGTTGTACGGGCATTCCTGAACAAACTTTTTCCACCATGCTTTTTTCACATTGTTCTTGAGTTCGACGCCAAGCGGTCCGTAATCCCATGTGTTGGCAAGCCCCCCGTAAATTTCGGAACCGGGAAATATAAATCCCCGGTGCTTTGCCAAAGCAACAATCTGATCCATCGTCACATCCCGTTCACCCATCGCTTTACACCTCTCGAGTAGACAAAATTTCCGGCATTTTTCGCGGACAAAAAAATGACTCCCGTCCCAGCACCTCAATGCTAGGGACGAGAGTTGTCCTCCCGCGGTTCCACCCTAGTTGGCATTCCGAAAGGAACGCCCACTTTCACGAAAAACCCGGCTCCGGACCGCCCGTTCATGAACCGTCCATACCGGGCTCCCACCGTCCCCGGCTCGCTTGGATGGCAATCGTTCACTACTCCTGTCCTTCACAGCCGCTCAATATCGAATTCAATCAGTTGGGAATCATTGTAGCAAATCCTGTTTGTGAAGTCAAACTTGCAAATTCGTTCTGCAAATTCGTTCTTGCAAATTCGTTCTGCAAAATTCGTTCATACATTTGTTCCTAAAGTCCGTATTTGATCAATTGATCCAAAAATTGACGGGATTTCAAACAGATCCCGCCATGTTCTTCAAGATACTGACGTTGTATCTTGTCCAATTGTTGTTTGACTTCTTGTCCGACCCTTATATTCCCCAGACGCGCCGTGTCCACGATTTGAAATAACCGAAGCAATTTGTACGCGGCCGGTTTCATCCAAACCGCGTGAGGGTCGGAATCATGGCATCGTTCGCACAGCGGCCCAGCCTGCCGGATCGAAAACCGAATCGCGCTGTCGAGACGCCTGCCGCAATGGCCGCAACGCCCCAATTCGGGTTGAACGCCGGCTGCATCCAGCATCTTCATCTCGAAGATGCGGAGCAATACATCCGGGTCCTTCCCCGCAGCGAGATATTCCAGCATGTGCAGCAGCAACCGGAACACGCCCGGAGCAGCCTGCCGCTCTTCCAGCACCCGGTCCGCCAATTCGGTCATGCAAGCTGCGTATGCGACCAGCTGCAGGTCTTCCCGGATGGCGCGAAAGGAATTGAGCAAATCGGCCTGGGCAACGGAAAACATCCCAGTGTTCCCGCCATACAGCAACCATTGCCCATGCACAAACGGTTGCGAAACAGACACGAAACGCGATTGCGGTTTGTTGGCCCCTTTGGCGAAAGCGGCTATTTTTCCGAAGCCGGCCGTCAACAGCGTTACGATTTTGTTGGTTTCCCCGTAATCGATCGCCCGCAATACGATTCCTTCCGTCTTTTCCAAGGGATGACGCCTCATTTCCAGCAAATTCGATTCAGAAGTTTGTATTCGGGATCAACTGGGGAAATTCCTTTATTTCGGTTCCTCTGCCGTTAAGTCCTCTTCGCTCTGTGCGGCAGACACTTCCTTATAACCGTTGACAGCTTCGTATTCCTTGTACAGAAGATAAGCATCGATCTCGCCTGTAGCACAAAAATAGCGCCACGAAAAGTCTCGCATCCTGCTCATCCTTTCTGGTTCTGCAAGACGGTGTTTGCGTCTCCCTAACGTGGGTACCGTTAGAATCTACGGAACCCACCCGCTCTATACTATGGAAAACTTCCCAGCAATGAAAACCGATGCTACTCCGTATCGGAAAATCCGAAGTTTCGCAGCACGACCTCACGGTTGCGCCAGTCTTCTTTGACTTTCACCCATAACTCGAGATAAGCCTTGGAACCGAACAGGTTCTCAATGTCCGCACGTGCGCGTCTGCCGATTTCCTTCAGCATATGGCCATTTTTTCCGATTAAAATCGCTTTTTGCGAATTCCTTTCCGTATAAATCACCGCACTGACGTACAGCAGATCCTTCTCTTCGCGGTACTGCATCTGTTCGACTTCCACAGCCACGGAATGCGGCACTTCCTCATGGGTCAAATGAAGAACCTTTTCCCGGATCAGTTCCGCGACAACAAAACGCTCCGGGTGGTCGGTGACCTGATCGGCCGGATAATACTGCGGTCCCTCCGGCAAGTTTTTGAAAATCAACGAACGTAACCGCTCCACATTTTCGCCTGTGAGGGCGGAAATCGGGATAATTTCCCGAAACGGGTATTCGTCTTTGTAGCTGGCGATGATCTCCAGCAAGCGTTCGCGCGGGACAGCGTCAATCTTGTTGATCAAAAGAAAAACGGGCGTGTCGATCTGCCAAAACTGCCTGATGACGAATTCGTCGCCGGGACCTTTTTTTTCGGTCGCATCCACCAGCATGCAGACCAAATCGACTTCTTTTAACGTGTTAAGCGCCGTCCGGACCATGTAATCGCCCAGTTTGTGGTGCGGTTTGTGGATGCCGGGCGTATCGAGAATGACAGCTTGTCCTTCTTCGGTGGTGTACACGCCGCGAATCCGGTTGCGCGTGGTTTGCGGCCTGTCCGACATGATCGCCACTTTTTGCCCGACGATTTGATTGAGCAGCGTCGATTTGCCGACATTGGGCCGCCCCACAAATGCGATAAACCCGGATTTATATTTCGTTGCCGCCATAGAGGTCCTCCTTCGAAAAAGAAAATGGCAGAAGCTCTCCCACCGTTGTAACCTTACTTTGTCCATTTAGGTTGCTGAGAATCACTTTCGTGCCGGGCTCGCAAAATTCGGCCAGCACTTGCCGGCAAGCGCCGCACGGCGGAACCGGACCGGGCGTGTCGGCGACAACCGCGATCGCCCGAATGCCGGATTTTCCTTCCGAAATCAATTTGAAAATCGCCGTGCGCTCCGCGCAATTGGTCAAACCGTACGAGGCGTTTTCGATATTGCAGCCGGTTACCACTTCCCCGTCTTCGGTCAGGACGGCGGCCCCGACCGGAAATTTCGAATACGGCGCATACGCTTTTTCCCGTGCTCGTTGCGCCAATTCGACCAATTGTTTGTCGTTCAACCCGATCGCCTCCTTTTGCGTGTGAATAGCGTCCGGACGATAAAATACAGCAGCATCACCGGCCCCAGCGCCACAAGGTACCATTCGGCTCCGGACGATGCCAGGGAGCGGATCCGGAGCGGCCACAATTTGTCGTGAAACACCAGCAATCCCACGATGACGGCATGCAGTGCGGTCAGCAGGACTGCGGCCGCCGCCGTGTCTTTGGCGATCTTGGCGAGTTTGTGGCATTCGCCGGTCGCGAGATCCACCGCCGATTCGATGGCGGTATTTAGCAACTCTGCCGCAATGACCAGAACGACCGCAAAAAATACGAGAATGATCTCCGACCTTGACACATCCAGCACAAGGCAGAAGATCATCACAAGAAACGCTATGCCGAAATGAATCCGCATATTTCGCTGGGTAGCGAGGGTATAAGTCATGCCGTCGGACGCATGACCGAGGCTTTTCAGCAATCCCGTGAGCCAGCGCATTACCGTCACCCTCTTGTCAGACCGATGTTCGCAAGGATTTCCTCCTGCCGCCCAAACATTTCCCGCTCGTCCGCTTCCGTCATATGATCGTATCCGATCAAATGAAGGAAGCCGTGAACGGCCAAAAACGCCAGCTCTCTTTCCACGCTGTGACCGTATTCTTCCGCTTGTCGGACAGCCGTCGGAACGGAGATGACGATGTCGCCCAGCGGCTCCGCGGCAACGCCGTCTTCTTCTGCGAACAGGATAGCCGGTTCCTCTCCGTGCGATTCCCGGAGAGCGAATGACAGGACGTCCGTCGCGGCGTCTTTGTTGCGGTAGGTCCGGTTCAACTCACGGATCCTTTCGTCATCCACCAGAGACACCACGACTTCGCCGGCTCCAATTTTTTCGTATGCCGCCGCCGCCTCCACCGCTTTCGTCAGAAGCCCGGCCACGTCAGACGAAAAACCGGCGTTGACTTCATCGATCACTTCCACAATCACACGCGTACCTTCCGTGGTCAAGTGTGCTTCCCTCCCTACTTCGCGCCCGGAACCGGATCCGGGTACTCAATCCTCGTGTGATAAATGCCGTTCAACGTGATCATCAACGCTTCCGCGATTTTGTCCAGATCTTTCAGGGTGAGGTCGCATTCGTCCAACTGGCCGTCATGCAGACGATCTTTGATGATTTTGCGAATCACCGCTTCGATCCGGTTCGGTGTCGGCCGGCTCATGGAACGGACAGCCGCTTCCACCGAATCGCACAACATGATAATCGCGGCTTCCTTTGTCTGCGGTTTGGGACCCGGATAGCGGAAGTCGTCAACGTTCAAATTGCTGTTTTTGTCCTGTTCCAATGCTTTGTTGTAAAAATACCACAGTACGGTGGTGCCGTGATGCTGTTGGCAAATGTCGCGGATCGGTTTCGGCAGCCGGTATTGTTCCTGCAACTCGACACCGTCCCGCACGTGGGAAGTGATGATCAGATGCGACAAACTGGGGGCGACTTTTTCGTGCGGATTCTCCCGGCTGTTTTGATTTTCGATGAAAAACATCGGCCGCTTCGCTTTCCCCACATCGTGAAAATATCCGCCCACCCGGCACAACAGCGGGTCTCCTCCGACCATTTCGGCGGCCGTTTCCGCCAAGTTGCCGACAATCAAACTGTGATGATACGTTCCGGGAGCTTCCATCAACAATTTTTTCAGCAGCGGATGGTTGGGATTCGACAATTCAAGCAGGCTGATCGGCGTCAAAATGCCGAACAAACTCTCCAAAAACGGCAGTATCCCGATCGTCAGAATGCCCGACAGAAAGCCGTTGATCAAACCGAAGAGCAGCGCCTCAAGCAGCCCCTGCCAACTGAAATTGACCGACGACAGAAGCGACTGGACCGTCGCTATGGCAAACAGGTTCACGCCGGCAATTACAAACGCCGCACGCATGATCACATGGCGGTGTTTGACGCGGGCGACGGCGAACACTCCGGTTAAGGACGACACCAGACTTACGAACAGGTATTCAAACCGGTAATCAAACAACAAGGCCGCAAACAACGTGAACACAATGCCCCCGACGATGGCCAGGGAGGCGTCAAACAGAATGGTCAACAGCATGGTGCCCATGGCAAGCGGGGCCAGATACCCGATCGCCTGCGCGTTGAGCGGCGCGGCCAGGGATACGATTTTCATGCAAAGGGCTGTCAGCAAAATGACGAGACACAGCAGCAACAGCAAAGTGTTGTCGGTTATAAGCCTCGATCGTGCGACATGCAAATAGGCTTCGATGATCGCCAACGAAAATGCCAGCAGCGCGACAAGCCCGGCGTAAATTTTGTAATTGGGCTGTTCCGCCAGAAGTTTCAGATCACGCAAGAGCCCCAGTTTTTCCTCCGTAATCTGTTCCCCCTTGCGCACGACCAGATCACCCTTGAAGATCCGGGCTTCCTGAACTTCCCTCAGCTTTTTTTCCCGCAGCTCTTCCGTCTGTTTTTGGTCGTACACCATATTCGGACGCAACGAAGCCAGCACCAGGTCGCGAACGATCAACCGGGCGTCCGTTTCAAGATCGGCGCTGACCAACTGGCTGTCCAGCACGGTTTTTGCCTGCGCCAGCGATTCTTCCGGAAACTCTTTGCTCAGGAAAGAAGAAATCAGGCGGCTTGTCTCGTTTTTGATGCTGGACATCTGGCTTTGCGGGACGTTGAGAAGCTTGGCCAACACCTCTTCCTTCACTTTGACAGCAAACGGCAGTTTTTGCAGTTCACCCTGTTTTTGCTTGGCCGAAAGGGCTGAGTTGGCGGTGAGTTGCTCGGCTGTCTCGAGCAGCTTCCGCACCTCCGCCAGCGCTTTTTCTTCCACTGCAGGATCGAGATAGTACTGTTTCGGCACCTGTTTTAAGGCTTCCTGCCTTTTGCGCTCCGTTTCGGCCGTGTTGATCGCATCGGTTGGCGCTTTAATGTCAACTTGCGCGATGTCCCCCACCTGGTAATTGTAACGGGTGGGAATCACATCCCCATAGAACACGAAAAACAACGCCAGCAACAAACCCGAGTAGATGGCGGCACGCATCCCGCCACTCCGTTTCAATTCGGGATCCAGCGTGATCGGCCGAATGGTTTTTTCCAGTTTAAACCCCATTTTCCTCGACTCCTTACTTCCCGCTTTCGGGAGTTGCCGCACGTTGTTCGTCGTCAGCCGCGTAAGCAGCGATGATCTTTTGCACCAAATGATGCCGGACAACGTCTTGTTCGGTCAGGAAGACAAAGGAGATTTCCTTGACTGCTTGCAAAATCCGCAACGCCTCTTTCAGTCCCGACAATTTGCCCCGCGGCAGGTCGATTTGGGTGATGTCGCCCGTGATCACCATTTTCGAACCGAACCCCAGCCGCGTCAGGAACATTTTCATCTGCTCGGGAGTGGTGTTCTGGGCTTCGTCCAAAATCACAAACGAGTCCTCAAGCGTACGGCCGCGCATGTACGCCAGCGGCGCCACTTCGATGATTCCGCGCTCCATCGACTTTTGCACGTTTTCCGTTCCAAGCACATCGTATAAAGCGTCATACAAAGGACGCAGATACGGATCCACCTTTTCCTGCAAATCGCCCGGCAAAAAACCGAGGTTTTCTCCGGCTTCGACAGCCGGACGGGTGAGGACAATTTTACTGACCTGGCCTTTCTTCAAAGCCATGACAGCCATCACTACCGCCAGGTAAGTTTTTCCGGTACCCGCCGGACCGATCCCGAACACAATGTCCCGTTTGCGGATCGCCTGGATATAGTAGCGCTGTCCGAGAGTCTTGACCCGAACCGGTTTGCCTTTCACCGTGGTCGCGATTTCTTCGGTATACAGCTCCAAAAGCTGTTCGGCCGAACCTTGTTTGGCCATTTCAATCGCATACACGATCTCGCGTTCCCCGATCGTTACTCCCTTTCTCACCAGTTGGGCAAGGACTTGAAACAGCTGCTGCAGCGCGTCCGCTTCCTCCTGCGCTCCGGTGATCGAGATCTCCCCGCCTCGCACAACTAGCTTCGCCCCGAATTCCGCTTCGATGTGTTTGAGATTTGCGTCATTCGGACCAAAGATTTGAATTGCCTCCTGATTTTGCTGGAGGGAAATTTTACGGGTAACCGTATTCAATCGTTTCTCTCCTTCTCTAAAATGGCTGGGGTTTCCCAATGTCCTCGATGACTTCAGTCAAAACTTTTGTATATAGATTACCATGCTCGATTCGCTGATGTAAAATTTTTTGCGAAGCAATTCGCCCATTTTCCCCTGTCTTCGCCAATACGTCCGCCTCTGCCCGCTTTAGCGCTTCTTTTTTGGCTTCTTCCTCCGTCAGGCGAATTTTGTCTTCAAACGTTTCTTTTACGTCCACTTTCCGAAGCTTGACCGGAATCGCCAGCGAACCGACGTAAAACTCCCTGTCCGCCGCTTGTTCCTCAAAATGAGCATAAGGGGTCTGCCCGTAGCCCCAGATTTGGACCGGGAACGAACCGAACACCAGATAATCTTTTCGGAAAGCCTGCCCGGTATAGATTTTTCGAACCTGCTCCAGAGGAATCTGCAATTGGGTGGTGTACCACACCTTGGCCTCCACAACCCCTTTTGCGTGAACGGACGTCTTGCCGTCCCCGAGACTTCCGGAGATGACAATATCCCCCGGGTTGACCAACTGGCCTTTCTGCACGCTGGCGATCCCTTTTTGCACCAAGATTTTCTCGATCACTCCTTTTTTCGATGCCACGATGTGTTGCGGCGCATCCGGTGCGGGGGGAGGAGGCGCGATTTTTTCCACGACCTGAATGCGGATTTTGGTGCCTTGTCTGCTTACCCCCACCCACGACAGTTCCGGAACTTTGTCCAAAATTTCGGCTTGCAAAACCTCGTTGTCGGGGAGCCTCCCGATCCAGGCCCCTTTGTGGATGCCCGCCGCTTCCGCCGCCGCCAGGATCGTTTCCGGCGACAGCTTTTCGCTTCCTTCCACTTCCACCGACCAGACGACGGATGTCAAGACATACAGCAGGCAAAGGAAGACCGAGAACCCCATCAAAAACGACTTTCTGCGCCAGGCACGCTGCCAGAGAAACGGCAGGCCCGTCCGTTTTCCAAAGCGGATTTTGCTCCCCGTCTGCCGCAATAAAGGCCGGAGGCGGCGGACATCGCTCCGCAGGATCGTCATTTGAATCGTGCTGTTTGAGCGGTAAACGATGTCACGGACCCACAAGCCGTGTTCGTTGACGAGGCTGAGGAACGCCGGCAGGCGTTTTCCGCTGATGGTCACAACCACATATCCTTTGTAATAATCAAGCAGCAATCGACTGAGCATCGCTTGCCCCCCTAACCAAACTTGATCCCGTTGATTTCCCCTTCAATCAGGATTTCGTGAGATTGAATGTATTTGATGATCAAACGCCTGCCGGTAATGTGCAGCACCCCCTTTGAATGGGCAAGCCGGATGTTGGAATCGTCAAATTCGAGAATTCCCGTATGGTTTTCAACAAATAATTGCAATCCGCCCACGAGAGTGAGGCGCGGCACATCGTAAATCGCGTCTTTGGGAAGCTCCAACAGGTTGGCGGCGAGATTCTGCAGCCGCTCAAATGCCCGCAAGATTTCACCCTCCTTTTTTGCTCCCGGCATTTATCGGTCTTCAATGATAGCCTTTGATTTTTGACAGACTTCTCTCTTAGAACCATATGCCGCAAACGGGAAGGGTAGTACGCAGGCCTAAAGGCAAAAGTCGGACGGTACCCGGTACCGTCCGACGATCCGTAAATTGCTGTCTCCATTTTTCTAGCAAAATGTAAGTAAGCCATGCGCGTTTGCACATGGCTTTTGTTTCATTCCGTCAAATTATTGCGTCAGAAGCGACTGTACGATTTGATTCACGAGTTTCCCGTCGGCGCGTCCTTGCACTTTCGGCATCAGGGCGCCCATCACCTTGCCCATGTCCTTCTTTGTCGAAGCGCCTGTTTCGGCAATCGTCGCGAGAACGATTTCCCGAAGTTCGTCTTCGCTCAATTGGGCGGGCATATACTCCTGAATCACGGAAATCTCTTGCTGCACTTGCTCAACCAAATCGGTTCGCCCGGCGTCTTGAAACGCTTGGAGGGAATCACGCCGTTGCTTTAATTCACGATTCAGGACAGCGAGGATATCCTCATCCGTCAAAGTCTTTTTTTGATCAATTTCAGCGTTTTTGATGGCTGTACGAATCATGCGAATCGTCGACAAGCGGACTTTGTCCTTGTCTTTTAGCGCCTGTTTCATGTCAGCATCCAAACGTTCAGCCAAGCCCACGAGACGACTGCCTCCTTAGTATTTCTTCTTCTTGCGGGCCGCCTCGGACTTTTTCTTCCGGGCGACGCTGGGTTTCTCGTAGTGCTTGCGCTTTCTGACCTCAGCAAGGATACCGTCTTTCGCCGTAGCACGCTTAAAACGACGAAGTGCGCTGTCCAAAGATTCATTCTTGCGAACCCGAACTTCTGACACTTGATTTCCCTCCCTCCGACTTGCCACACAAACATGCCGGAACAGGCATGATGAACGCCAAGAAATTTTATCACGCCAAATTATACTGGATTCCATGAAACCAGTCAACTTGGCGGGATGTGGGTGGGATGTGGGCGTATGAAACAACCCATACGGATGAATTTTGGGGGGATGAATTTTGGGGTACCCCTTGTTTTTTAATAATGATAAAATAATAGTACCCTCATATCGGCATGGGAGGTGACATCATGTTTCGATTAGGCCAAAAGATCGTGATCGTGAACGATTCGTTCGAACAGAATTTGCCCGTTGGGGAGTACGGATACATTATCGGGCGGGATCGGAACTCGGACAGCGCTTTCGACTACATTATCCGCGTCCCTGCCAAAGACAAGCATTATTACGTGCCCGCCGCCGATCTGGAATCGGAAGAAAATTTGATCAAGCGGCAAGCGGAAGAAGTGGAGCGCCAGGCGTTGATCGATTATGCGCTGGCCACCGGCAACAAGGAATTGTTTGAGCGGTTGGTCGGAAAAAAATCGGACGAGGAAGAGCCGGTGAAAAACGAAGTCATGAAAACGGAAGATTTTATCCGCAAAGTCAATGTCAACGCCTGGATTTAAAAAGCCCTCGAAACGTTCGAGGGCTTAGTGTTTCAAAACACAGGGAAACCGGTCACCGGCGGCTCCGCACTTCAAAAATCGCAAATTTCAGATAGTGTCCCTCTTCCACCCCGAGAATTTCCGGGTGATCCTTCCCCGCTCCGCTCCAGTGCACGAGCCGCAAAATCTTTTTGGCGTCAAAAGCGGCATCCTGAATCACTTCCCTGAACAGTTCGGGCCGCATATGGTAAGAGCAGCTGGCGGTCACCAAAAACCCGCCGTCGCGCACCAGCTTCATCCCGTTCAGATTGATGTCCTTATAGCCTCTGCACGCTCCCTCCACCGCCGCTTTCGTCTTGGCAAAAGCCGGCGGATCGAGAATCACCACGTCCCAGGAATTCCCTTTTTGCACCTGTTCCCGCAGATAATCGAACGCGTTGGCCACCACAAAATCCACCCGGTGCAAATACCCGTTTCTCGTGACATTGCGTTTGGCCGTCTCAATGGCGTGCTCGGAAATGTCCAGACAGGTGACTTTCTTCGCACCGTGTTTGCAGGCGTTCAGCGTAAACGATCCGGTGTGGGAAAAACACTCCAGCACTTCCGCCCCGTCCCAGAACGGATTTTTGATCACTTTCCCTCGTTTGTCGACGGGTCTCAGCGCCGGTTTTCCCTGCTCGTCCAGCAGCGGACGGGCGTTTTCCGCGCCCTTTCCCAGGCGGGAAAGCGGTTCTCCGTTTTCCGCAACTGGCTGTAAAGTAATGCCGCGGCGTGCCCCCCAGCCGGTCATCAGGGGCGCAATCGCCGCCCGATTCTCCCGTTGGTCGAAGAAAAATCCGGTCTTCTGCCCTTCGACGATATCGACGACATAGCGCAGCCCGTTTTCCACGATCTCCACTTCCCGCAGCGCCTCCCCCCACACAAGACCGGTCCGCTGTTCCAGCCCCTCCAGTTCCCGGACGGGGACATCGCTTCGCTCATAGATTCCTTTCGGCCGCAAGACTTGAACCAGCGCCCGCACAAGCTGTCCCCGCCGGACTTCCATCCCGAGCGACAAGATCTGGATGACCAGAACGTCCGCAAACTTGTCGACGACAACTCCCGGCAAAAAATCAGCCTCCCCGTACAGGACGCGGCATGCGTTTGTATCCTTCAGCATGCGTTGGCGGTACTCCCAGGCGTCCCGCACGCGCCGCTCAAAAAACGCGTCGTCGATCTCCTCGGCGGGATTATAAGTCAAAACCCGCACCGCGATTTGCGAATTCGGATTGATCGTGCCCTTCGCCAAAAAATGTCCCGAGTGGTTGACGATCTCCACGATGTCACCCGGCTCATGACTGCCTTCAACACGGTCGATTTCGCTTTGGTACACCCAGGGGTGCCCCTGCTCCAGCCTTTTTTTCCGGTTGCGTTTCAAAACTACCTTTGCCACGATCCGTCCCCCTTGCAGACGATTCCAACTTATGTACAAAACGGCATGTCTGATTCAGGACACGCACGCATACATATGTAAAAATTGCTTAAAGCTTAGTCTACCCTACGGAGGCGCCGCATGTATACATCCATTCTCTTGCTCGCCGCCGGGTTGGCCGGTTTTCTGTGCGGGATCCGGGGAATGCGGCACGGGCTTGAACAAATGGCGATGGAAAAACTGCCCGTAATCCTTAAGCGGTTTGTCAAAACGCCGGCGCGAGGTTTACTGACGGGAGCCGTCGTTTCCGCATTGCTGCACAGTTCGGCCGCCGTTACGGTGGTCACAATCGGGTTCGTGGCAGCCGGCACCCTGACGTTTGCCGATTCACTGGGAGTGATTCTCGGGTCCAACATCGGAACGACCGTCACCACGCAAATCATCGCGTGGAACCCGGATGACCTGATCCTGCCCTGCGTCGCGCTGGGGGCGCTCTTGTGGTTCTGGCTGCCGGGGAAAAGGAGATACGCGGGATTGGCGGTATTCGGATTCGGCGCGACACTGTTTGCCCTCAATCTGATGACGGCCGCCCTGGCGCCGCTTGGCGGCACGGAATGGTTCCGCAAAGTGTTGCAAACCGCTTCGCAAAGCCCGGTTCTCGGCGTTTTGGCAGGAGCCGGTTTGACCGCGCTTGTGCAAAGCTCGACAGCCACCACCGCCCTGACGATTGCGATGGCCTCCCAAGACCTGATCGATTTGCAGGGGGCCATCGCGATTGTACTCGGCAACAATGTCGGCACGTGCATCACCGCCGTACTGGCCTCGCTCGGCAGTCCGCTCCCCGCCAAACGGGTGGCGGCGGCGCACGTTGTACTGAATGTGGCGGGGGTTTTGGCGTTCTTGCCGATCCTCAACACTTTTGCCCGGATCGTGGAACTGTTCAGCCCGTCGCTTCCGGTTCAGGTCGCCACCTCCCACACACTGTTCAACGTCGTCTCTTCCCTGGCGGTCTGGCCGTTTACCGGCTCATTCGCCGCATTGATCGAATGGATGCTGCCGGAAAGAAGACAGTAAAAATGCCAGCCGTCCCCCCATCGGCGGGCGACTGGCGGCAGCGGCCGGGACATGGCCGACTTTTGTTCAATTTGTTGACCGAGTCGAAAATCCCGGAAACACCCTGTTTCCGTTCCCATCATCCCGCTCAGGAGAAACCGGAGCCGGAGCCGCAAGCGGAACCGGACGATCCGGAGACCGGCCCTTTCACCGTACCCGGCTTGAAAATTTGCTGCTTTTCCTTGCTTCCGCATTTCGGACAAGCGACTTCATCCTTTTTTGAGTAGGCGACCAATTCCTCAAACTCGTGGTTGCACCGGCTGCAGCGAAAATCGAAATAGGGCATGGTTCTGGCCTCCTTTCGCGTTTTTATATACCCATACAGGTATTTTAACGCCTCCGGAACCGATTTTCAATTGTGCCCGTTTGTTATGTTGTGTGTCCAACCGCCTGCACGAAAATCCCGGATGACTCCAGGGCTTCCCGGATCCGGCGGGCGAACTGCAACGCATGGGGACCGTCGCCGTGGATACATACCGTATCCGCCTTGATAACGACATCGACTCCTTGCCGGGACAGCACTTTTCCTTCAAGAATCATCCGTACGACCTGCCGGACGGCTTCGTCATGATCCGTAATCAATGCGTCCGGTTGACGGCGCGGAGTCAGGGAACCATCCCGTTGATAGGTTCTGTCGGCAAACACTTCATGCGCCGTTCGCAGGCCGATCGCTTCACCCGCTTTGACCAGTTCGCTGCCGGACAGGCCGAACAGAATCAGTTCCGGATCGACTTTGTAGACCGCTTCCGCGATCGCTTTCGCCAGCTCCGGGCTGTTCGCCGCCATGTTGTACAAGGCGCCGTGCGGTTTCACATGCTGCATGGCACCGCCTTCCGCTTTGACAAAGCCGTATAAAGCGCCAATCTGATAGACCACCATGTCATGCGCTTCCTGCGGAGAAATGTCCATGTTACGGCGGCCGAAACCGACCAGGTCGGGCAACCCGGGATGGGCTCCAACGGCCACCCCTTTTTTCAACGCCAGGCTGACCGTCTTTCGCATCACAGCCGGGTCACCCGCGTGAAACCCGCAGGCGATGTTGGCCGACGTGACGAAGCCGAGAATTTCCTCGTCGGTCCCCATCTTGTAGGTGCCGAAACTTTCTCCCATATCGCAGTTCAAATCGATACGAAACATCGCTTCCCCCCTTAACTAGCGTTTCGTTGCGATGCCTAGTTTCAACAGGCGAAGCTCCATCTCGCGCAGCACATAGAGCTCTTGGGCGGCGTCAAGCGGGATCTCTTGGAAACGGATTTTCTCGCCCGGTTTGACCTGGGCAATCACCGGCAGATCCACGGTGATGACTTGGGCGATCTTCGGATAACCGCCCGTCGTCTGCCTGTCCGCCAACAGCACGATCGGGTTTCCCTCCGAAGGCACCTGCACGGTTCCGGCCGACACTGCCTCCGAGACGAGTTCTTCCCGTTTCGACAAGCTCAGACGCGGTCCCGCCAGGCGATACCCCATCCGGTCCGATTGCGGCGTCACCAGAAACTCGCTGTTGAAAAACCGCTCCCTGCTGTCCGGGGCAAACCGGTCAAACTGCCCTCCCCGCACCACGCGCAGCACCGGATTTTTCCCGTAAGCCGGAAAGATCTCGCGGCTTACGCCCCAGTCGCTCGCAACAAATGAATGGGAACCGGCCGTCGCGGCAAGCTCGTTCATTCTCCGTACCGCCCATTCGGAAGGAGGTCGTACCGGCAAGACGTCGCCTTCCCGCAAATCCCGCCCTTGAAAGCCGCCGATTCCGGCGCGCAAATAGGTGCTCCGGCTGCCCATCACCACCGGGACGTCAAACCCGCCGGCCACCGCCAGATAAGCGCGGCATCCGCTCAAAGGCGCTCCGAATTGCAGAACGCTGCCCCGTTTCACATATACCGGCCGCCACCCGGGGACGGGACGACCGTCGATTGTCGGGGACAAGTTGCCGCCGCAGACGGAAATCAGCGAATTTTCCTCAAACAAAAGCGCCGGTCCGAGCATTGTGATTTCAAGAGCGCCTTCCCCTTCCTCGTTGCCGACCAACAGATTCGCGACCCGCAGCGCGAAGGAATCCATGGCACCGCTTACAATCACCCCGTGTTTTTGCAGCCCGTATCTGCCAAGATCCTGTACCGAAGTGAGCAACCCGGAACGAATCACCCTGATGCTCATCGTGCCCCCTCCTGCCACGCATCAAATTCCTCGCGGGAGATCGGGCGAAACCGCACGATATCGCCGGCTTGCAGCAAACTCGGCGGATCTTCGTTCGGCCGAAACAGGGCCAGCGGCGTGCGTCCGATCAGTTGCCAGCCACCCGGCGTTTCGATCGGATACACTCCAGTCTGCATGCCGGCAATTCCCACCGAGCCCGCCGGAATCGCGAGCCGCGGCGACGGACGGCGCGGCGCCGCAATCTTGTCCGACAGGCCGCCAAGATAGGGAAAACCCGGCGCAAACCCGATCATGTACACCAGGTACTCGCCGCCGGAATGGATCGCAATCACTTCGTCAGGCGTAAGTCCGTTATGATCGGCGACAAATTTGAGGTCCGGACCGAGTTCCCCGCCGTAACAGACGGGAATCTCGACGATCCTCGACCGGGAATCGGCCGCGTCTCCCAGTTCGGCAACAATTTGTTCCAGTTTGCGGCACACGGCTTGGTAATCCAACCGTAGGGGATCATAAAACACCGTAACGGTCGTAAAAGCGGGAATAGATTCAACCATTCCGAAGAACGGGTACCGGTCCAGGTATGTCGCCAAGGTTTTCACTTTACGGTGCGTTTCGGGATTGATGGTTCGACCGAATTGAACGACGACAGCGGTATCTCCAAGCGGCATCAAATCGACGGACGAAACGCTCGGCACCCTCTCACCTCCCGTACATCCCTGTCCATCCGGGTTATCGCGAAATTTTTCCGCCGCGGACTTTACCTTTTCAATCAAAAAATCGGATCGATCAAAACCGGCAGACGCTCTTCCCGGAACCGGCTCTCCGGACCGGCGATGCTGAGACCCGCGACGACTTTCCCGGCATGGTCAAAAATAGGGGCCGCCACGGCCGAAGATATGTATGAAAAATTTCAGCAGCCCGCTCCGGACACCGGCCGGCTCTGCATAATCGCAACCGACGCGCTGGCCCCGATTCGCGTGGCGCCCGCCGCCAGCATCGCCAGCGCATCCGACCGCGTGCGTATGCCGCCGGACGCTTTGACCCCCATCCGCGGCCCGACAGCGGCCCGCATCAACGCGACATCCTCCTTTGTCGCGCCGCCGTTTCCGAATCCCGTCGAGGTCTTTACATAATCCGCCCCCGCGTGTTTGGCAAGCAGACACGCCGCGATCTTTTCCTCGTCTGTCAGGAGCGATGTCTCGAGAATCACTTTCACGATCGCCCGTCCCTTCGCTGCACGGACGACAGCCCGGATATCTTCCGCCACTCCCCGGTAGTCTCCCGCTTTCAGCAGGCCTACCGGAATCACCATGTCCACTTCGGCCGCCCCGTTTTGCAGCGCGTTCTCCGTTTCAAACGCTTTTGTCTCCGAAGTGGCGGCCCCAAGCGGAAACCCGATCACCGTGCAAACTTTCACGCCGGTTCCGGCCAATTCGGAAGCCGCAAGCGACACGTACACCGGATTTACGCATACGGACGCAAAGCCAAACTTTCTCGCTTCGGCGCAAAGGTTCCGCACTTGATCCGGAACGGCTTCCGGTTTCAGCAGGGTATGGTCGATGCAGGAAGCCAATTTTTTCCCTGAAACGGGAACAAATGGCCCTTCTTCGACCGCCAGGGCGCCGATGACCGGTTCCAGGCCGGCGCGGACCGCTTCAATACTCTGTTTCATGGCCGGTCTCCTCTCCATCTTGCGATTCAAACTTACACCCTCTATCCTGCAATCCCAATCTTTTGACCGCTCGCTCGAGTATCGCCTGATTATTCTCATAGCCCCGTTCCGCATGAATGTCCGCCACCCGTTCCAGCGGATACCAGAACGCGTCCCGGATTTCTTCCAACTGCGCCTTTGTTTCCCCCGAAACGGCCTCCATCAAAAAATAGGTGACCTGTTTCGTAACCAACCCTTTGTCGTGCGACTCGAATTGATACGAGATGACGCCGAGCGGATCGCCGACGATCCGCGCCTCGATGCCGGTTTCTTCCCGCACTTCCCGCACGGCGGCTTCCGTTTCGGTTTCCCCTTCCTCCAGGTGTCCTTTCGGCAACGTCATTCTGCCGAACCGGTCATGGATCAAAAGGACTTCCGTCCGGTCGGCGACCTTGCGAAACACGACTCCGCCAGCCGAGTACTCTTTCATCCTGCCACCCCCGTACCGCCATTATAGATGAAAAAAGCGCGAGTTCAAAGGAACTCACGCTTGCACCCCATCGAGCTGAATCAGCCCCGGCATTGCGGCTTCCGCCCCCCCTGCGGGTTTAAACGTCAACTGCCCGACGAAGGTTCCTTTTGAAACATCCGCTTTCGCCTCGTCCAGGCGCACGGCGACGATTTGTCCCAGCATGTCCGGGTGACCGTGGAACGCGATCTTGATATAGTTGTCGGAATATCCTTCAAGCAGGCCTTCCGCGTTGATGTCTTCCGGGATCACTTCCAGCGTTTGGCCTGCAAACCGGTTCGCGTACTGCACCTGCAATTCCTTCGCCAACCCGATCAGCTTTGCGACGCGGGCCTCCTTGACCGCTTCCGGCACCTGATCCCTGTATTTCGCGGCAGGCGTTCCTTTCCGTCGGGAATAAGGGAAGACGTGCAGGTCGGCAAACTTCTGGCCTTTGATGAAATCGTACGTCTCCGCAAAATGGGCGTCAGACTCGCCCGGGAATCCGACGATCACGTCGCTTGTGACCGCAAGATCCGGCAGCGCTTTGCGGAGCTCGGCCAATTTGGCCGCAAACTCTTCCGCCGTATATTTCCGGTTCATCCGATCCAACACATAGTTGGAGCCCGATTGCAAAGGAATGTGCAGATGGCGGCAGACCTTTTCGGAACGGGTCAGCACATCCAGCATTTTCCCGTCGATTTCGCTCGCTTCGATGGATGAGATGCGAATCCGCCGGAGCCCTTCCACTTTTTCCAGATCGACGAGCAAATCGGCCAGGGTGTATCCGTCCAGATCGTCGCCGTAACCGCCCGTGTGGATGCCCGACAGCACGATTTCATGGTATCCCGCCGCCACCAGTTTGTTCGCCTGTTGGATGACGTTTTCAGGTTTCCGGCTGCGAATGAACCCGCGGGAATACGGGATGATACAAAATGTGCAGAAGTTGTTGCAGCCTTCCTGGATCTTCAGGAAGGCGCGGGTGTGCCCCTGAAATTCCGGCACGTCCAGTTCCTCAAATTCCCGCTGGGAGCGGACAGAAGACACAAACCTGACCGGTTTCTTCTCGGCCTGCACCTTCTCGACAAGATCGACAATCCGGTCCCGGTGCTGCGTCCCGATGACGAGATCGACGCCCGGGATGGCGAGAATCTCGTCCGGCGCCATTTGAGCGTAGCAGCCGGTTACGACCACGGTCGCGTCTTTGCTGCGGCGGATGGCGCGGCGGATCATCTGCCGCGACTTTTTGTCGCCGGTGTCGGTCACGGTGCAGGTGTTGATCACATACACATCCGCAATATCGTGAAAATCGACCTGGGTATATCCGCGCTGCCTGAACAGATTCCAGATCGCTTCCGTATCGTACGAATTGACCTTGCAGCCCAATGTGTGAAAAGCCACTGTCGACATGGTCTCACCCTCCCATCTGTCCAAAGTGGTAGAAAATCAGTGCGGCGGCCACCGGCCCCGCCGTTTCCGTTCTTAAGATACGGGGTCCCAGCGTAATCGTATGGGCCCCTTTTTCCGCGGCAAGGCGGACTTCCCGTTCGTCGAGTCCCCCTTCCGGCCCGATTACGATCGCAACCGACGGGGGCACACGGTCCGCAAAACCGCTCTCCGCGGCAATCTCACCCAGCACCTGGCGCAGACCGCGTTCCGATTCGCCTTCATAAGCGAGCAGGACCAGATCGAACGAACCGGCTTCCCGCTCCAGCCATTGCGCAAAGGGGACAATTTTTCCAATCTCCGGTATGACAAGGCGGTGCGCCTGTTCGGCTGCTTCCTTCGCAATGCGCTGCCAGCGCTCCCGCCGTTTGCTTTCCTTCTTCGCGTCATATTCAACGACTGTGCGGGTCGTTGCGACGGGAACGAAGCGGCTGATTCCGACCTCGGTCCCTTTTTGCACAATCAGATCCATTTTATCACCTTTCGGCAGCCCTTGAACCAGCGTAAGTTTTACCTCCGGTTCCACTTTTTCGGCAAGCGGCTCGACGATTTCCGCGAGGATCTGATCGGGACCGAACTCCGTCAAACGAACGCGGTAGGACTCGCCCTGGCCGTTTGCGCAGATCACCTCGTCACCCGGCCGGAAACGCATGACGCGGGTCATGTGCTTGACGTCTTCGCCCATGATCCGGATCCGTCCGCCTTGGATCGCTTGCGGAGAAACAAAATACCGTTGCATGACATACGGAACCTCCCGCCTATTTGCCCGGTTTTTCGGCGACCAGCACCGTCCAATCCTGCTCGATCAGCGATTCCCTGACGGCAAATCCGTGCCGCGCAAGTTCGGAAGCCACCCATTCCGCCTTTTCCTTGATGATGCCGGATGCGATGAAGACGCCGTTTTCTTCTAAAACCCGGTACGCGTCCGGTATCATGCGGACCACGATTTCGGCCAGAATATTGGCGACAACCACCGAAAACGGCCCCTCCACGCCGTTCAGCAAATCGTTGGCCCGAACGCTTACCCGGTCTTCCACACCGTTTTGTGCCACATTTCCCCGGGCCACTTTGACGGCAACCGGGTCCAGATCCAGCGCCAACACCCGCTCGGCGCCCAATTTGGCGCAGGCGATCGCCAACACGGCGGTTCCGGTTCCCACGTCGGCGACCCGCGCACTGGCAGGGAGCCATTTTTCCAGCATGCGAAGGCAAAGCACCGTCGTCGGATGGGTGCCCGTGCCAAACGCCATGCCGGGATCGAGTTCGATGATCTCCTCGCCGGGGCCCGGCTCGTAGGATTCCCAGGTCGGTTTGATCGTCAGCCGGCCGGTCACCCGCACCGGCTTGAAAAATTGCTTCCAGGCGTTCGCCCAGTCTTCTTCGTCGACTTCCCGCGTCTCAATCTCCCCGCGCCCGGGGTCGAGACCGTAACCGGCAAAAGCGGCCAGCTCGTTTTTGATCGTTTCCACGAATGAACCCGTGTCGACCAACTCCGGAAAATAGGCGGACACGCGTGCTCCTTCCGCCGGAAGCAGGTCATCCGCCACTTCGTACCAGTTCCCGTAGGGGTTGTTGCGGACGTGTTCCAAGTCGTTCGGATCCTCGATCGCCACGCCGGCAGCCCCAAGCCGGGTCAGCAGTTCCGATACCGCTTCGCTCGCCTCGTGGCTCGTCCAAACTGTCACTTCCGTCCATTTCATGCGCAATCCCCCCGAAAACCCGCCAAAGTTACGTTCAGAAAGAAAAACCACACTTCATCATACAGGAAGCGTGGGGGAAAATCAATTTTTACGCCCATTACGGCTTGACCTGAAAATCGACCGTCGGCATTTGGTGAATCTCGCTTGTGGTCGTGTGCAGGGTGACATGATACGTTCCCGCCTCGGCAAACGTCTTGTTGACCTTATAAGCCCCTTTGCCGTCCGGTGCCGCTTTGACCGTTTCATGTTTCGTTTCGCCCTCGCGCCACATCTCCATCTCGACGACCGCGTCCTGCACCGGTTGATTGGCCCTGGAGACGCGGGCGATCAACTGCGCTTTTGTACCAGCACGAATCTCGGACGGATTTGTCGCAAAATCGATCGTCAGCTTCTGCGGAAGAACGGACCCCTGCGGAGGGGTGCGATCGGCCCCGCAAGCGGACAATGCCAGTGTGGAAATCAAAACGGACAATCGGATCAATGGTTGCTGAAGTTTCATTTTTGCCGCTGCATTCCTTTTATTTTTTGTAGTATTCGTTTCGCTTGAAGCGTTCGCTAAAATATTGTACCAAATTTGTTCCGTACAATAAACCTTTGCGAATGCGCTTTTGTCTGCGGGAACAGCGCGAAAAAAAGGATACTACCCATCGTAAAGGCTGCGGCCGGTAGGGAACGGGATTCCGCTACATCGGGAACTAGCAGGGCTGATGAAGATTAAAAGCAAGTCGGCTAATTTGCGTGTCGTATACAGGTCGGTGGACGAGTGGAGTGAAGAATGTATACCCTTTTTAATGTTCCGCAAGAACAATCCGCCTTAACACCGACAGAAAACCGCACACAAAAAAAGGACCTTCTCGCGAAGGCCCAAAAAAGGAGAGGAGAAATATGGGTTTCACTGGTATCCTCTCCCGTTCGACGCCGTTTTATACACCCTTTTCCGGGCTTTTTCATATTCTGTATGAGCCCATCAAACAGGAGGGAAACGCGATGACGGCAGCGATCGCTTTTGACAATGTCACAAAGAAATACTTGTCTTTGTCGGGCGAAACCGTCGCGGTCGAAGAATTTACCTGCGCCATCGGGGAAGGCGAGTTTGCCGGAATCGTCGGACCCAGCGGCTGCGGCAAAAGCACCTTGCTGTCGATGCTCGCCGGGCTTTTTTCCCCCACCTCGGGAGAGGTGCGGTTGTTCGGCGAACCGGTCACGGAACCGTCTCCGGCGATCGGATACATGCTGCAACAGGATTACCTGCTCCCGTGGCGCACCATTCTTGACAACGTGTGCATCGGATTGGAAATCCGCAGGCAGAAAGAGGACAAACGAATCGAATACGCCAAAAGCTTGCTGTACGAAATGGGGCTGGCGGGCACCGAGAAAAAATACCCCCACCAACTGTCAGGAGGCATGCGGCAACGGGCGGCGCTCGTCCGCACGCTGGCCGTGGGCCCCAAGCTCCTGCTGCTGGACGAACCGTTCTCCGCATTGGATTACCAGATCAAACTGCAGTTGGAGGATTTGATCTCGCGGACGCTCCAAAAGCACAAAATCACTTCCGTACTGGTCACCCACGACCTGGGGGAAGCGATTGCAATGTGCGACCGTGTGCTGGTCTTGACGGGACGTCCCGGCCGCTTGAAAAGCGTTGTCGACGTGCCGCCCGAAATCCGCGCCCTGTCGCCGCTGGAAGCGCGTGAACATCCGGAATTTCACCAGCTTTTCCGCCGGTTGTGGGGGGACTTGCAAAATGAAGAATGAACATGCGGAATATCTGAAACAACATCGGTTGCTGAAGCTCAAGGTGTCAGCCGCCCAGTGGGGCCTGCTCGCCGCATTGCTTGCCCTATGGGAAATCGCCGCCCGCCAGAATTGGATCAACCCGTTCATTTTTTCCTACCCGTCAAAAGTGTGGAGCCTGTTCCTGCAGATGAGCAGGGACGGCAGCCTTTTGCACCATTCCTGGATTACCGTGTCGGAAACGATCGCCGGGTTTTTGATCGGAACGTTCACCGGAACGCTGATCGCGATTTTGATCTGGTGGTCGCCCTTTCTCGGCAGGGTTCTCGACCCGTATATCGTGGTGTTCAACTCGATGCCGAAAGTGGCGCTGGGCCCTATTTTTATCGTGGCGTTCGGGCAGGGCTACCTGTCGATCGTGATGATGGCGCTGGCAATCTCCGTCGTCATCACGACAATTGTCGTATACACCGCTTTTCAGGAAGTCGACGTCAACATGATCAAAATGGTGCAAACCTTCGGCGCGACAAGGCGGCAAGTCTTTCAAAAAGTGATTTTTCCGGCGGCCCGTCCCGCCATTCTTTCCACGTTAAAAGTCAATGTCGGGTTGTCTTGGGTCGGAGTGATCGTCGGCGAGTTTCTTGTCGCCAAATCGGGGCTCGGCTACCTGATGATTTACGGCTTCCAGGTGTTCAACCTGACCCTTGTGATGATGAGCCTACTGCTCGTGTCGATTCTCGCCACGCTCATGTACCAGGCTGTCGCCATCGTTGAAAAACGCTGGCAGACTTACAAGGAGTAAAGTGATTTTTTCAAAATCTTGATTTTGCTGTTCTCCAAACGGGATCAATGATCCGCACGGTGTTTTGTTGCCGCACCGGCTTCCCCTTCGGAGTCCGCATCCGTTTGCAGATACGGTTCCAGCAAACTCCACAGTTCCTCTTTTCCAAGTCCCGTCTCGGACGAGAACAGCACCACCGGAACGTCCTTCGGAACCCGCAGCGCTTCACGGATGATTTTCTGATGCTTCGGCCAGTTCCCCCGCGAAACCTTGTCGGCTTTTGTCATGACGACAATGCGGGGGATTCCAAAATGTTCGAGCCAGTCGAACATGATGACATCCTCTTTGGTCGGCGGGTGCCGGAGGTCCACCAGCTGCAGTACGACTTTCAGTTGCTCCCGTGTGGACAAATACTGTTCGATAAACTTGCCCCATTGTTCCTTCAACGCTTTCGGAACCTGCGCAAACCCGTAGCCCGGCAGGTCGACAAAGTAAAACCGCTTATTGATATGGTAAAAATTTAACGTTTGCGTTTTCCCCGGTTTTGATGACGTTCGCGCCAGATTTTTGCGGTTGATCATTCGGTTGATCAGGGATGACTTGCCGACATTGGAACGGCCGGCCAAAGCGACCTCCGGCTGGTTGCCTTCCGGATATTGCTTCGGCCCGACGGCCGATATGACAAACTCGGACGAATGCACATTCATGCCCGCACCAACGCCTCTTTCAGCACCTGATCCAGATGTTCGACCAGCACGATTTTCAATTCCTTGCGGACGCTTTCCGGGATTTCGTCGAGGTCCTTGCCGTTCTCCTTCGGCAACAGCACTTTCTTGATCCCCGCGCGATGGGCGGACAAACACTTCTCTTTGACGCCCCCGATCGGCAGCACACGGCCGCGTAGCGTGATTTCACCGGTCATCGCCACTTCCCTCGACACCGGTATCCCCGTCAAGGCGGAGACCAGCGCGGTTGCCATCGAAATGCCGGCGGAGGGCCCGTCCTTCGGGATGGCACCTTCCGGCACATGAATGTGAATGTCGTTTTTCTCGTGAAAATCGGCCGGAATCTTCAGTTCTTCCGCCCGCGACCGGATATAGCTGAACGCGGCCTGCGCGCTCTCTTTCATCACATCGCCAAGCTGCCCGGTCAGCAACAGCTTGCCCTTGCCGGGCGCGATCGCGACTTCGATCGACAAAGTGTCGCCGCCCGTTTCCGTCCAGGCAAGCCCGGTGACCACTCCGACCTGGTCTTCCTGTTCCGCGATCCCGAAACGGAATTTGGGCGCTCCCAGATATTTGTCAAGATTGCGGGGCGAAATGATCACCCGCTTTTTCTCGCCGGCTACGATCCGCTTGGCAGCCTTGCGGCAGAGCGACCCGATCTGTCGCTCCAGGTTGCGGACTCCCGATTCGCGGGTATATTCGCGAATCACCTTCTGAATCGTCTCGTCCGACAGACCCAATTTTTCCTTGGTTAATCCGTGCGCCTCCAACTGTTTCGGCAGCAAGTGGTTCTTTACGATGTAAAGTTTCTCGAGTTCCGTGTAGCCCGGAATGTGGATCATTTCCATCCGGTCGAGCAAGGGGCGTGGAATATTGTGCGCCACGTTGGCGGTGCAAATGAACATCACTTTTGACAAATCGTAAGGAATCTCAATGTAATGATCGCTGAACATGTGGTTCTGTTCCGGGTCCAGCACTTCCAGCATGGCGGAAGCGGGATCGCCGCGGAAATCGTGCGCCATCTTGTCGATTTCATCCAGCAAAAACACGGGATTGACCGTTCCCGCCGTTTTCATTCCCTGAATGATCCGCCCCGGCAAAGCTCCGATATAAGTTCGCCGGTGACCGCGGATCTCCGCTTCGTCCCGCACGCCCCCAAGAGAGACGCGGACGAATTTGCGGTTGAGCGAATTGGCGATGGATCTGGCCAGCGACGTTTTTCCGACTCCCGGCGGTCCCACCAGGCAGAGAATCGGCCCCCGCAATTTTTTGACGAGTTTTTGGACGGCAAGATATTCCAAAATCCGCTCTTTCACTTTCTCAAGACCGTAATGCTCGTCGTTGAGGATTTTTTCGGCTTTCACAATGTCGATGTCGTCCGTCGTTTCCTCCGTCCACGGCAACGACAAAACCCAATCGATATACGTGCGGACCACCGACCCTTCCGCGGAAGTGGGAGGCATCTTCTCCAGGCGGTCAATTTCTTTTTCCACCTTCTCCAGCACCGCTTGCGGCAAAGTCAGCTTTGCGAGCTTTTCCCGGAGTTCGTCCGCCTCCGCCTGCCGGCCTTCCTTTTCGCCGAGTTCTTTTTGAATCGCCTTCATTTGTTCCCGCAAATAATACTCTTTTTGCGTTTTCTCCATCTGTTTGCGGACGCGTTGATGAATCCTGCGTTCCAATTCCATGACCTCGCGTTCGTCCGACAGGATCCGCAACAAAGTCTCCAGGCGCGTCTTGACATCGATCGCTTCAAGAATCGCCTGTTTGTCTTTGAGCTTGAGAGTCAGATGGGAAGCGATGGCATCGGCCAGGCGCCCTGGTTCCTCAATGTCGGTGACAACGGCAATCGTTTCCTGGCTGACTTTTTTGGAGAGCTTTATGTACTGCTCAAACTGCTGCAAAACGGCACGCATCAGCGCTTCCACTTCCGGATCGGTGTCCTGATGCTCGTCAATCTCATAAACCTCGACTTCGTAATGGTCGTCGGTTTCCGTGTATTCCAGGACTTTGGCGCGTGACAAACCCTCGACCAGCACCCGGATCGTGCCGTTGGGCAGCTTCAGCATCTGCTTGACCCGGGCGACCGTTCCCATCCGGAAAATGTCGTCCGGTTCCGGGTCGTCGATGTTGGTTTCCGTCTGCGAAGCCAGCACGATCAGATTATCGTGAACCATCGCCTTTTCCAAGGCACGGACCGATTTTTCACGGCCAACGTCAAGGTGAAGCACCATAGTGGGATATACCAGCAGCCCGCGGAGCGGCAACAGCGGCAAATTTCGTCTTGAAGTGGGACTGGTCGTCATTGGACTCACCTCCACAGGTTCGTGCAAATCGAAGATCAAAAGTTATGAAAATCATTGTACCTTATTTTTCTTCAAGATTGCAATGAGCGGAAGCAACCAAAAAAGCAGGGAGCGACCTCCCTGCATTCCCCTTTTGAGCCTGCCGATTTCCAAGAAAGCGGACTGGTTCCGAAACAGGTTCCTTGCCTGCGAGGCAATCCGGAAGTCTTCAACTGGGCTGCCGGACTGACTGAACCGAGGGCGATGCGGCCAGGATGCCGGCGGCAGGAGTGACAACCGGAACCGGCTCCGCGCTTTCCTGTGCAGTCAAAGCCAGCTTGATGGCCTGCTCGATGCGGTCAACCGGTATCACCTGAATGCCCACAAACGAGCGGAAAATTCCCTGCCAGTTGTCCCGCGGAATCAAAACCCGGGTCGCACCCGCTTCGCGTGCGGCCTCCACTTTGGCAACAACCCCGCCGACTGGCTTCACATAGCCCCTGATGGATACTTCTCCCGTCATGGCGATGCAGTTGTCCACCGGAATCCCTTTGATGGCCGAATAGATTGCGGTGGCCATCGTAATTCCGGCCGAAGGGCCGTCAATCGGCGTCCCGCCCGGAAAATTCACATGAATGTCATAGTCAAACGGATTCACTTCCATCGTTCTTTGCAGCGCAGTCATCACATTCTCAATCGACCCCCGCGCCATGCTTTTCCGTTTCATGACCCGTTGACCGCCGCCCATCTCTTCCTCTTCCACCACACCGGTGATGGTAAGGCGCCCTTTTCCCGGTTCCTTCGCCGCTTGCGCCGTGACTTCCACCTCCAACAGCATCCCCATATTCGGACCGTAAACGGCAAGGCCGTTGACAAATCCGACCTGCGGTTGGGAAGGCACCCGTTTTTCGGGGCGCGGTGAGATCTGCGAAGAATGGATGACCCATTCGACATCTTCGGTTATGATCGAGTTGCGATTTTCCGACAATGCGATGCCGGCTGAAATTTGCACCACATTGACCGCTTCCCGACCGTTGGTCGCATAGCGCTTAATGACATCAACAGCCGTCTCTTCAATCGGGAACCGGATCTTTTGGGCGGCTTTGCGAACGATGGTGCCAATCTCTTCCGGCGTCAAAGCGCGGAAAAAAATTTCCACACAGCGGGACCGGATGGCCGGCGGTATCTCATGCGGGGTACGGGTGGTGGCACCTACCAGACGAAAATCGGCCGGCAGCCCATTTTGGAAAATATCGTGAATGTGAGTCGGAATGTTTGTGTCCTCGGAACTGTAATAGGCGCTTTCCAAAAAAACCTTCCGGTCCTCCAGCACTTTCAACAGTTTGTTCATCTGAATCGGATGAAGCTCCCCAATCTCGTCGACGAAAAGCATTCCGCCATGCGCTTTCGTCACCGCTCCCGCCTTGGGCTGGGGGATTCCCGCCATTCCCATCGCGCCGGCCCCCTGGTAGATCGGATCATGGACGGAACCGATCAGCGGGTCGGCAATTCCCCGTTCGTCAAACCTGGCAGTTGTTGCGTCCAATTCCACAAACTTCGATTCGCTGGTGAACGGCGACAAGGGATTCTTCTTTGCCTCTTCCAGGATTACACGAGCGGCTGCCGTTTTGCCCACTCCGGGCGGTCCGTAGATGATAACATGCTGCGGATTCGGCCCGCAGAGCGCGGCCCGCAAGGCACGCAGGCCTTCTTGTTGACCGACGATATCGGCAAGCGAGGCCGGACGGGTTTTTTCCGCCAGCGGCTCGGTTAAGGAGATGGCACGTAATTTGCGGAGTCTCTCCAGTTCTTTTTTCGACTCCCGTTCCACCGCGGAGCGATTGTTCTGCTGTGATTTCAGCAAATTCCAAAAATAAAGTCCGATCACCACCGCAAAAAAGACCTGGATCAGACTTACAATCGTCATCACGTTCATTCCAACTCCCCCCTTTGTCCGAAAGATTCTGGGAACTAGTATGCCCAACGCAGGTAAAAATAAACGAAGGCAGGAGAGATCAGGCGCTCCTGCCTTCAAATCGCTTCAGGTTATGCGGTTTCTTCCTTTTTCTTTTTCTTGCGGTTTTCCGATGTGACAATCACCGGCGGTTCCTTTTGGACAACCGTTTCCCGGGTGACCACGACTTTGGTGATATCTGCCCGGGACGGCACGTCGTACATCACATCCAGCATGATGTTCTCGATAATGGCACGCAGCCCGCGTGCACCCGTGTTGCGCTTGATCGCCTCCTTGGCGATTTCCTGCAGCGCTTCTTCCGTAAACTCCAGATGGATGTCGTCCATTTCCATCAACTTCTGATATTGCTTCACCAATGCATTCTTTGGCTGGGTAAGGATCTGAACCAGCGCTTGCTCATCGAGCGCTTCCAGTGTGGTGATTACCGGAAGACGACCGACAAATTCCGGAATCAAACCGAATTTCAGCAAATCTTCCGGTAAAACCTTGGACAGATATGTCCCCGTTTTTTGTTCGTCGGCAAGTCTCTCCTCGGCGGTTGAAAAACCGATGACCTTTTTGCCCAGACGCCGTTTGATGATCTGCTCCATACCGTCGAACGCCCCGCCGCAGATGAAGAGGATGTTGCTCGTGTCGATTTGGATAAATTCCTGATGCGGATGTTTGCGCCCGCCTTGCGGAGGAACGCTCGCCACGGTTCCTTCCAGGATCTTTAACAAGGCTTGTTGTACACCCTCGCCCGACACATCGCGGGTGATCGACGGATTTTCAGACTTCCGGGCGATTTTGTCGATTTCGTCGATGTAGATGATGCCTTTTTCCGCTTTTTCCACGTCATAGTCAGCCGCCTGAATCAGCTTGAGCAGGATGTTCTCAACATCCTCTCCGACATACCCGGCTTCCGTAAGCGATGTGGCATCGGCGATGGCAAACGGCACATTCAGAATGCGGGCCAGAGTTTGCGCCAATAGGGTTTTCCCGCTGCCTGTCGGGCCGATCAGCAGAATGTTGCTTTTTGACAACTCGACATCATCCGTGTTCTTCTGGTTGGTATTGATCCGCTTGTAGTGATTGTAAACGGCCACCGCCAGCGATTTTTTCGCCATTTCCTGGCCAATCACGTATTGGTCAAGGATTTCCCGAATCTCATGCGGTTTCGGAACATCCTTCAGCTCAAATTCCTGCTCTTCGCCAAGTTCCTCCTCGACGATTTCGTTGCAAAGCTCGATGCACTCGTCGCAGATGTAGACGCCGGGTCCGGCTACCAGCTTGCGAACCTGGTCTTGTGTCTTGCCGCAAAAAGAACACTTCAATTGGCCTTTTTCATCGTTAAATTTGAACAATCTCTTCACCCCTTATTTCGAGTCTGCCCGGGCAATCACCGCGTCAATCAATCCGTATTCTTTCGCTTGCTCGGCGGTCATGAAGTTGTCGCGATCCGTATCCCGCTCGATTTTTTCGATCGGTTGCCCGGTGCGTTCCGCATAAATACGGTTGATCTTTGTTTTGGTCCTGAGAATCCAATCAGCGTGAATCTTGATGTCCGTCGCTTGCCCGCGGACTCCACCGAGCGGCTGGTGGATCATGATCTCACTGTTTGGCAGCGCATACCGTTTGCCTTTTGCGCCCGCCATCAGCAGAAACGATCCCATCGAAGCGGCCATGCCGACGCAAATCGTCGAGACGTCCGGCTTTATAAACTGCATTGTATCATAAATCGCCATTCCAGCCGTAATCGAACCGCCGGGGCTGTTTATGTACAGATGGATGTCTTTTTCCGGGTCTTCCGCCGCCAAAAACAACAATTGCGCGACGGCCAGATTGGCCACCATATCGTCAATCGGAGTACCGATGAACACAATTCGATCCTTCAACAGGCGGGAGTAAATGTCGTAAGCGCGTTCTCCTCTGCTGGTCTGCTCGATCACCATGGGAACCAAATTCATATGCGAACCTCCTACCGCGGCAAAGTGGAAAAACAAGGCACTTTAAAAAAGTGCCTTGTTCAAATTCTTATTCTCTATATTACACAATATTACGATACTTTGCTATTCTCAACAAGCAAAGAAATCGTTTTGCGCATGACGATATCGCTGCGCAGAACCGTCAGATCCGCGTCGCGCGATTCCAAAATCCCCTTCACCTGATGGAAGTCCATCCGCGCCGAGTCTGCAATTTTGGCGATCTCTTCGTGAATGTCGTCCTCCGTGGCTTCCACTTTTTCCACCTTGCCGATCTCTTCCAACACAAGCCGGGTACGAACCCGCTTTTCGGCGTTGTCCTTCATCTTCGAACGCAGCTTCTCTTCGGAAGAACCCGTGATCTGAAGATACGCGTCATACGGAATTCCCTGCATCTGCAACCGTCGTTTGAAATCTTCAAGCATCGCGTCAACTTCGTTGTCGATCATGACTTCAGGCAGATCAATGGTCGCATTGGCGACCGCCTGGTCGATCACTCGTTCTTCGATATAATTTTTTTCTTCGTTTTCCGCCCTTGCCTTCAGTTTGTTCTCAATGTCGGCTTTCAATTCGTTTAATGTGTCGAATTCGGAAATGTCCTTCGCAAATTCATCGTCAAGAGCCGGCAGTTGCTTGCGCTTGATTTCGTGCAGGTGGATTTTAAACACAGCCGGTTTGCCGGCCAGCGTCGGAACGTGATAGTGATCCGGGAAGGTTACGCTGATTTCCTTGTCTTCGCCTTTTTTCATGCCGATCAGTTGTTCCTCAAAACCCGGAATGAAGGTTCCGGAGCCAATTTCAAGCTGGTATTTTTCCGCTTCCCCGCCTTCGAACGCTTCTCCGTCGACAAAGCCTTTGAAATCGAGAATCACGAGATCCCCGTTTTCGACGGCACCGTCCTCAAGCACCACGATTTCCGCGTGGGATTTTTGCAGATTTTCCAACTCTTTTTGGACGTCTTCGGCAGTTACCGTGAACTCTTTCTTCTCAACTGCCAAGCCTTTGTAATCGCCAAGCTGCACTTCCGGTTTCACAGTTACGGTCGCTTTAAAAATAAGCGGTTTTCCCTTTTCGATCTGCACAATGTCGATTTCCGGGCGGGAAACGGGCTCGATCTCCGCTTCCTTCACCGCCTGCATGTATGCTTCCGGCAGCAGGATGTCCAACGCGTCCTCGTACAATACGGCGATTCCGAAACGTTGTTCAAAGATTGGACGCGGAACTTTCCCCTTGCGGAAACCCGGGACATTTACCCGCTTTACGACTTTTTTAAACGCTTTGTCGATCGCTTCGTCGACTTTGGCGCTGTCCACTTCCACTTCAAGCACTCCGACATTTTTTGCTGTTTTCTCCCATTTGGCAGACATTCCGCTTTTTCCTCCTTACAAATCCCAACACCTATATGTATGGCGTATAATTTGCTGAAAACAACCATTTCATTATAGCATAACTAACCGGGCTTTCAAAGTAGTTGAACCGTCAGAGTTGAACCGTCAGAAGAGCCGGAAATAAGCAGTCGAAAGGGACACCCAAACGCAAAAAGAGCGGCCGCAACCGCTCCGGGCAATCATTTCGCAAAAGCTTTTCTGTTGGACAAAGCTGAGATTTTCCGGTATCTGTTCATATTCCGGTATCTGTTCATTAGGTTCGGACAAAGCCGAGGATCTTTTCGCCGCTTTGACGGACCTTTGTCTGGTTGACGGGCCTTTGTCTGGCGTGCCTGGCAGGATTCGAACCTGCGACCGTTCGCTTAGAAGGCGAATGCTCTATCCAGCTGAGCTACAGGCACACGATCCGGAGCCCTGGAACAACCGAATAAACGTGGGTGTGACACAAAAATAAGCGTGCACACGGAACAAAACCAGTATATGAAAATCCGTCCCCTGCCGTCAAGAGGAAAAAGGAACAGAGGAGAAAGGAACCGGGAAAAGGAAAAAAACCGCAAAGCGAACAGAGAATGTCACCCCTTGAAAGTATGCTCAAACCGGAACCCGGACAACGCCTCTCCACCGACGCCATACAAAGCGATGCGAACCTTCCGGCCGGCAGAAAGAGGAACCACTTCCAAAATTCCGTACGAAGGAACGGAAACCGTACCGCGGGGGTAGGACAAGCTTCCGGGGTTCAAAAAAATCGTCCCTCCCTCTTCGGCGATGACAGGTACATGCGAATGACCGAATACGACGAGATCCGCGTTTGTTTCTTTTGCCCTGTAACTTAGGGGAAGCAACGTTTGTTTCACCTTGTACAAATGGCCGTGTGTCAAAAACAGCCGGATTCCCGATACGTCAAAAATCTCCTCAGCCGGCGCCGAATTGCAGGGATCACAGTTGCCGCTGACGGTTTTGACCGGTACGCCTTGCCGAAACAGCACATCTTCCGCATGGTCGCCCGCATGGATCAACAGTTCGATATCCGAATGCCGGGCCAGCACCGCATCGATCCGATCCGTCCGTCCGTGACTGTCGCTGATGACGCAAATTTTCACGGGCGATCACCCGCCGACAAAATTTCGATCAGAGAACGGATCGCGTTCGCCCGGTGACTGATCTGGTTTTTTTCTTCCACCGACAGCTCACCGAAGGTTCTTTGCAGTTTGGAAACAAAAAACAACGGATCGTATCCGAATCCCCCTTCCCCCCTAGGTTCATCAAGGATCACGCCTGCGCATTCGCCCCGCACCGTGAGAGTCGGTTGGTTGGGAGCCGCCAACGCCAGCACGCAGACGAACCTGGCGGATCGCTTTTCGGCAGGCACGCCGCTCAAGGCTGTAAGCAGCTTCCGGTTATTGTCGGAATCAGTCGCATGCTCGCCGGCATATCTGGCGGAAAACACGCCGGGTGCACCGTTCAGCGCATCCACTTCCAGGCCGGAATCGTCGGCTAAAACCGGTGTCTGCAAAAATTTTGCGACCGTTTCAGCCTTTTTCCGGGCATTCTCTTCAAAAGTAAGCCCGTCTTCGATAACCTCCGGAGCGGAAGCGGGCAATCCCTCGACGATCCAATCCAGACCGGACAAAGCCTCCGCGAACTCGCGGACTTTCCCCTGATTGCGCGTGGCCAGCACCACTTTCATGTTCTCTCTCCCCCACGATAAAACTTAACGATCCGTCACCTTCAACCTCGTCCCGGCGTCCGCCTGTTCCCGATCCTTCGGGCCGATCAGGGACGCAATGTCACCCAAGGCTTCTTTTTGTTTGCCGATCAACCGATCGATGCCCTGTTTGGCCAGCGACAACATGCTTTGCAGCTCATCCGGTGAGAACGGCGTCTCTTCCCCGGTTCCCTGCACTTCCACATACTCGCCGCTGCCGGTCATCACCACGTTCATGTCCACCTTGGCGACCGAATCTTCCATGTAACTTAAATCCAGCACCGGAGTGCCGTTGACAACGCCGACGCTGACAGCGGCCAGATAGTCGGTCAACGGGATGCGTTCCAAAGCCCCTTTTTCCGTGAGGTCGTGCAAAGCGTCAGCCATCGCGACGAACGCTCCCGTAATCGACGCGGTGCGCGTCCCGCCATCCGCCTGGATCACGTCGCAATCCAGCCAGATCGTCCGCTCGCCAAGATTCGGCAAATCGACCACCGACCGCAGCGCCCGGCCGATCAGACGCTGGATCTCCATCGTCCGGCCGCTGACCTTCCCTTTGGTTGATTCGCGCTGATTGCGCGTCGGTGTCGCTCTCGGCAACATGGAATATTCGGCGGTAATCCATCCCTGTCCGCTCCCCCGCAAGAATGGCGGAACTTTATCCTCAATCGTGGCGGTGCAAATCACTTTGGTGTCGCCAACGGAAATCAGGACAGACCCTTCCGCATGCTTGACGTAATGCCGTTCGATTGTTACGTTTCTCGCTTGGTTCGCTTCGCGTCCGTCCGGTCTCATAAAATACCTCCGCCAACTGAATCTGCAATCAATAGTATCATACCCTTTCTAAAAAAATCCATTGTTGCCCGAAAAAAAGCCGGCGAACAATGTTGTCCGCACGGCGTAAAAAACCCGGTTGCCTCACAGTTGCTTCTCGTTGATGGCCTGCGGGCGAACCACCGGTTTGCTGAGATCCATGCCCGTAACGGCGGGAGGTTGCCCTTTTACGGTGATTTTCACTTTTTGCGCAGAAGTGTTCTCCAAAACCGACAACACAATCGCATTGAACAGCTTCTTCTGTTCCGTGCTGCCGCCTTCAGCCAGCAGGTTGTCGAAATCAAGCGTCACCGTATCCCCGTTTACGCTTCCGTTCAGCAATTTGGTTGCCGGGGAAACCGTCGGATTCAAACCGGGAGTCATGGGGCCTGAGATCAATTGGGCAATCGTCGTTTTCACGGGATCCTCATTCGTTTTTCCGATAATCCGGGTAACCGGCACCAAATAACTGAAATTGCCCGCCGCATTGCTGCGCTGGAAATACAGGGTGACTTTTGTCGTCTCGGCCGGGTTGATGTTCGGCGCAACCTGCAGATTAATACCGTTCGCGCGGGTCAGCGGATAACCGATCGGGGTCCCACTGGCAGGCAAAGCGGACATGACGTGACCGTTCACTTTGATTTGGACTTGCTTGACATTGGGAAACTCCGTGAGAGTCCAAACGACGGCGTCCACCAATTGCTGCTCCGCTTTCGGCACGTTGATTTTGAGAACCTCGCCGCTGAAATCGACGATCGCCGTATTCTCCTTGATGTTCACCGACATTTTGGTCCCTTCCGGAATGACGGAATGAAGCCCCGTGCCGTTCAGGAAACCTTTGGCTTTATCCGGCGCCAAATAGGAAAGCGCCTGGTTAGCAACCGCTTCCACTTTTGGAATCGGCACCCGCAACGGCACGACAAACCCTTTTTCATCCGCAAAATACAAGTTTGTCGAGATCGTTTCCGTTTTCTTGTCAAAAGCCTGATTGGCGCCGGGAGGCGGTTCATCGATCGGACTCGAGGTCTTCGTCAACAGACCGCACCCTGCCGTTCCCGCCAAACTTAAAATCAATACACCGGCCAACACTTTTTTCTGATGGCGCATCCCACGTCCTCCTCAACCGCTTATTCTATTTCTATGTATACGGAGAGGCGGACGAAGTATGCTTGTTTTAGACGGACAATTCCTTCAGGACAAGAGACTCGACGGATACCGGCTGTCCGAGCCAGCGTTCGGCGATCTCGGAAAAATGCCCGGTGTCCCCCGTCGTGAAAAAGCGGTGAACCGGCTCCGGGTTGTCATGATTCAACAGGTTGCCCTCCGCTAAAATCAGCGACGCTTCCCTGGCGGTTTCTTCGGCGGACGAGATCAATCGGACGCCGCCCCCCGTCACTTTTTGAATCACCGGTTCCAAAATCGGATAATGCGTACACCCGAGAATCAGGACATCGATCATTTCCCTTTGCAGCGGAGCCAGATACTCGGCCACTGTCCGCTCCGCCTCGGGCGAAGCGGGATCCCCTTCCTCCACGATCCTGACAAACGGCGGACACGCCTGGCTGACCACCTGCAAACGCGGATTGATCCTGTGGATCTCCCGTGCGTAGGCTCCCGTGTGCACGGTGACCTCCGTGCCGATCACCCCGATTCTCCCAGTGCGGGTGGCAGAGATGGCGGCCCGGCTGCCGGGCGTGATCACACCCAGTACGGGGATCGGGTAGCGTTCCCGGGCGGCGGACAGGCTGGCCGCCGTCGCCGTATTGCAGGCGATGACAATCATCTTCACGCCGAGCCTCATTAGAAAATCCATAATCTCAAAGGCGAATGCCCGCACTTCCCCCGGCGGTCTGCTGCCATACGGACACCGCGCGTTATCCCCCACATAAATGAGGTCTTCCTGCGGCAGTTGCCGAAACATTTCCTTAACGACCGTCAGTCCCCCGACCCCCGAATCAAAAAGACCTATCGGTTGTCTGCTTGCCATCTGGTCTCCCCTCTTTTCTTCGACTCTTAGCCCATTATAGCACGAAAAGTAAAATACCCTACTTTTCACAAGTAGGGCAAGCCAGGCAAAAATTTTTTAAATCTGGATTTCCCCGAGCCGCACCAATTCCACGACGGCTTGGGACCGTCCTTTTACGTTAAGTTTTTTCATAACGTTGCTGATATGGTTACGGACGGTCTTTTCACTTATAAAGAGAACTTCTGCAATCTCCTTTGTCGTCTTGTCTTGTACCAACAACTCAAACACTTCACGCTCGCGATTGGTGAGAAGAGATTTGCCCCGTAAGTCCTTTCCCGCAGACACCTTCCTCGATCCCTCCTTGCTCGGGTCATGATTGACAAGGTCAAGGGATACAGTCAGATTATATTATGACCAATGAAAGGTGTTGGTGCAGTCAGGCAACGTGAATACGGCTTTCATAACGCCCATTTCTTCTTGCAGCGGCTAAAAAAGAGCCTTCCGCATGGAGGAAGGCTCTGCCAGATGGGCTTTCTGCCGTTTGACTTATCATTTGCGCAACCAACTGGTCAGCGCATATTTGTTGACAGCCGCATTCATCGCCGCAATGGATGTTGTCAGCGGAATGTTTTTCGGACATACCTGCACGCAGTTCTGCGAGTTGCCGCATTCGTGAATTCCGCCTTCGGCCATCAAAGCTTCCAAGCGTTCATGCGAGTGCATCGCGCCGGTCGGATGCGTGTTGAAAAGGCGAACCTGCGAGATCGCAAACGGACCGATAAAGCTCGTTTTCTCGTTAACGTTCGGACAAGCTTCCACACAACAGCCGCAGGTGAAACACTTGGACAGCTCATACGCCCACTGGCGGTCGCGTTCCGCCATCCGGGGACCGGGCCCCAGATCATAGGTGCCGTCAATCGGAATCCATGCTTTGACGCGCTTTAACGCTTCAAACATGCGTGAACGGTCGACGACCAGGTCACGGATAACAGGGAAAGTGCGTGCCGGCTTCAGGCGAATCGGTTGCTCCAGCTTATCGACAAGAGCGGTACATGCCTGACGTGGCTTGCCGTTGATCACCATCATGCAGGCGCCGCAGATTTCTTCCAGGCAGTTGGATTCCCACGCGACCGGAGCCACTTTCTCCCCTTTTGCGTTGACGGGATTGCGCTGGATTTCCATCAGGGCGGCAATCACGTTCATACCGGGACGGTAAGGCACCTTAAACTCTTCAGTGTAAGGTTGGGAATTATGGGTATCCTGACGTTCAACGATCAGATGCACCATTTTTTGTTCGCTCATGATTTGGTCGCCTCCTTATCCACGCTGTAGTTGCGCAGACGCGGTTTGATCAGCGAAGTGTCGACCTCTTCGTATTCAAAGACAGGTCCGTTTGGCGTCCACTTGGCTTTCGTCGTCTTCAGCCAGTTCGCGTCATCGCGTTCCGGAAACTCGGGTTTATAGTGAGCACCGCGGGATTCGTTACGGTTCAAGGCTCCGATCGTAATCACGCGGGCAAGTTCCAGCATATTCCACAACTGACGCGTAAACGGCGCCATCATGTTTTCCCAGCGGGACTTGTCCGCCATTCCGATCCGCTTCCAACGCTCCATCAATTCAAGGATCTTTTCGTCCGTTTTCTTCAAGCGGTCATTGTAACGGACAACCGTTACGTTGTCGGTCATCCATTGACCCAGTTCGCGATGGATCTGGTAGGGGTTCTCGTTCCCCTCCATCTTAAGAATGCTTTCGTACTGCTCTTCCCGCTTTTTGCGTTCCGCTTCGAAATAATGCTGGGCAACGTCGCCGGAAGCCTTTTTCAGGCCTTTGATGTATTTCACGGCATTCGGGCCGGCTACCATCCCGCCGTAGATTGCCGACAGAAGCGAGTTGGCCCCCAGGCGGTTCGCGCCGTGCTGCGAATAATCGCATTCACCCGCCGCAAACAGGCCTTTGATGTTCGTATGCTGGTCAAAGTCAATCCACAGCCCGCCCATTGAATAGTGGACAGCCGGGAAAATTTTCATCGGAACTTTGCGCGGATCGTCACCGACGAATTTCTCGTAGATTTCCAAGATACCGCCCAGTTTTACGTTCAGCACTTCCTTCGGAATGTGGGAAACGTCGAGATATACCATGTTTTCCCCGTTGATCCCAAGCCCCAAGTCCACACAGACGTGGAAGATTTCGCGGGTTGCAATGTCGCGCGGAACGAGATTGCCGTATGCCGGATATTTTTCCTCAAGGAAATACCAGGGTTTTCCGTCCTTGTAAGTCCAGACGCGACCGCCTTCACCGCGGGCCGACTCGGACATCAAGCGCAGCTTGTCATCGCCCGGAATGGCAGTCGGGTGAATCTGAATAAATTCGCCGTTTGCGTAGTAAGCTCCCTGTTGGTATACGGCGGAAGCCGCTGTACCGGTGTTGATGATCGAGTTGGTCGTACGGCCGAAGATCAAGCCGGGTCCGCCGGTTGCAAGAATCACCGCGTCGCCGACAAAGCTGTGAATTTCCATGGAACGGAGATCCTGGGCGACGATGCCGCGGCAGGTCCCTTCGTCGTCCTGAACGATCGACAGGAACTCCCAACCTTCATATTTTTGAACGAGACCGGCAGCTTCAAAACGGCGAACCTGTTCGTCAAGGGCATAAAGCAATTGCTGACCGGTGGTCGCACCGGCAAAAGCGGTGCGGTGATGCTTCGTACCGCCAAAACGGCGGAAATCGAGAAGTCCTTCCGGCGTGCGGTTGAACATAACGCCCATCCGGTCCAAAAGATGGATAATGCCGGGCGCCGCTTCACACATCGCCAATACCGGCGGTTGGTTCGCCAGGAAGTCGCCGCCATAAATCGTATCGTCAAAGTGTTCCCACGGAGAGTCGCCTTCCCCTTTGGTGTTTACCGCTCCGTTGATGCCGCCCTGCGCACAAGCGGAGTGGGAACGTTTTACGGGTACCAATGAAAACAGATCGACCGGAACACCGGCCTCGGCGCATTTGATCGTCGCCATGAGACCTGCCAATCCGCCACCTACGACAATAATACGTTGACTCATTTTTCAGTCCACTCCCTTACGCCCCAGGATACTTAAACGCCAGAAGGGCGCTTACACCAAGGAATGAGATCGCCAGCCAAAGGCCGCCCATAACATACGCAGACATGCGCTGCGAACGAGGACCCACCGTTACACCCCAATGGATCAAGAAGCCCCAAAGACCGTTTACAAAGTGGAATGCCGACGCTACGACACCGACAATCATAAACCAGAACGTAAACGGACTATCGACGAGATGTTTCACCATATCAAAGCTGGGGGCATTGCCGCTGAAACGGGTTGTCCATAAATGGTATGCCACGAAGATAAACGTGATGACCCCCGTTATGCGCTGCCAGACGAACATATGGTTCCTGAACCAGGTATACTGGCCGTTGTTATATCCGGCAGTGAACGCGATGTACATGCCATAAACCCCATGATATAAAAGCGGCAAGAAAACAAACAAAAATTCGATTGCCGTTAAGAATGGCAGAGTGCGAATATCCGCCACCGCATGGTTAAAATTGTCCGCTCCTCTTGTCGCTTTGGCATTGGTAAACAGGTGAAAAACCAAGAAAAGGCCGACAGGCAGAACGCCTGTCAAAGAATGCAGACGTCGAAACCAAAAATCTTTTTGTTGTGACACTTGAGTCTGGTCCTCCCTTCCATAATCGACGCTTTGGGCGTCCGTCTCTTGCGGCATGCAATTTCTTTCACATGCCATTTTAGACTTTTCTCTGGTGTATGCCCCCTTATGTAATAAAGATGAAAGCCGACTACGTAAAGAAGGGTAACCGCTTTCTTCGGTTACCATTCTTCACTGAATAGCCGTTCACTCTATCGAAAATTGTCGCATTTATTTAAGATTGTGTCAAGATTGTTACAGGGGCATTTTCCCAAAAAACATCCGGTTTGGGGAACAATCCTCCGCTTTTCTTTGACAATTGGGACAAATCTGGCAGAGGACGCTTTTTTTGTCGTGTAGGAATCATTTTTTCTCCAAAAATTCCCCCACCCACTCGTTCATGATTTCAAATTCGATCAAGAACGCGTCATGTCCGTGAATCGAATGCATCTCCCGGTATACGACGTCCTTGCCTTTCGCTTTCAGCCGCTCGGCGGTTTGAAAAAGTACGCGGGCCGGAAACAAGAAGTCGGAGTCGATTCCGATCATCAACGAACGGGCCTGAATGCGGTCCAATACTTTGCCGTAATCTCCCCGCCCCCTCGCCACGTCGTGCAGGTCCATCGATTTCAACAGATACAAGTACGAATTGGCATCAAACCGCTGCACCAGTTTCGTTCCCTGGTAGTGCAGGTACTTTTCGACTTGAAACCGGGATTCCATCCCGAAAGGATCTTCCGTCGGAACCATCGACAGACCGAAACGTTCCTCGTACAGCTCAAAACTGCGATATGTGATCATGCCAACCTGCCGGGCGAGATTCAAACCCTTTTCCGGAAACGTCCGGCCGTAGTAATCCCCGTTGCACCAATCGGGGTCGTTGCAGATCGCCTGCCGCATCACATTGTTGTAAGCGATCCCCATCGACGAAAAACGGTCGCAGGTCGCAATCGGGATATACGTTTCAAGCATGTCGGGGAATGTCACCGCCCATTCAAACACCTGCATCCCGCCCATGGAACCGCCGATCACGGAATACAGCCGGTCGATGCCGAGGCTTTTGACAAGGTGATATTGCGCCTGCACCATGTCCCGGATGGTGACGGTCGGGAAGCGCATCCCGTAAGGCCGCCCGTCCGCCGGATTGACCGACGCGGGACCGGTCGATCCGTAGCAGCCGCCAAGCACATTCGCGCAAATGATAAAATAGCGGTTGGTGTCCAACGCTTTTCCGGGGCCGATCAACCCGTCCCACCAGCCGGGATTTCCAGCCGTGCTACCCGCGTGGGAATCGCCGGTCAACGCGTGACAGACCAAAATCGCATTGTCTTTGGCGGCATTCAACGCTCCAAAGGTCTCATAGGCAAGAACCGCGCCGGATAACAGCTTTCCGCTTTGCAGCACCATGTCCGGCAGCCTGTATTCTTTTTTGATTCCCTCTTCAATTCGAACCGCCATGCGATCACCCCGCACTTGACTTCTCCCCAAAAATAAAACCATAAATGAAAAACCCCCTGAGAGGGGGTCACAAATTCTGTTCGCCGCCTCTTATCTTTCAGAATCGATCGATCCTGCAGGAATTGGCACCAAGAACCCTGCCGCGCAAAGTCGGTTACGGATTCCGGTTGCCGGGCTTCATCGGGCCAGTCCCTCCGCCGCTCTGGATAAGAGTCAAAACCGCTTTATTCGTTTGAATTTGAAATGAGTGTATCACGCGTCACGGGAATCGTCAAGACGCGGAACAACAGACAGACGGAACAATAGACGCGGAACCCGCCAGACTGCCTGCTGCCAGGCGTGTGTGGCCAAGCCACCAGGTTTGCGGCCATCGCATGAACGCAAATGCAATTCGCTATCAAGCTGTTTTGTCATTTCGCCACGGTGGCCGCTTCCATCGCATCCAGGCCAAAGGAGGTATGGAGGGCCCGCACCGCTTTCTCGACATCGGCCGCGTCAATCACGCAGGACACTTTGATCTCCGAGGTGCTGACCATCTTGATGGACATGCCGCTTTCAATCAGAGCCTGAAACATCTGGGCCGCCACACCCGGATTGCTGATCATGCCGGCGCCGACAATCGACACTTTGGCCAGGTCTTCCTCGCAAACGATCCCTTTCGCGCCCAACCGGGGCTGCAATGCACCGAGCACATCCATCGCCCGGGGCAAATCGTCTTTCGTCACCGTAAACGAAATATCGCTGCAATCGTTATGAACGACGCTTTGCACGATAATGTCCACATTGACGTTTTCTTTTGCCAGCGATTGGAAGATCACCTGCAGGTTGTCCTGCCGGTTTGGAACGCCGACCAGCGCCACCTTCGCCACATTCAGATCGTGTGCAATACCGCGTACTACAATCCCTTTTTCCATAGCTGCCTCCTCTTTGACAAGCGTTCCCGGATTCGGTGTGAAACTCGACCGCACCATCAGCGGAACCTGATATTGTTTCGCATATTCAACCGCCCGCGGATGCAGCACCGCGGCGCCCAAATTCGCCAACTCCAGCATTTCGTCATACGAAATTTCAGGAATCTTGCGCGCAAACTTGACGACACGCGGGTCGGTGGAGTAAACCCCTTCCACGTCCGTATAGATTTCGCACAGATCCGCCTTCAGAGCGGCCGCCAACGCAACGGCCGTGGTATCGGACCCGCCGCGCCCCAGCGTCGTGATGTCCCCGCCCTCGGTTATCCCCTGGAAACCGGCCACGACGACGATTCTGCCCTTTTCCAGTTCGGCGGCAATGCGTGACGGATCCATATCGGTAATACGCGCTTTGCTGTGTACCGCCTCCGTCCGGATGCCCGCCTGCCAGCCGGTAAAGGACACGCTGTCTTTGCCGAGATCCTGCAGGGCCATCGCCAACAAAGCGATAGAGACCTGCTCCCCGGTTGTCAGAAGCATATCCATCTCGCGGGCAGACCGGTTCCCGGAAACTTTTTGCGCAAGATCGATCAGATCGTCCGTTGTGTCGCCCATGGCGGAAACGACTACCACGCAGGAATTGCCCTGATCCGCGGTATCGGCCACCCGCCGCGCCACTCTCTTGATGTGTTCGGGGCTGGCCACCGAACTGCCGCCAAACTTTTGAACGATTAACGTCACTCTCTCCACTCCTCATCTGAAAAGCTTTATAAGAGAAATAGAATCCCTCCGGATCGTAAAGGGAATCCATCTGCTTTTGAATGCGCCGCTTCCCAGGCCAGGCTTCCCGCATAAACATAAATAAAAGCGGCAATAGCAGGTTGAACCAGAGTCACCCGTCTACTGCCGCCCGACAAGCGTTTCAGCGTAGCAGTGCCTCCTCTCCCGCAAACGAAAAGCTAACGCCTTTCAATTTGCTCCCTTTTCCGACTCGCAGCGAGATAGTTCTCCACAGAAAGCCAAAGGGAAGCTTTCCGTGACAGTCCTGCACCTGTTCGATGCAGACCCAGCCAGACATTTCCGGGAAAATGCCCGCTTCGGCGAAGACCCCTTTCCCTCCGAGTCTTTGAGATCCCGTCTCTCGTCGGAGATACTCTTGGCCGTTCGCGCCTCTACCTCACCTCTTCCGAGATGAGGCCATATTCAATTCCCGGACATTATACCATCGGCTTCGCAAACTGTCCAGATACAGACACGGACGGCATGCAAAAAATTTTCGCTTTTCCTCACGCCTGCCGCAAAAAACTCAAGATCTCGCCCGCCAGCTTGTCACCGATCCCGATTTTCCGGAACTCTTCGACAGGCGCGTCTTTGATCGCTTCCACCGACCCGAAATGTTTCAAAAGCTGTTTGCGGCGCTTCTCCCCCACGCCCGGAATCTCGTCCAATACGGAACGCATCGCCTGTTTGCCGCGGGTTTGCCGGTGAAACGAAATTGCGAACCGGTGCACTTCGTCCTGAATGCGGGTCAACAGATAAAACGCTTGCGACGACCGATCAATCGGAATCGGGTCCGGATCGTCGCCAAAGTAAAGCTGGCCGGTGCGGTGCCGTTCGTCTTTTGCCAAGCCGCAGACGGGAATGTCAAGATCGAGTTCGTTTTGCAATACATCCAGCGCCGCGCCGATTTGCCCCTTTCCGCCGTCGATCACGATCAGGTCGGGGAGCGGCTGTCTTTCTTTCAAAGCACGGACGAACCGGCGGCGGATCACTTCCCGCATGGAACCGTAATCGTCCGGCCCCTGCACCGTTTTGATTTTGTATTTGCGGTATTCCTTCTTCGCCGGCTGCCCATTGATGAACACCACCATGGCAGCCACCGCGTCCGCCCCCTGCATGTTCGAATTGTCGAACGCCTCGATCCGCACCGGCGTCGGGATCGCCAGGAGCTCGCCCAATTGTTCCACGGCGCGGACGGTGCGATCCATGTCCCGGTCCATCATCCTGAACCGCTCTTCCAGCGCGATCTTTGCATTTTCGCAAGCCATGTCGACAAGCTGCTTTTTGATTCCGCGCACCGGTGCTTTCACTTTGACAGACAGCCATTCCTCCAGGATTTCCGCGTCAAGCCCGGCAGGCAGCAGAATCTCCCGCGGCAGATCCGCGTTTTCAAAATAAAATTGGGTGACGTAAGAAAGAAAGTCCTCTTTTGCGTCCCCGTGGTGCCGGAACACCGCCACGTCGCGCTCGATCAGCTTGCCCGACCGAACATAGAAGACTTGTACGCACATCATTCCTTTATCCGCGTAATAGCCGAACACGTCCCGGTTTACCGTGTCGCCGAGATCGATCTTCTGTTTTTCCATCACCGCGTCGATATGCCGAATCAGGTCGCGCAACTCCTTCGCCCGTTCAAAATTCAGCGCTTCCGCCTCCTGGTGCATCTTCTCGGTCAACTGGGCTTTGATCTCGTTGTGGCCGCCGTTGAGGAATTTGACGATCTCCTTGACCATTCGGTCGTAGGTTTCCCGCCCGACTGGGAACTCGCAGGGAGCCAGACACTGATTGATGTGGTAATAGAGACAGACCTTTTGTTTCAGATTTTTGCATTTGCGAAGCGGGTATAACCGGTCCAGCAGTCTTTTTGTCTCGTTGGCAGCCCCCGCGTTCGGATAAGGCCCGAAATACTTGCCGCCGTCCTTTTTGACACGCCGCACGATCTCCAGCTTCGGATGTTCCTCGTTGGTGATTTTGATGTACGGGTAGGTCTTGTCGTCCTTCAGCAGAATATTGTAGTAGGGCGAATGCTTTTTGATCAGGTTGTTTTCCAGAATCAGGGCTTCAACCACCGTGTCAGTGACGATATATTCAAAATCAGCGATATGCGACACCAAAAGCTGCGTTTTTCCGTCGTGGGAACCGGTGAAATAGGAGCGCACCCGGTTTTTCAGCACTTTGGCCTTGCCGACATAAAGAATTTGCCCGTTTTCGTCTTTCATCAGATAGACGCCGGGCTTTGCCGGCAGGAGCGCCAGTTTTTCCTTGATTTTTTCGCGAACAGACATGACCTATCACCTAAATCAAATCTTACCACAACAGTCAAGACTGAGAGGCAAAGCCCAATTTTCTCGGAAATATGTCAAATGGGGCACCTGGAATGCCAACCAGTTGACAAAATTCTGGTTCGCCCAATAGTCCTTGCAGGGAGGTACGATCCATGAGACTTCGTCTGCGCTTGGCGCTCCTTTTCATGTCAATCCTTTTGATTCTGGCAGCCATCCTCGATATCCGGCTATGGTTTGACTGGCAGGTTCCATACTCCAATCGCTTGTACCGCATCCTGTCCGGGGCCCCCGAAGTTCATGTTAATGGCCAACTGCTGACGTATAGTGGTACGTTCAAAGCATCGCCGGACTATTTTGAACCCTATAAAATCAGCGACGAAGGGATGCAATTGTACAAAGCCGGCAGCATCGGCGAAATGAAACCGCCCTGGATTTTCATTCCCCAAAGCGATGGCCAAGCCTACCGCTACAAATATCCCAAAACTCCTTGAGGGTTTTAGTTCTCGCTTTCACTGGTGAGCTCAGCCTTTGCAGTTACAGGCTGCTCTTCTCGACATATTCGAACAGGAACGACTGCCCGTTGCGGTAGAACCTCGGATCGTAGATGCCCAGCCGTTTCTCGTCGTCCACGATCACGACAAACGGCGACCATTCGTACAAAGTCTTCGCTTTCGGATTTTGCGCGAACAGGCGGTCGAGGTTCGCGTTTTCTTTCGAAGTCAGACGGTGAACCAGCCGGGGTTCCGACCATGCCGTCGCTTCCAGGATCTCCACCTGATCGCCTTTCTTCCCGATCACCTTATAATGCCAAGGCGTGAAGTCGGCCGCCAGCGCCTGTTGATCATAACGTCCGGCAACCGATTGATATACGGCATACCCCTGGACGGACTGGATGAAAAAATGGGCCGCGATCAATCCCCAAACGGCTTTGTACACGACATGCGGCCGGTATTTCCGAAACCGGGCAACAAGAAAGCCGGCCAGAATCAAGCCCCAGACCACAAAATCGACGATCGGCACGGTGCCAAAGGTGAGGCGGATGTGAGAAAAAGGTTCCAGATAGCCCGTGCCCCACGCATTGAACAGATCGCTGCTGATGTGAATGAATACCGCCAGCAGCCCGATCCCGAAAATCCGCCTGTCCCTTGTCCCAAACAGCCAGTAACAAAACCCGGCCATCACAAGCGCCCAGACCGGAACCATAAACACCGAATGCGTAATCCCACGGTGCCACATCTGATACAGCCCCTGGGTGTCCCAGAGCCTCGAAATCACGTCGATATCGGGAATTTGGCTGCCGACCAGGGAGGTCGCAAACAGCGCTTTTTTCAACTTGCCATCCATCTCGTCTTTCCTGATTGCACCGTAGATCGTTAAACCGAACAGTGTGTGCGTGACCGTGTCCATACTCACACCCCGCCTTGCGTTTACGTTTTCTTCACCCCATTATAACGCAAAAATGGTATTCTTTTTGTAAAGGGAAATCGAAATCGGCAATCAGATGTGGAGGGTTTTATGACAGACGACCAAAAGCGGAACTTGCTGGAAGTGGCAAAGGTGTTTTTGAAACTGGGGACAATCGGCTTTGGCGGGCCCGCCGCCCATATCGCCCTGATGGAAGAGGAGGTCGTCCGGCGCAGAAACTGGCTGGACCGGAAACGGTTTCTCGACATGCTCGGAGCGACCAACCTGATCCCCGGCCCCAATTCGACCGAGATGGCGATTCACCTCGGCTATCATCGCGCCGGTTGGCCGGGACTCGTCGTGGGCGGTGCTTGTTTTATCCTGCCGGCGATGCTGATCGTTCTCGCGTTTTCCGCCCTTTACGCCGCTTACGGTTCTTTGCCGGAAGCGCACTGGCTGTTATACGGCATCAAGCCGGTGATCGTTGCAATTGTCCTGCAGGCGTTGTGGTCTCTCGGCAAATCGGCGCTGAAAAACAGACAGACAACGCTGGCCGCCGTCCTGGCCGCCGCGCTGTCCCTGGCAGGATGGAACGAGATTTTGCTGCTGTTTCTGGCGGGCATCTTCACGATGGCAATCAGCAACCGTTCCCGACTCCGCAGAAACATGCCGGGGTTCGCGGTCCTGCCGTTTGTTTCGTTTCCGTCGCAGGTAGGCCCGGCAGCCGCAACGCCGTTCCAACTGGCTGCGATCCCCCCGCAGGAAGGGATGGCTGCCCTGTCCCTTGCGAAATTGTTTTTCCTGTTTGTCAAAATCGGCTCCGTGCTGTACGGCAGCGGATATGTCCTGCTGGCGTTTTTGCAATCCGATTTTGTCGACCGCTACCGGGCGCTGACTTCCCAGCAGCTTCTGGACGCGGTTGCCATCGGACAATTTACGCCCGGGCCCCTGTTTACGACGGCGACATTCATCGGCTATCTGGTTCACGGCGTTCCCGGCGCGGTTCTGGCAACCATCGGAATTTTCCTCCCCGCATTTGTGTTTGTCGCCCTGGTCTCGCCCTGGGTGTCCAGGCTTCGCACCTCGCCCTGGGTCGGCGGCTTTCTGGACGGCGTCAACGCCGCCTCCCTGGCATTGATGGCGGTGGTCAGCTGGCAGTTGGGAAAAACGGCGATCCTCGACTGGACGACCGCCGTTACAGCCGCAGCGAGTTTTCTGCTCGCAATCCGGTACAAAGTGAATTCCGCCTGGCTCGTTCTCGGCGGAGGGGGCGTGGGACTGCTGGCGCACGTTTTTTAACCGCCGCTTCCACCAGATGCCAAAACAGCAAGTCGCGGACGGGTACACCCGCTTTTCAGCAAGCTGTTGCATAATATGGGAGCCACCCCAAAAACAGCCGCCCGCACGATGTACGGGCGGCGGGTTTTATGCCAGCGCGATCAGCGGACGATCAAGACCGGACATGGCGCGTGGTGCAGGACCTTATGGCTGACGCTGCCGAGAACGAGTTCACCGAAGGTCCCCAATCCTCTGCTCCCCATCACAATCAAATCATAGGGTTCATGCTTTGCAAGCAGGCAAATTTCATGGGCAGGATCGCCGGTTTCCACAACCACGGTGGACTCGATTCCGCATGCGCCCAGTTTGTCCTTCGGCTCCCGCGTGACCGATTCCCCTTCACGCTGCACGACCGCTTCCAAATCAATGTCCAAATTCATCATTTCCGGGCTGTAAGAAAGAATCGGAGCGACGTAAAACAGAGTGACCCGGCAATCCTGCTCACGCCCTTCACAAAGGGAAATCACGGCATCGACCGCTTTTTTGGAATGTGCGGAGCCGTCGATCGGCAACAGAATCTTTTTGTACATGAACAATCTCCTCCCGGTTTTTTCTCACTTTCACTATACCGCTGATACGGTTCCAAGATAAATCGGGGGATCCCCTGAAACGCACGGCTGCATTCCCTGCAGGAATTTTGCATTTTGCCTTCCCCTGCGCCGGAAAATCTGACATAATATTGAAGAACTATCAATTCAACGGAGAGGAAAGTCATGGATTCAAGCTCAAAAATTCAAATCTTAAACCTGCTGCACGAAAATTCCCGCCTGTCCCACGAAAGCATCGCCAACATGCTGGGACTGGAAACCGCTGAAGTCACCAAGCTGATTGAAGAGTTGGAACGGGACAAAGTGATTCTCCGCTATTCCGCGGTTATCAACTGGGACAAAGTCGAATCGCAACGGGTTACCGCCGTCATCGACGTAAAAGTGACGCCGCAGCGGGAAGTCGGTTTCGATTTTATTGCGGAACGCATCTACCGATTCCCCGAGGTGAAATCGGTATCCCTGATGTCGGGAGCGTACGATCTGCAGGTGATCGTCGAGGGCGCCCATCTGAAAGAAGTCGCAAACTTTGTTTCCGAGAAACTGTCGACGATCGAACACGTAACGTCTACCACGACCCATTTTCTGTTGAAGACGTACAAATCGGACGGTGTGATTTTTGACGACCACGAAGATGACCAGCGGCTGGTGATCACCCCGTGAAGCCCAACTACGACCGCCTGTCTCCCGTTGTCCAATCGATTCCTCCATCCGGCATTCGCCGTTTTTTTGACCTGGCGAACCAGATGGAAGACGTGATCTCGCTGGGGGTGGGCGAACCGGATTTTGTGACCCCGTGGCATGTGCGGGAAGCGTGTTTCTACTCGCTGGAGCGCGGGTATACCACCTATACGTCGAACAAAGGTCTGCCCGAACTGCGGGAGGCGATCGCCGACTACTTGCGGGGATTCAATCTGGACTATGACCCGGAAGAACTGATCGTCACCGTCGGCGGCAGCGAAGCGATCGACATCGCGCTGCGCGCTTTGCTTTGCCCCGGCGATGAAGTGCTGGTTCCGGAACCGGCTTACGTATCCTACAGCCCGTGCGCCGTTTTGGCGGGCGGCAAAGCGGTGGGAGTTCCGACTTGCGCGGAAGACGAATTCCGTCTGACACCCGAAAATCTTCGGGCCAAGATCACTCCCCGGTCGAAGGTGCTCATTCTCTGCTTCCCGAACAATCCGACCGGCGCCACCATGTCGGAAGAGGATTTACGGGCAATCGCGGACGTCGTCATCGAGCATGACCTGTTTGTGATTTCCGACGAAATCTATGCGGAGCTCACCTACGAGGGACGGCATGTGAGCATCGCCTCCCTGCCGGGGATGAAAGAACGCACCGTCCTGATCAGCGGAATGTCGAAAGCGTTTGCGATGACCGGCTGGCGGATCGGATATGCGGCCGCTCCGCCGGAAATTTTGAACGCGATGCTGAAGATTCACCAGTATACCATCCTTTGCGCTCCGATCATGGGGCAAATGGCGGCTCTCGAGGCGCTTCGCCACGGCCATGCGGAGAAACAAAAAATGGTGGAGCGGTACAACCAGCGCCGCCGTTTGATCGTCAAAGGGTTCCGGGACATCGGCCTGCCCTGCCATGAACCGAAAGGCGCATTCTATGCGTTTCCCGACATCCGCCCGACGGGGCTTACCTCCGAGGAGTTTGCCGAGCGGCTACTGCACCACAGCCGCGTCGCGGTCGTTCCGGGCAACGTGTTTGGTCAGGGCGGGGAGGGGTTCGTCCGTTGCTCCTACGCGACTTCCATTGAGCAGATTCAAAGAGCGTTGGAAAGAATCGGGGATTTTGTCAATTCGCTGCGTTAAAGAACGCACATCATAAGGAAAAGGGGCGAACGGTTAAAAGCGCACCGTCTGCCCCTTTTCTGGCTTATTCTCCGACAACAGTTCTTGCAGCCCGCGTTATCTTATGCACATACCGGGTCAATTCCACTGTCATTTCATAATAGTGAAACGGCGTAATGAGGTAAATCCCTTTGAAATATTTTACCGCCACTTCCGCCAATTCCTGGGCAATCCGCACCCCTTCCTCCCGCGCCCGGGCTCCTTCAAACCTTTTGATGCGCTCCAGGGTCGATTGGGAAATCTTGATGCCCGGCACTTCGTTGTGCAAAAACTCCGCGTTGCGGGGACCCGTCAGCGGCATGATCCCGATAAAAATCGGCACCGGGATATGACGGGTCGCTTCGTGGATCGCCACCAGCGTCTCCGCATCGTAAACCGGCTGGGTCATGATAAAATCGGCTCCCGCCTCCACTTTCCGCTCAAGCCGCGCCACAGCCGTCTCAAGGCGGCGGACGTGCGGATTAAACGCCGCGCCGACAACGAACTGCGCCTTATTTTTCATCGGCCTGCCGGAGAAGGCAATCCCTTCGTTCAATTGCTTCACCATGCGGATCAACTCAAAGGAAGACACATCAAATACCGAACTCGCTCCCGGCAGATCGCCGACCCTGGCCGGATCTCCGGTGATGACGAGAATCTGATTCATTCCAAGCGCATGCAGACCCATCAAATGCGACTGCTGACCGATCAGGTTGCGGTCGCGACACGCAACGTGCACAATCGGCTCGATTCCGAGTTCCCGCTTGATGATCGCTGCCAGCGCCATGTTGCTGACTCTTGCGGTTGCCAACGAGTTGTCCGCCAGCGTGATCGCGTCGGCACCCGCCTGCCGCAAGGCAATGCTGCCTTGAATATACTTCGCAATGTCCAGATCCCGCGGCGTGTCGTACTCGACAATCACAGTGTGGCGCCGTTTGACCAGATCGACAATCGAAGGCTTCATTGGCGGGGTGTCCTCCGTTTTCCGCTCCCCAACGACCACAACGGTTTCCTTGACGGAATGGGGTTCCACCGCCGGATTGTGCCGCTTCACCCGCTTCCGTCCGGCCAGCGCTTTCGCGATGGCCCGGATATGTTCCGGCGTGGTGCCGCAGCATCCGCCGATCAACCCTACGCCTTGTTCCAGAAGTTGAACCGCCGTTTCACCGAAATACTGCGCGTTGGATTTAAAAGCAAATTCGCCGTCCACAAACGCCGGCCGCCCGGCGTTCGGATACGCCGTCAACGGCAGGCGATCCGGCACCACCGTTTTTTCGAAGGAGCGGAGGATCTCGATCGGCCCCAACCTGCAGTTCAAGCCTGCCGCGTCCGCACCGGCCGCCTGCAGTTGCGAAAACGCATTGGTAAGCTCGTATCCGTCCCGCGTTCGCCCCACTTCCAAAAGAGCCAATTGGGCGATGATCGGAGTGCCGGAAGTTCGCGTCAGCGGGCGGATCACATCCAGTGCCAGCAGCAGTTCTTCAAGGTCATAGAAGGTCTCCAGCACAATGCCGTCAACCCCCTCCTGCAGCAACGCCACCGCCTGCTCTTCAAATATGTCCCGGTATTCCTCCAGCCGATTGCTGCGTACGCGCCCCGCCAAGATCGAACCGATGCTGCCTATTACAAATGCGTCCTGTCCCGACTGTTCCACGGCTTCCCGGGCGATTCTGACGGCAGCCCGGTTCATGTCGGCGGTTCTCCCCTCCATCCCGTATCTCGCCAAGGCTTCCCGGTTAGCAGCAAAAGAGTTGGTCTCGATCACCCGGGCGCCCGCATCCAGATACGCCAAGTGCACCTGCCGCACCCAATCCGGATTGAACAAACACAATTGCTCCGTCGAAAAACCCGCCGTATATCCCTGCTGGTAAAAAAGCGTGGCGATGGCTCCATCCCCCACCAAAACCCCGGAACGCAACCGCGTTTTCAATTCTTCCTGCCGATTCATCGCTGTACCGCCTTTCCCTTGTCCGACACTTTGCTTCGAACACCGTTTCAAGCCGATGACATAGATGACATAGATGAAATAAAAGGAAGTCCTCTTCTTGGCACCAAGAAGAGGACGAATTGCCAGTCAGCGAAGGCGCTGCTCACGATTCCTCTCTTATCTGCCAAAACGCAGGATTCTTTCAGCGTTTTGCCAGAAATGTATTGCAATCATACCAACTGGATACTCGAATGTCAATCATTCAAAAGCGGAATCAGTTGGCAAAAAAGCTTTTGATGTCTTCGACCACTTGGCCGGAAGCCTGTTCGAGGATTTTCCGGTTTTGCTCGATGGCACCTCTGTCTCCCCGCTGCAACGCGGCGGCGATTTCCCGTGCGCAGCTATGTACCGTTTTGTGAGCCTCCTCGAACTTTTGCCTGACCGCCGCCGGAAGAGTCTCCTTTTTCGCGTCGTACCACTTCCCTAAACGGCATTTGTGATGATCTCCCACTTCCTCCGGCTGCAATTGACCAAATCCGTAAATGGCGTTGTAAACCCGCCACACCCACCATTGATGGTCTTGGATGAGGATCTCTTTTAAAATCGGCGTTTCCAGCTGGTCAATTCCGGCTTCGGTAACGCTGCTGACACGCAGATCGTTGATCGCCTGCGACAAAGCCTCGATCCCGCTCCCGATATGATGCCAAGCTTCGTTCGAAGCGTTCAGTTTCTGCAGCACTTCGCCGATACTTTCGGCTATACTGCTGGTGGCGGCAGCCTGTTCCTCCGAAACCGCCGCAATGTTCGCGGTTTGCCCGTTGATGTTTTTGATCTCTGCGATGATTTCCAGCAAGGCGGCATGAGCTTCGGTGGCGTCGCGGGCACCGTTTTCGACCTGGTTTTCCGTTCCTTTCATCTGATCGAGCATCTCTTCCATTTTGACGAACAACCCCTGGATGTTGTTTGTGATGTCCTCCAGCGATCTTTTGGTGCCCTCCGCGAGTTTGCGGACTTCAGTCGCCACAACGGAAAATCCGCGCCCGTGCTCACCGGCGCGGGCCGCTTCGATCGAGGCGTTCAGAGCGAGCAAATTCGTTTGATCGGCAATTCCCTTGATGATCTCGATCATTTGTTTGGTTGAGTCAATGCTTGTTTGAAACTCGGAAAATTTTTGCGCCATGACTTGGAAAGAATTTTTCACTTCCAACAGGGAGTTCAGGGCTTTGTCGATCTTCTCCCCTCCCTCGGTTGCTTTGACCGAAGTCTGATCGGTATACTCGGCAACCTTTGTCGCGCTGTTGGCAACTTCGTGCACAGATGCGGACAACTGCTGGGAAGCGGCTCCCACGCTGTTTGAATTTTCAATCACATGCGACAGCTCATCCAACAGTTGGCCGGTTTTGTTCAACTCCAATACTTGATTGAACAGGTCGATACTGTGTTTGATATTTGAATCAAGCAACTCTTTCGCTTTTGCATCAGACTGTTCCATATCCGCCGGTTCCGGATTTCGCAATGGGCTCCAAGAATCGGATTTGATCGTTTCCGTTTTGTTTTCGGTGAATTTGTTGAATAAAAACATCCATCTGCCCCTCCACCCAAAAAGATCCTTGCCGTCGGATCGAGTCCGGCCGACGGTTGATTTGCTACACCATGTAACATTATTGTAACACAGATCACCGCTTCTCACATTTTAATTTTTTATAGGTTTAAAAACTTTAAAAAGACGCAGGCACAAGGCCGTGAACTTCAATTTAACGCCGGCGACCGCTTCTGCCGCCGCTTCCGCTCCGGGGCGTACTTGCCCGCATCCTGCCGGATTTCCCGAACCTTGCGGATTTCGCGGATCATATCGGGCGTCAACTGCCTGCCAAACGAGCGGAATCCGGCCAGTTTAAAACCGTGTTTTCGCGCGATTTCATCAATTTGGACCACCTGTTCGAACCGGATGTTCCGTCCGAGCGTAAAACACTCGTACCGCTTCTCCAACGCCAGCAGCATCGTTTCCGCCATGCAGGCGTAGACAACTCCCTTCGGCAGCCCGAACCGCAATTTCGATTGACAGTCGCCGGGCACCTCCACCAAGCCGCCTTCGATCACCAGCACATCCGGACGCTGTTCGGCCACGGACCGGGCGACATCCCGTGGACGGGCCACATCGCAAACGACTGCTCCCGGCCGCAAATCTTCCGGATATAAAACCGTATCCGCGCTCCCCGTTACAGTGACCACCAGTTCCGCTTGCCGGACCGCCCGGCGGGCATCCGTCGAGATGTCGACCGGCTTGCCCGATTCACTCATAATCATTCCCGCCAAACGTTCCAGTTTGGACTCATCTCTCGCGACGAGTGTCAACCGTCCCACATGCGGGGCGAGCATTCTTGCACAAACCGCCCCGATGGCTCCCGTGGCGCCAACGACCACCAAATGGGCTTTGTCCGGTTCGATATCCATCAACACTGCCGCCTGCCGCGTCGCCTGGATCGCGGTGGCGACCGTGTAACTGTTGCCCGTCGTTACGGGGATTTTCAAGTTTTTGGCAATCGTGATTCCCGCATCGCCGACGACTTTTGTAAACGCGCCAAGACCGAGGATTTTGGCACCGGCCCGCTCCGCGCGTTTGCCCGCCCGGATGATCTTGTTCAGCACCGTCGACAAAGGAAGTTCCAACATTTGCTTGGCGGTCAAAGTTGCCGCGACAAACCAGCCTTCCACCTCATTGTGTTCCGACCGGATGCCCGTCAGGTGATCCACCAGGAGCGGGGGGCTGAACCGCATCATTTTTTCGATTACCGGAGGCGGCCATTTTTTTAACGACGGAAACTTCTTCTCCACATCCGACATATCTTCCGGGTGCATCAAAAACCCAAACGTATCCATAAGTCATCCCCCAAGCTGTCAATTGTTGGCCAAACCGCCTTCAAACCGCTCTTTGATCGCTTTCAGCATCGCCTCTCCGTTTTGCCGCAGCTTCACTTTTGCCACCGGGTTCAAAAGCGCCGACAGCATCGGCACGCCAAATTCAAAATCCACCTTTAACGTCACCCGGGTGTGCTCACCGTCCTGCTCGACAATCCACTCGCCTTCAAATTTTTTCAGATCCCCGTCAATCTGGGCATACCGGATTGTGCGCGTCGTTTCGTCAAAATCGTCCCGTTCGCGCCATTTGAACGACATGCCGTTCAATGTGGTGTCCCAGGTGGTGATTGTCCAATTTTCGCCGCGTTCCAATACCCGAACTTCATTCAGGGAAGGCATGAAACGCGGATACGATTCCATGTCCTTCACCAACGCGTATACTTCGTCCGGCCGTCCGCAGATCGTTTCCCGCACTTCCACAAGCGGCATCCGTCATCCCCCTCTTTTCTTCGCAATTCTCAGGAAATCTGCACCAGCGGGTAACTTTGCGCCAATGCCCTGTCAAAAGCTTCCGCCACCAGATCGAGTTCCTGTTTGGCGATGTTGAGCGGCGGTTCCATCCGGGTGACGCGGAGATTGTTCAAAGCAAATGCGGCCAGTACACCGTGTTCGATCAATCCGGCCATCACCAGACCGCCGATCTCCTCACTGGCAAACTCGATTCCGATCATCAGGCCGGGCCCGCGAATTTCCGCGACCGTTCCCGGATACCGCCGGGCTGACATTTGCAGCCGGGCTGTCAAATAGGCGCCCTTGCTTTCCGCTTGCTCATGCAGTTTCTCTTCCAGCAGCACGTCGATCGCCGCGTTCGCCGCCGCACAAGCCAGCGGGTTTCCGCCAAATGTCGACGTATGCAGCAACGGAGCATCCATATAAGCGTCATAAAGGTGCGGTCTCGCGACAAACGCACCCACCGGCATCACTCCGCCGCCAAGCGCCTTGGCCAGACACATGATGTCAGGCACCACTTCTTCTTTTTCACAGGCGAAAATCCGGCCCGTGCGCCCCATGCCCGTCTGCACTTCATCCGCGATCAACAACACGCCTTTGCGGTCGCAAAGCTCCCGTACGGCGCGCAAGTAACCGGACGGCGGTACAATGATCCCCGCTTCCCCCTGGACCGGTTCGAGAATCACGGCCGCCGTTTGCCCGTCGATGGCCGCTTCCAGGCGATCCGGATCGCCAAACGGAACATGGACGAATCCGGCGAGCAGCGGCTGAAAAGGAGCGCGATACAAGTCTTTGCCGGATGCGGACAACGCCCCCATCGTCTTGCCGTGAAACGAATTCAGCATCGACACGATTTTCGGTTTGCCGGTGGCGATCCTCGCCAGCTTGATCGCGCCCTCCACCGCTTCCGCGCCTGAATTGCAGACAAACGCGTAAGTGAGGTCGCCAGGTGTGATGCGGGCCAATTTTTCCGCCAAATCGGCCATCGGCTCGCAAAGCATGACTTTGCTTGACAGCGGCATCTTCCGCAATTGGTCTTCCACCGCCCGGACAATCCGCGGATGCCTGTGTCCGAAAGCAAACGTCCCGTAGCCGCCGACGCAATCGATCATCCGTCTGCCGTCCCAGTCGGTGACCACTGCGCCCTTCGCTTCCCGCTCGACGGCGGACAATCCCATAAACCGCAAAAGCCTTGCCAGCCCCGGGTTGAGATAAGCTTCGTATTTCGCCAAGACCTGCTCGCTTTTTGTCATGAGGCACCTCCAAATGTAACTGCATTATGTGGAAATTCAGGCAAAGTTATGCATGCGGGATCTGTTTTCGCGCAGCACGGCCGCGCTTGCGGGCGTCTACTTACGCCGCTTGTCCATCGGATGCAGGATGGGCGGACGCTTTTGGTTCCAGAGGATGGGCGTCCGCATCATCACATGCAAAAATGATCTGCCGTTGAAAGGCAACAACGGCCACAAATAAGGGGGTCATCCACCGCGATTTCGCCCAAAATAACCGCCGCCACCAATCCCATCGCGGTCGCCAGAGAAGAGGGCGTATGAATCGCGGCCATTCTCAGCACATCGATTCCCAGTTCCGCAATCAGCAGTTGCCAAAACAGATGGAGCTTCCCCGTATTTCCCGGGATGACGAACCGGAGCGTTTCCGGCACCACAGACGGACTCAGCGCAAACGCCAGCCAGAGCGGCGGAACCAGCACGGACCCGAGGATGGCAAGCAACCGAATCCAGCGCAAATAAGCGCCTACAACCGGTTTTTGACGGTATTCCTCGGCGTGCTGCATATGGTGAAAAAAGTGGTTGGCGTAATCATCGGATAAGGATTCCAGTTTTGCCGAAACACCAGTTCTTCAATCGTTTTCTCCGCCATCGGCAGTCCGTCGATTTCGACTTTCCGCAGTTCGCCGCGCAGCAAATCGACGAGTTCGGGATTGGCAATGTCTTTCACGTAAGCCAGGCAAACGTCGGTTTTCGATCTGGCTCCGACCCGCAGATATTCAAACCGCAGCCGCGGGTCCCGGATTCGCCTGCGGGTCAGCGCGGTGTTAAAGACAATCGTTTCCGTAAAACCGTCCCGCGCTCCGCGAACGACCCGTTCCGTATCGGGTTCCTCCGGTCCTCTGGCCGGGTAGGTGCGGGCGTCAATGACGATCGCTTCGGTTTCCCCGTCAACCAGCAACACCAGTGAACCGGATAGGACCGCATCGGCAATTTTGCCGATATCGGCTGTCGCCTCCACTTCCAAATACGCGACATGGGCTTGCAGCAAGCGGCGGCAGATCATGTCAAAACTTTCGTTGACGCCCAAAAGCTCGTTCAAATACTTGACATTGACCGCCAAATCGGAATCGAGAACCCTGCGTCGCGGATCGGCCTCTGCAGTCCCTGTCGGCATGCGGCTATCCCCTTTGCCAATCAGTATGGCAAAAAAAGGGGAGCATCAAACACTGCCGAATCGGAATGCTTCCCGGAAAAACGGGGAAAAATCTAACGTCAACAAAAAAATCGGACAAAAGGGGGTGTACGGGTCTGGGGTACTACAAACTGAGCAGGGAGCGCGAAGATTACAACAAGCGAATGCAGGGGAACCAGGAGCTTGAGATTGTGCAAGCCTGGCAGAAGGATGTGCTGATCGAGGAATTCCCGGAAGGTCCGTATGGAGCCCAAGTGTACCTGGATCAAAAAATCGGCAAATCCTCCGAATGGAGGCACGGACAGCACGTGGTAAACCGCTTCCAGGACGAAAACCCGACGACCAACGATTTCAAAGTGCCTTCCGACGCACAATTGCCCGATCCGTAATGCAACCAAATCCGCAAAGCTGACGCCCTTGCTGGGTGTACTACTACAAAGCGGTATACCTTGACCCCGAAGGTATACCGCTTTGTTCATATCGCAACTTTTTCAGGATTCTCTTGATTCAGCGACGCTCCGCAAGAATTTCAATTCGGCGTTCGGGCGTGTTTTTAGTTCTGACGCATGGTTCGTTGTTTGTGGTACCATGTTGCTAGGGACATTTCCTCTCGTTGGTTATTCTGTGGTGGTTTAACCTTGATTATAATCAAGAACATGCTAGGATTTCAAAGATTCAGGTAAGAAACACCCCGATGACCCGTATGACATTTGTCATACGCTCCTCTTGACGTTTATGAATTCAGGAGAGCGCACGTATTCCCCTATAATATAAGGAAAACAAAGAAAGACATCAATGCACGAATTCGCGCAACGGATTCAATGGGGAGGATTACATCATGTCGGCATCCCATCTTGCCAACCTGAAAAAAGAAGTGAGCGCTTTTCAGAGAACCGATACGAAATCGAGCCTGCTGCAAGTCATCAATACCCTCGTGCCACTGGTCTTGCTCTGGTGTGCCGCGTACGCCAGCCTGTCCTTTTCGTACGGGCTTACGTTGCTGATCGCGGCCGTCGCTTCCGGCTTTTTGATTCGGACATTCATTCTATTTCACGACTGCTGCCATCAATCGTTTTTCAAAAGCCGCAAAGCCAACGATATACTCGGCACCATTACCGGAGTATTGACACACGTGCCCTACTGCCAATGGAAGCACGACCATTCCGTGCACCACGCGACGAGCGGCAATCTTGCCAAAAGAGGCATCGGGGATGTTTGGCTGCTCACGGTGGAAGAGTATGCAGCTTCCCCCCTGTGGCGGCGCATCTTCTACCGTTGTTACCGAAACCCGCTCGTCATGTTCGGCTTCGGCCCGATTGCGGTGTTTCTGGTTCAATACAGGTTCAACCGCAGGGGAGCACCTCGCAAGGAACGGATCAACACCTACTTGACCAATCTGCTGATTGCCGTCATGTACGCGCTGCTCTACCAAGCTGTCGGTTGGCAGGCATTGCTGGCCGTGCAGGGACCGATCTTTTTCCTTTCCGGCATGTTCGGTATCTGGCTGTTTTACGTGCAGCACCAGTTCGAACGCTCCTATTTTGAAAGGGAAGAAGAATGGAATTATGTGCAGGCTGCCTTGGAAGGCAGTTCCTTTTACAAGCTGCCCCGGCCTTTGCAGTGGATCACCGGCAATATCGGCTTTCATCACGTGCATCATTTGAATCCGAGAGTGCCGAACTACCATCTGGAAGAAGCTCATCTCGCTGTTCCATTCCTGCAAAAGGCGACCACGATTACGCTCGCCACCAGCCTGAAATCGTTGCGGTACCGGCTGTGGCATGAAGCCGAGAAAACGTTTGTCAGTTTCAAAGAGGCCCGAACCATAATCCGCAGTTTGCACAATGCCGCTTCGAAACGCTCCAAACGCAGGGGGATAGCGGCGGTCGCGGCAAAAATTGAGCAGGAGCCCGGACAGACTGAGAGGGAAACCGCTGTAGAGCCGGTGTAGTATGATATACACACATGCTGTTTCAGCGAAAGAAATCGGAGGAAAACACCATGCGTACAGTGCTGCAAAAACTAAATACCATGTTTCGAAAAAATACAGGGCTCAGCCCCTACGTGTGGATCGTTTTCTACATTCTTCCGTTTTACTTCATTTTCCGGACTTCTTCTCTTTATCAGGTGGCGATCGGCATCGCGATGGTCATCCTGTTTTCCGTTTGCTACCTGTTGTCCTTTTTTTCTAAAGGTTGGCTCGTGTATTTCTGGACGGGTGTGCAAATCATCATTTCCACAGCGATGGGTTTTCTGTACGGTTACGTTTATTTTTCGCTGTTTCTGGCGTTTTTCATCGGAAATTTGCGCAACCGGGCAGCGTTTTTCACATTGTATGCAGTGCATCTGATCAGCACGCTGGCCGCCGTCAACTATGGGTTTGCCAAGCAAGATCCCGAGTTCATCAAGCAGCTTCCGTTTGTACTGCTGAGCCTCATCGCAGTCATTTTGCTTCCAGTCAGTTCCTACAACAAAAACAGGGAGGACAGCTTAATCGGGCAGTTGGAAAACGCCAACAAACGCATCGCTGAACTTGTCAAACTGGAGGAAAGACAGCGGATCGCCCGCGATTTGCATGACACACTTGGTCAAAAGCTGTCTCTCATCGGATTGAAAAGCGATTTGGCCCTGAAATTGATCAAGAAGAATCCGAAACAGGCGGAAGCAGAAATGCGCAATGTGTTGGAAACGGCCCGTGCCGCATTGAAGGAAACCCGGCAATTGGTGACCCGAATGCGGGGGGCCAAGCTGGAGGACGAAATTGAGCGCGCCCGCCAACTGCTGACGGCAGCGCAGATCGAATTTGAAGTGGAAGGCGACCCCAGTCGCACGAACACGTCTTTGATTCATGAAAATGTTGCGTGTATGTGTCTGAAGGAAGCGGTCACCAATATCGCAAAGCACAGCGGTGCGACCCGGTGTACCGTTTCCATCGACTCTACTCCGATCGAACTGGTCGTTCGCGTCTGGGACAACGGTTTGGGCTTTGTCCCTTGGACAGCAAACCTCCGGGGGAGCGGACTGAGAGGAATGAAAGAAAGATTGGAGTTTGTCAACGGCAACCTCGATATACGTTCGGAGGAAAACGGGGAAGGAACGACGGTCATCATCACAGTGCCGAACATGCCGAAACGACCTGCGGAACAGGGGGCGGGCGTATGATCCGGGTTCTTATTGCTGAAGACCAGAAAATGCTGCTTGGCGCGCTGGCCGCACTGCTTGAATTGGAAGAAGACATCGAGGTTGTCGGCAAGGCGGCTAACGGAGAGGAAGCGGTACGTCTCGCCGGTCTGCTTCAGCCCGACGTTTGCATCATGGATATTGAAATGCCTGGCATGAGCGGGCTGGACGCCGCGGAGCAGCTGAAGGGAACCGGATGCAAGGTGATTATTCTCACCACCTTTGCGCGTCCGGGGTATTTTGAACGTGCGGTGAAAGCGGGCGTACACGCATATTTGCTGAAGGACAGCCCGAGCGAAGAACTGGCCGAAGCGATCCGCGGCGTGACGGTTGGCAAGCGGATTTTTGCGTCCGAATTGGTGGAAGTTGCCTATAACGACGAGAATCCCCTGACCGAACGGGAACATGAAGTGCTGATGCTGATGGCCGAGGGAAAAAGCACAAATCAAATCGCCAGCGAGCTTTATCTTACCACAGGGACGGTGCGCAACTACATTTCCGTTATTCTCAGCAAGCTGAATGTCGGCAACCGCATCGAAGCGATCAAACGGTTCAAGGAAAAAGGATGGTTCAAATAACATGCACTTGGAATCGTTCACTTAGACTCCCTTGCCGCTTCAGCGGCACCAACAGAATCAAGCACTATCTTCGATATTGAGACAAATTTCCCTCCATTTTGCTATGAGGAAAGTTATGCGGAATCGCTATCCGCTGCTATTGGGGATTTTACATCCGATGTTGACACCTCCGGCAACATCAGCTTCCGCCTCGCAACGGACACCCTTGCTTTAAGCTATGGCTACTGCTACCTTCGCCATTCGGGACTCTCACCCTATAGACAACGCCCATGCCGGGCGCACACAAAAAGGGAAGGCCCCGTATGCAACGTGGCCTTCCCTGCCGCTTGCAGGCCTTCCGTATCAATCTTCCATGGTGGACAGGTCGCCGGTCGGCAGCCCCAGTTCCCATGCCTTCAGAACGCGGCGCATGATCTTTCCGGAACGGGTTTTCGGCAGCTTGTCGCGGAACTCGATTTCCCGCGGAGCCGCATGGGCAGCCAGTCCCTTTTTCACGAATTCCTGAATCTCTTTGATCAGTTCCTCAGACGGTTGATAGCCGTCGCGCAAGGAGATGAAGGCTTTGATAATCTCCCCGCGGAGCGGATCCGGCTTCCCGATAACGCCCGCTTCCGCAACAGCCGGATGTTCAACGAGCTTGCTTTCCACTTCAAACGGCCCCACACGCTCGCCGGAGGTATTGATCACGTCGTCGACACGGCCTTGGAACCAGAAGTAACCGTCTTCGTCCCTGTAAGCGGAATCGCCGGAAATATACCAAGGTTTCAGGCGGAAGTACTCTTCATATTTCGCCGGGTTGTTCCAGATTGCACGCATCATCGACGGCCAGGGAGCGCGGATTGCAAGGTTCCCCATCCTGTACGGCGGCAGTTCGTTACCTTCATCGTCAACGATCGCCGCATAAACGCCGGGAATCGGTTTGCCCATCGAACCCGGCTTGATCGGCATCGACGGATAGTTGCAAATCAGCTGACCGCCTGTCTCCGTCATCCACCAGGTATCGTGGATCCGCTTGCCGTAAACCTTCAGCCCCCAACGGACCACTTCCGCGTTGAGAGGTTCGCCGACGGACAGAACGTGACGGAGCGAGGACAGATCGTACTTCTTGACCAATTCGTCGCCAGCGCCCATCAGCATGCGGAAGGCGGTCGGTGCGGAATACCAGACGGTAACTTTATACTTCTCAATCGTTTGATACCAATCGTCAGGAGAGAAACGACCGCCCCGGATCACGGTTGTCACACCGTTCAACCACGGCGACCACATACCGTAAACGGTGCCGGTAACCCAACCCGGGTCAGCCGTACACCAATAAATGTCATCCTGTTTAAGGTCAAGCACCCATTTGCCGGTTTGGAGATGCTGAATCATGGCGTTGTGAACGTGCAAAACGCCTTTCGGTTTGCCGGTGGAGCCGGATGTGTAGTGAAGCTGCAGGCCGTCTTCACGGTCAACCCATTCGATGTCCAACTGGTCGGAAGCCTCGGCCATCAGTTTTTCGTAGCTCAGCTCGCGCTCGCCAAGTTCTCCTTCCGCTCCCACCAGAATCACGTGCTTCAGGGCGGGAAGTTCCGCCACCGGAACCCGGCCTTTCAATTGCGGAGTGGTGACGATCGCAACCGCTTCCGAATCCTGCAGACGGTCTTTGACAGCCGCTTCCATAAACGCTTCAAAAAGCGGTCCGACGATCGCGCCGATCTTCACCGCACCGACGTAAACGGCGTACAATTCGGGAGAACGCGGCATGAACACGAACACGCGGTCCCCTTTTTTGATGCCCAGCGAACGCAAAACATTGCCAAACTTATTTGAAAGTGCTTTCATTTGAGCGAATGTGTAAGATTCGTCGCGCGTCGCGTCGCTGAACAAAAGCGCGAGTTTGTCTCCGCGGCCTTCGTCCACATGGCGGTCGACCGCTTCATACGCGATATTCACCTTTCCGGTCTGCGACCAGGTGAATTCCTTTTCCACGTCTTCCCATTTGAAATTCGCGTACGCTTCTTCGTAGCTTTTCAGGTTGTTGTCTGAAGTCATTACCGGAACGAGTTCTTGTTCCTTCATCTGTTCCGCCATTAACCCCCGCCTCCTATACGGATTCTATTTTTTTAGATTATTGAAATTACTGTGTCTATTTTAGCACAGCCAAATTCAGACTACAATCGACTTGTGCAAAACAAATCAATGATATTTTTCATCATAATTTCACATATTGTATTGAAAATTGTTGCGTCATGTTTGCAGCCGCTGCGCTATAATAACACTAACAAGTGGAGGTGGTCAGAAAGCATGCCGGCTCTTGAACATAAAAAGACTTTTTACTCGAAAGCTCTATCCACTCCAAAGGGAGTCCTTCACATAGAAGGTCCAGTTGCGCCGGAAACGCTCGCTTCGCTTGAATTTCACGAAGGACTGAAAGCGTTTCGCCCCGCGCCGCAACAGCATAGAGCCCTGATCGAAATCGCAGGACTGCCGGAAGGACGCATCATCATAGCCCGTCATGGCCAGACTGTCGTCGGATACGTTACATATCTCTATCCGGATCCTCTGGAACGCTGGTCGGAGGCACATCTCGACAATCTGCTGGAACTCGGGGCAGTGGAAGTGATTGCCGAATTCCGCCACGGGGGAGTCGCCAAAGCGCTGCTTGAAGTCTCGTTTATGGACGATGCGATGAACGATTATATCGTGATCTCCACCGAGTATTATTGGCATTGGGATCTGCAAGGAACCGGCCTGTCCGTGTGGGAGTACAAAGAAGTGATGAAAAAAGTCATGGGTTCAGTGGGGATGGAAGTGTACGCAACAGACGATCCGGAAATCACTTGCCATCCGGCCAATATGCTGATGGCTCGTATCGGCAGCCGGGTTCCGGAGGAGTCTGTCGAATGTTTCCATAACATTCGTTTCAAAAATAGATATATGTTTTAGGGAGGAACAACATGCTCGTCGAACAGGCAATGACCCCCAACGTGATCTGCGTTTCGCCGGACACTCCAATCGAAGAAGCGCTGGCTCTCACCACTGTCAACCGGATTCGCCATCTGCCGGTCGTCGAGGACGGACGGCTGGTGGGAATCATCTCCGACAGGGATTTGCGAAACGCCATGCCTTCCTGTTTAATTAAAGACAAAAGCGAGGTTTTAAAAGACACTCCCGTCAAATCGGTCATGAAAACAAACGTCATCACCGCGCATCCGCTGGATTTCGTGGAAGATGCAGCGCACATCCTTTATCAAAAACGGATCGGTTGCCTGCCAGTAGTTTCCTGCGGTAAATTGGTCGGCATTATCACCGAGCGAGATATCCTCCACACACTGGTTGAAATGATGGGGGTATCCTCGCCGACTTCCAGAGTCGAAATCCAGGTTCCCGACCGTCCCGGGATGCTTGCCGAGATAGCGGACTTGCTTCGCGCCAGAAAAATCAACGTGTCAAGCGTGATGGTATTCCCCGGTACCGAGCATGGCCAAAAAACCATTGTCTTCCGGCTAAAGACAATGGATCCTCGCCGTTTTATTTGCGATGTGGAAAACGCAGGCTACAAAGTCGTACAACCGCCTGCTCTAAGCCGGGAGTAACGTATGAATCACCGAGTGGCGTTCATCCATAGCGAATCGTTTCTGAATTACAAATTCGGGGAAGAGCATCCGTTCAATCCCAAACGTCTGCAAATGACGTGGGATTTGATGCAAGAACTGGGCCTGCTAAACGAATCCCATCTCGTGGCGCCGCGGCCGGCAACCCTGGAAGAATTGTTCCGGGTGCACGATCCGGACTTTGTGCATGCCGTCCAAACAGCATCGACACTGCCGCCCGAAGCCGATCCTGCCGAGATCGGTTTCGGGCTTGGCACGGAAGATACGCCAATTTTTCCCAACATGCACGAAGCGACCAGCCTGATTGTCGGCGGAACCGTTGTCGCCGCCGAACTCGTCATGTCGGGGCAGGTCGATCACGCGCTGAACCTGGCGGGAGGTCTGCATCACTCCCGCCGCAACGAAGCGTCCGGTTTTTGCGTATATAACGATATCGGCGCGGCAATCGCTTACATAAAAGACCGTTACAACGCCCGTGTCCTGTACTTGGACACCGACGCACACCACGGCGACGGCGTGCAATGGATGTTCTACGACGATCCGGACGTGCTGACCATCTCTTTTCACGAAACGGGGAAATATTTGTATCCGGGTACGGGGGACATTGAAGAACGCGGGGACGGACGAGGATACGGATATTCGCTGAACATTCCGCTGGAACCTTTTACGGAAGACGATTCATGGCTCGCGTCTCTCCGTTCCGTATTGCCGCATGTGTTTCACAAATTTAAACCCGATGTGGTGATTTCGCAAAACGGCTGCGACGCCCACCATTACGATCCTTTGACCCATTTGTCCGCAACGACGCTTCTCTACCGGGAAATCCCGAAAATGGTGCACGAACTCGTGCATGAAGTTTGCAACGGCAGATGGGTTGCGGTCGGCGGCGGCGGATATGACATTTGGCGGGTCGTCCCGCGGGCCTGGACGATGCTGTGGGCGGAACTGTCCGATCAGGAACTGCCGGACGAAATCCCGCAAGCCTGGTTGGACAGGTGGCAGCCTCAGGCACCCGTCTCCCTGCCAACAACGTTTCTCGATCCGCCCGGCCTGTTTCCGCCGATTCCCCGCCGCGCGGAAATCGAAGAAAAAAACCGCATCACAATCCGGCGGGCGCTGTTGGGAACTCCGTTTTTGCTTTAGTTTTGGGCAAAATAAAAACAAGAGGCGGGCCTGCGGGTCCGCCTTCGTTCACGATTCGTCGCATTTGCCATCGCGTGCTTTTGCCAGTCCGTAATAATACCCTCCGAAGAAAATCACATGCCGGCCGATCCACCCCGGAATCCAGGCGGTGATCAGATACATGCCGGCGGCGACCACGAACAAAAACGCCAAAAAGCGGTACACCCCGACACTTTTTACATACTCTTCCTTATCCTGCCGCGCAAGCAACCGTTTCCGCATCAACTCTCCGATTGCTCTCCCAAGCGCCAACAGTACAAAGAAATAGGCGATTTCCAAACCATAGCGGTATACGATGTAGCGCCCCGCTTGATTCGGTTGCCCCGTGATCGCCGTTTCGGCGATGAGTATGGCAATCGCGGTCAACGCCAACAGCCAGTGCCACCATTTCATTTTCCGCGCCCCCTTGCAACAGAATCCTTGGAATGCCGTTCCGATTCATTTTAAGAGGATCACGTGAACCTTGCCGGGACCATGCACGCCGAAGGCCAAATCCCCTTCAATGTCACCGGTTCGGCTGGGGCCCGTTATAAAATTGATGCAGGCAGGCAGTCCCGCTGCGGCATGGCGGCGAATGAAGGCAGCCGCCTCGGTCAACCGGGGGACAATTTTGCTTTCGGGCAGAACCGCCACATACACGGGGGGAAGGAGGCTTACCAACCGTCCCCGGCCGCCGCCGTTGAACAATACGACAGACCCCGTTTCCGACAACCCCATTTCCGCAAACGTGATTCCCATATCCACATTGGCCGCGTAAGAACGCAGCACCCGTTCGTCTTCAGATGTATCCCACTTTCGGTGTTCCACTTTTTTTGCCGTCAACCATTCTTCCAGTCGAAGACCCCGCAGACGCCGGTCATCCCAGTACAGAACCGACTTCACCGCAAATTTGTCGATCACCCCGGCAAGGGCTTTGCCGAAATCGGCCTCTGCGACCCGGTCCACTTCCGTATTGAGAGCGGTCAAATTTTCGATAAACTGCCGGATCAAACCTTCCTGATCAAGCCCCTGATGAAGATGCCGGTACGGCTTTTGCATCCAGTCGGGAGGCGTGACCCCGAACCGGCGGGGACGCCCGAGCTTGCCGGCGATCTTGTCAAGAAACGATGCTTGCCGCGCCTGATCACTCATGGCGGCTTCCCCTTCCTTTCCTTTCTTTTTTCCACTCTTTTTTCCACCATTCCCGGAAGGACTGTTTGGCCTGCTGCGGCAACTCCCTTCCCTCCGTCCATCGCGCCAGCGGCTCCGGGCCACCGGACCGAAAGCCGTTCCCGACAACAACCCCCAAACCGGTACGGGCCATTTTCACCGCCTTTTCATATATGGCAGGGTGGCTTGCCAGATACCCGAATCCCTTGAAGGCCAATTTTTCCGTCCAGGGGACAAATCCCCGCTCCGCTTCATCCTTGCGGTGTCTGATCAGCAGATCGTGCAGCGGGATCTTCACCGGACAGACTTCCGTGCAAGCCCCGCACAAGCTGGACGCAAAGGGAAGTTCTTTCCATTCTTCGTATCCTTCCAAAAGCGGCGTTAGCACGGCTCCGATCGGCCCGCTGTACACGCCGCCGTATGCGTGCCCTCCAATGTGCCTGTAAACGGGGCACACGTTCAGGCAGGCCCCGCAACGAATGCATTTGAGAACTTCCTGGTAGACCGTTCCCAAAATCCCGGATCTTCCGTTGTCGAGGATCACCAAATGAAACTCTGCGGGACCGTCGCGATCCTCCGGCTGCCGGGGGCTGTTGATCGCTGTCATGTAGACGCTGATTTTTTGGCCGGTGGCGCTGCGGGTCAACATCGACACGAGAATGTCCAGTTCCTCCCATGTCGGCACAATTCGTTCCATCCCCATAATCGCGATATGAACCTTCGGCAACGTTGTGGTCAAACGAGCGTTGCCCTCATTGCTGATCAATACAACGGAACCGGATTCCGCAACCGCGAAGTTGCAGCCCGAAATGCCGATATCCGCCTGAAGAAACTCTTGCCGCAACTGCTGCCGGGCAAAGGAGCATAACTCCGTCGTTTCGCCGGACAACTGCCGGTTGGCCACTTCCGAGAAAAGTCTGGCGACATCTTCCCGCGTTTTGTGAATAGCCGGCGCGATCAGGTGGGAAGGAGTCTCTCCGGCAAGCTGAATGATGTATTCTCCCAGGTCGGATTCCACCACCTTCACGCCGATCGTTTCCAAATGTTTATTAAGATGGAGCTCCTCCGATACCATCGACTTTGACTTGACGACAGTCCGGGCTCCTTTTTCCCGTACGACGCCGGCAATGTAAGTTAACGCCGCTTCCGCCGTCTCCGCAAAATGGACGTGACCGCCGTTCTTGCGAATGTTGGCCGCCAGTTGCTCCAAATAACTGTCCAGATTTTCAATCGTATGCGTCCGGATGGCGGAGGCCAGATCCCGCCACTCTTCGATGTTGCCGAGAGCGCCGGCGGCAAGGGATCTGCCTTTGCGCAACCGGTCCTGGGTGAGCGGCACGGCTTTTCTCATCTGTGAATTCTGCAGCGCGTCCTTCACGCGTTCAAAAAAATCGGTTGGCTGCCGGCTCATTTGTCCATCCCCCACTTTCATTGCCTGCCCCTTTTCAAACAGCCCCATTCAAACGATGAAAGAAAAGAGTCCGGCGAGCGACGAATTCCCGCCGGACAAAACCCCTTTTTAAATTTAAAAATCTCTTTTTCCATTGGCGATGCGTTATTTGCTCTCGATCTTGTCGAAATAGACAGGGTTAAATTTCTCGATTTTCCCCTTCAGCTTTTCAAGATCGATACCCTGCTTGGCAGCGGCTTCCTTGTTCACGCCAAGCCGCAGGTCTTTCGGGAATTGAACGGGCATATCGCCGGGCTTCACCTCTCCCTTCAGGATTTTCACCGCCATCAGGCCCGTTTGATAGCCGTGGTCCTTGTAATCGATACCGTATCCGGCAAAGCCGCCGTTGCGGACAGAGTCGGTTTCGCCGACAAACAGCGGAATCTTGTTGTCGGATACCACTTTGACAACCGCTTTCAACGCCGAGATGACCGTATTGTCCTTGGGCAGGTAAATCGTGTCCACGCGCCCTACCAGCGATTCGGCGGCCTGCTTCACTTCCGTCGCGTTTGCCGCGTTGGCCTCGACAGCTTCCATGCCGAGTCCGGCGAGGGCTTTCTTGGCTTCCTTCACGTTCACCACGGAATTGACTTCCCCGGAATTATAGATGATCCCGACTTTTTTGGCGTCCGGGAAGAGTTCCTTCATCGCTTCCATCGTCTTCCTGATGTTATCAGGGTGGGTATCGGAGTAACCCGTCACGTTTTTCCCCGGTTTTTCCAGATTATCGACAAGCTTTGCGGCCAGCGGATCGGTGATGGCGGAAAACAGGACCGGAATGTTTGTGCCCTGCGTCGCTTTGACGACCGCTTGGGCGCTCGGCGTTGCGATTGCCAGAATCAGGTCTTTCTTGTCGGCGACAAACTTCTGGGCGATGGTGGAGGTGTTTGACGGTTCGCCTTGTGCAGATTGATAGTCGATTTCGATGTTTTTGCCGTTTTCGAAACCGTTGTCTTTCAACGCGGCGATGAAACCTTCCCGCGTTGCATCAAGCGATGGATGTTCGACGATCTGTGTGATTCCGATTTTCAGTTTGGCCTTTTGGCCTTCGCTCCCCTTCGGAGCCTGCGCGGCCGGTTGCGAACATGCCGCCAGAAATAGGCAGGACGTCAGCATCAGCCAACCGGAGAGACGCTTGTTCCATCTCATTCTTCTGATTCCCCTTTTTTCATATGTTTTTATTTTTTGATATAGCGTTCTTGCTGCCTCCACAAGAAGCGCTATGGTTCAAACAGCAAAGCGTTTAAGCCAGCATCACGCGGTCGCTTGCCAGTTTTTCCCCTCTGAGTTGTTCAAATTTCTTCAGCAACTGTTCAATGGTGAGATGTTTCTTTTCCTCTTCCGACACGTCGAGAATAATCCTTCCCTGATCCATCATGATCAAGCGGTTTCCCAGATCCAGCGCCTGCTTCATGTTGTGGGTGACCATCAACGTCGTCAAGTTGGAGCGTTCGACCACTTCTTTCGTCAGGTCGGTAACCAACCGAGCGCGTGCGGGATCAAGCGCCGCCGTATGTTCATCCAGCAAAAGCACCTTTGGATGGGTAAATGTCGCCATCAACAGGCTGAGCGCCTGCCTTTCCCCGCCGGAAAGAAGGCCGACCTTCGCGGACAAGCGATTTTCCAGGCCGAGATGGAGGGAAGCGAGCTGTTCCCGGAACAGCTCCCGTCTTTGCCGGGTCACCCCTCTATGTAAGGTCCGTTTCTTGTCTCTCGCGTAAGCCATTGCCAGATTTTCCTCGATCGTCATCGAAGGCGCGGTTCCGGCCATCGGGTCCTGAAACACGCGGCCGATCATCGGCGCCCGTTGATGTTCAGACAGATCGTTGACAACAACTCCGTCGATTTCAACCGTTCCCGCATCCGGCCGGAGAACGCCCGAAATGATGTTCATCAACGTCGATTTTCCCGCCCCGTTGCTGCCGACGATCGTCACGAAATCGCCCGGCTTCAGCGTCAGATTGATGTCTGCCAGCGCAATCTTTTCGTCGCTGGTGCCTTTATTAAAAATCTTGTTGATCCCCGTCAGTTTCAACATGACTTTCACCCCGGTTTGTCTACCGCGTTTGCTTCCTATCTGCCGATTGAACGCGTGCGTTTTGCCTTGAAAGATTCCATCATTTTGGGCGATACCAGCGCCACGACCACGATAAAAGCGGTAATCAGCTTCATGTCGGACGGATTTAAGCCAATGCGCAGGGCGAGAGCAACGATGATTCGATAAATGATCGCCCCGCCGATGACGGCGATGGTGGTCCGACGAATCGTCGGATGGCCGAAAATCGCTTCGCCGATGATGACGGAAGCAAGACCGATGATGATCATGCCCACTCCCATGGAGGCGTCGGCAAATCCCTGATACTGCGCCATAAGTGCTCCCGACAAAGCGACCAGGCCGTTTGAAAGGCTCAATCCGATGATCTTGGTGGTATCCGTATTCGCGGAAAAACTGCGGATCATCCTCTCGTTATCGCCTGTAGCGCGGATGGCCAGACCGATTTCCGTATCGAGGAACCAGTCGATCGACCGCTTGACAAGCAATGCGAGGACGGCCATGCTGACAAAAATTGCAAAACCGCCTGTAAACGGGATATATTTGCCGAAAAACGAAGCAATTTGCGTGAACAGCGTTTCTTCGCTCAATAGCGGGACATTGGCTCTTCCCATAATCCGCAAGTTGATCGAGTAAAGCGCTATCATCGCCAAAATTCCGGACAGCAAGGCGTTGATTTTGCCTTTTGTGTGGAGGATTCCCGTCATGATTCCAGCTGCGCATCCGAGAATCACGGCAGCCGCCGTGGCCAAAAGCGGATGATATCCGGCGACAATCATGGTCGCCGCCAGGGCGCCGCCCGTCGTAAAACTGCCGTCGACCGTCAGATCCGGAAAATTCAAAATCCGAAACGTCAGGTAAACCCCCAACGCCATGAAAGCGAAAATCACTCCTGTTTCAAGAGAACCTATCAATGCGGGAAACATTACGAACACTCCTCAACCCTGCACATCTTTTTTTAACGCTAGCTTCGATTGTTGCCGCATTTGGAAGACCTTCCGGATCTGCCCTATAAACCCCATTATACTAGTAATCTTTCAAACGCAAAAGGGCAAGAAAAAGCCCGCCCCTCCAAAGGGTGGACGGACAGGCTTGGAGCAATTTATTTCACCGGCACCGGCTGCGTCTTCAGGTATCCGCTCGCCCGCAATCCTTCCATCAATTCGGCAAACTGCGGGAGATTCAATTGTTGTTTCGCGTCGGACAACGCCACGCTCGGTTCCGGATGCACTTCCACGATCAGCGCGTCGGCACCGACAGCCAGTGCCGCTTTCGCGATCGGGAACATGATGTCTTTACGGCCGGTGGAATGCGTGATATCGACGACGACAGGCAGGTGGCTTTCCTGCTTCAGGATCGGAACCGCCGAAATATCGAGGGTATTGCGGGTGGCTTTCTCATAGGTACGAATGCCCCGTTCGCACAGAATCACCTGTTCGTTACCGCGCGACACGATATATTCGGCCGCAAACAACAGCTCTTCGATCGTCGCGGACATCCCCCGTTTCAAAAGAACCGGTTTGCGGACGTTGCCTGCTTCCTTCAGAAGCTCGAAGTTCTGCATGTTTCGCGCACCGATCTGGATGATATCGACATAATCGAGGGACATCTCGATGTCGGACGGAGAGACGATTTCCGAAACGACGGCCATCCCGTATTTGTCGGCCGTCTGGCGGATCAGTTCAAGCCCTTTTTTGCCGAGGCCCTGGAAGTCATAGGGCGAAGTGCGCGGTTTGTAAGCGCCGCCACGGAGCAACAAGATGCCCTGCCGCTGCAGTCCCGCCGCCACCGTATCCATTTGCTCGGGAGTTTCGACCGCACAGGGTCCCGCGATAATGACCGGCTCCCCGCCGCCGATGCGAACCCCTTTGACCTCGACCACCGTATCTTCCGAACGCTTTTTGCGGGATACGAGCAGCACCTTCTTTTCTTCTTCCATCAGGCCAAGCGAAGCCTGGAAAATCTGTTTGAACAAATGCCGGATCGTGTTGTCGTCAAAGGGCCCCGGGTTGGCCGCCACCAACTTGTCGAGCATCTCCTTTTCGCGAATCGGGTCAAACCGTTCGGTGCCTTTCCGTTTTTTGAGATCGCCGATTTCCTGAACCAGTTCCGCCCGCCGTGACAACAGCTCCAGAATCTCGATGTTGATTTCGTCCAATTGGGCGCGAAGTTCTTCCAGCCGTTCTTTTGCCATTGTTCTCTCCTCCTCCGCTACACCGCAGCTTTCATTTCGCTCAACGACAATTCCAGTGCCTGCAAAAACCGCTCGTTCTCTTCCGGCAATCCGATCGAGACGCGGATCCAGGTCGGGAGTCCGAAGAAAGCGCCGTCCCGGACGATCACCCCTTTTTTCAGCAACGCCTGGAACAGCGTTTTCGAATCAACGCCGGTGTCGACGAGAATAAAATTGGTTTCCGTCGGAATATAACTGAGCCCCAGTTTGTCGAATCCCCGGTACAAAGCTTGTTTGCCCTCGGAGTTGACGCGGCGGCTTCGCTCGATATGCTCCCGGTCGTGCAAAGCGGCGATGGCGGCCACCTGCGCCAAATGGTTGACATTGAACGGTTCCCGCACGCGGTTGACGTAACCGATGATCTCGGGTTTTGCGATCGCGTAGCCGACCCGCAGGGACGCCAGCGCAAACAATTTGGAAAATGTGCGCATCACCGCCAGATTGTATCCTTTTTTCAGCAACGCAAGCCCCTGCGCGTAATCGGGAGCTTCCACGTACTCATTGTATGCCTCGTCGATGACGACCAGGATGTCGGATGGAATTTGCCGCAAAAACGCCTCAAGATCGGCTTGCCGGATATAAGTGCCGGTCGGATTGTTCGGCGAACACAAAAACACGATCCGCGTCCGGTCCGTAATCGCGGCGGCAAAACCGTTCAAATCGTATTCAAACCCTTCGCCGAGCGGCACTTCCACGGTCTTCCCCGCCATCACCGTCGAAGCGAATTTGTATTCGGAAAAAGACGGGCTTGGCACAACGATTTCGTCACCCGGTTCAAGAAACGTCGCGCAAAAGAAGGAGATCACCTCATCCGAACCGTTGCCGATCAAAAGCATATCCTCCGATACGTTGTGGTAGGCGGCGAGTTCGCTTTTCAGTTCGATTTGTCCGCCGTCCGGGTACCGGTGGAGATCGTTAAGCGCCGCTTGGATCGCCGCCTGCACCCGCTTGGACGGACCGACCGGATTTTCGTTGGACGCGAGCTTGATCACGTCCCGCAGCCCCAGTTCCCGCTGGACGTCGGCAATCGGTTTGCCGGGAATATACGGCTTTATGTCATGCAGAGAAGGACGCACATGTTTTAAAATCGGATCTGTCATGGTTCCCACACTCCCGATCTCCGAAACTTTTTGGTATATTGAACGTATCGTATCACAGTTGATCCTTTCAGACAATCATCTACTTGCAAAAAAGGCTGTCACCCATCGCCCAACCTGCCAGGAGGTCGCCATGCTTGAAATCAAAGATTTTGAATCCGCGAGGCAACTTCTCGCCGGCGTCATCCATCGGACGCCCCTCGTTCACTCCAGCACCTACAGCAGATTTTCCAACAACGAGATCTATTTGAAATTGGAAAACACGCAGAAGACGGGCTCTTTTAAAATCCGGGGAGCTTACAATAAAATCGCCTCGCTTGCGCCGGAAGAACGCAAACGGGGAGTGATCGCCGCTTCGGCGGGAAATCATGCGCAAGGCGTGGCCTTTGCGGCAAAGAACTGGGGAATCCCATGCACGATCGTGATGCCGGAAGGAGCGCCGCTGACAAAAATCGAAGCGACAACCGGCTACGGCGCGAAAGTGGTACTGCACGGGGCTAACTACGACACCGCTTTCCAGTACGCGCAGCAACTGCAAGAAGCGAACGGGATGACCTTCGTCCACGCCTTTGACGACTCCGCCGTCATAGCCGGCCAAGGCACGATCGCTCTGGAAATCCTTCAGGAACTGCCGGATGTGGACGCGATCGTAACTCCGATTGGAGGAGGCGGCCTTGCGGCAGGGGTCGCCAAAGCCGCCAAGCTGTTGAAACCCGATATCCGAATCATCGGCGTCGAGGCCAAAGGGGCGGCCAGCATGCTTGCCTCCCTGCAGGCCGGAGAAATCCGCACCCTGGAATACGTGGAAACCATCGCGGACGGCATCAAGGTGAAACGCCCCGGCGACTTGACCTTTGATCTGGTCCGCCAGTATGTGGATGACGTGGTGGCCGTCGATGACGACCAGATCACAAAAGCGATGCTGCTTTTAATGGAACGCAGCAAGACGGTCGTCGAAGGAGCCGGCGCAGTTGGACTGGCTGCCGTGCTTGACAAGCAAATCCCGTTCCGCAGGAAAAAAATCGCCGTTCTGCTATCCGGCGGCAATGTCGACGTCAATCTTTTGTCCAAGATTATCGAACGCGGGTTGGTCGGGGCCGGCCGTTACCTCCGCTTGGTGACGATTGTGCCGGACCGTCCCGGCATCCTTTTCACCATGGCGAAAATATTCGCCGAAGAAAAATCGAACGTCATCTCCATCCACCATCACCGGATGGGAGAGCGAATCCTGCTGGGACAAGCGGAAGTGGAAGTCAATTTGGAAACAAGGGATCGGAACCACATCGGACGAATTCTTAAGAGACTGAGCGATGCGGGATTCACTTACACGATTCGATAAATGACCGATTGGATGTTAAGGAGGGGTAGCGATGGCGGATCGTGACCTGATTTTTGCATTGGATATTGGAACGCGTTCCGTCGTGGGACTTGTCGGACAATACGGCGAAGAAGGGCTTGCGATCCTGGCGGTGGAACAGCTGGAACACGCAAACCGCGCCATGTTGGACGGCCAGATCCATGACGTGGAGCAAGTTGCCGCCGTGATCACAAAGGTGAAAAACAAGCTGGAACAACAAGTCGGTCCTTTGCGCAAGGTAGCGGTAGCGGCGGCCGGCCGCGCCCTCAAGACGGTGCGTTCCAAGGTTGAACGCGAAACCGGCGGCGAACGGCTGACCAAAGATCAAGTGCTGGCGATGGAGCTTTCCGCCGTTCAAAAGGCGGAACGGGAATTGCAGGCCGTCATGCCGGACGCCGCCCGCTATCATTGCGTCGGCTATACGGTCATCCATTACATGCTGGACGATGCCCCGATCGGTTCCCTGGTCGGCCAGCTCGGACTGAACGCCAGCGTCGAAATCATCGCCACCTTTTTGCCGCGTGTGGTTATCGACTCTTTGCAATTCGCCCTCGAACGCTCCGGCCTTGAAATGGCCGCCTTGACGCTGGAACCGATTGCAGCGATCAATGCCCTGATTCCGTCCACCATGCGCAAGTTAAACCTGGTGCTGGTCGATGTGGGCGCCGGCACCTCCGACATCGCGGTCACGGCGGAAGGAACCGTCACCGCGTACGGGATGGTTCCCTGTGCCGGGGACGAGATTACGGAAGCGCTGTCGCACAAATACTTGTTGGACTTCCCCGTCGCCGAAACCCTGAAACGGCAGCTTCTGCTGCAAGACACTGTATCCTTCAGCGACGTTTTGGGGATTTCAAGCGAATACCCGGCACGGGAAATCATCGCCGCCATCGACCCGGAAGTCACCGATCTCGCCAAAAAAATCGCCAATGAGATCCTGCAGTTAAACGGCAAATCCCCGCAGGCGGTCATGCTGGTCGGGGGCGGTTCCCAGACCCCGCTTTTGCGCGAACGGCTGGCGGATCTGCTCGGCCTGCCGAAGGAACGGGTTGTGATTCGCGGGGCCGACGCCATCGGACAGCTTCTCACCAAACACGAAAAATTGGCCGGTCCGGACGCCGTCACCCCGGTCGGCATTGCGTTGGCGGCAATCCATACGCCGGTCTCGTCCGTTTCCATTCGCGTGAACGGACAAGCTGTCCGGCTGTTTGAATTTCGGCAGGTGACCATCGGCGATGCCCTGCTTGCCGCCGACATCGACATCCGCAAACTGCACGGCCGCCCCGGCATGGCGCTCACCGTCGAAGTGCACGGGCTGGTCAAAACGTTAAAAGGCACGCTTGGCACTCCGGCCACCATTCTGCTCAACAAACAGCCGGCCCATCTGGATGACTTCATCCGGCACGGGGATGAAATTGAAATTATTGAAGGCCGGCCCGGTGAGGACGCGCAAGGCACCATCTCCGACATTCTGCCGGAATGCCCGCCGCTGCGGGTAAAGGTCAATGGACAAGAGCGGGAACTCCATGCTGTCATCCGGATGAACGGCGAAATCGTTCAGCCGGACACCGCACTGATCGACCGGGCGCAAATCGCGATTCATATGCCGGAAACATTGATTGACGTCTTGCCGTTGCTCGGCTTCGCGCCGGAAAAGTTCCGTGACCATACGGTGTCGGCTACCGTCAACGGCGAAATCCGGACCGCTCGCCGTGAAGGCGCCCGGATACTCGTCAACGGAGTTCCCGCTCCGCTGCATGCCACGGTAAAATCCGGCGACGAAATCGAGATTGCGGACAGCGACCGCTCAACTGTGACAATCCGCGACATCCTGCGCCCGGAGGAATTGGAGCCCCACAGCATACAAGTGATCGTCAACGGCGACCGGGTGCAATTGCACGGACCGGCTCCCGCCGTCGAGCTGAACGGAGAATCGGCCGACCTCGACGCATGGTTGCCGGAGTTCGCCACCGTTACGGTTCGCCGCGAGCCGTGGCTGCCCGTCTTTTCCCATATTTTTCAGCATGTGCATGTCGACAGGGAAAGGCCGGCGGGCGCGATTGACCTGCGGATGGAATTGAACGGGGAGAAAGCCGATTTCTCAACTCCTTTAAAAGACGGGGATCTGATCGTAATCGAATGGCTGTTGCGGGATTCAAAGAAAACCGGATAAAATTTTATCAATTTCTTTCCATCGACCAAAAAAGGGGCTCCCGCCCAACACCCCTCCTGGGTATTTGACATATGGTAAAATGTCTAACTCCCATGTGAAGGAGGGTTCCCCATTGCATCCGCAAATCCGGGCGTATCGCCCCTACGTCGGGCCGTTTGACCCTTGTCCGCCCCAACTCGTCAAGACGTATGTCGTGCCTCCCAACCTGTTTTTGGGCTTCCAACCTCCCAACCTGCCGCAGTTTTCACCGGGGGAAGCTTTGAAATACGGCGTATTGTGGCCGATTTTGTACAGCCCTTACGAAGGCCGCGGCGATCTGGAAGGAGTGAGGGATGACCGATGAGCGAACAGCGCACGATGGATCAACGATACTATCAACTCCTGCACCAACTGCAGGCACTGGATTTCCTCCTGGTTGAGCTGAACTTGTACCTCGACACCCATCCGGATGACACCCACGCGATCCGCCAATACAACCAGCATGTACAGCAGCGTTGGAAAATCGCGCAAGAGTTCGAGTCCTGCTATGGTCCGCTGCTGCACTTCGGGCACAGCTATTCCGACTCTCCCTGGCAATGGGACGACGCGCCCTGGCCTTGGCAAGTCTAGCCGCAAGGAGGAAGCAAAAACATGTGGATTTACGAAAAGAAATTGCAGTATCCCATCCGCGTCAGCAAATGCGACCCCAAGATGGCCAAATATCTGATGGAGCAATACGGCGGGGCGGACGGGGAACTGGCCGCCGCCTTGCGCTATTTGAATCAACGCTATACCGTGCCGAACAAAGTCATCGGCATCCTCAACGACATTGGAACCGAAGAGCTTGCCCACCTTGAGATGATCGCGACCATGGTCTACAAGCTGACAAAAGACGCGACTCCCGAACAACTGGAGGCGGCAGGTCTGGGCGCCCATTACGCCAACCATGACAAAGCCCTTTTTTACGGCAACGCGGCCGGCATTCCCTGGACGGCGGCCTATATCCAGGCAAAGGGCGATCCGGTCGCCGAACTTTACGAAGATATCGCCGCCGAGGAAAAAGCCCGGGCCACTTACCAGTGGCTGATCGATTTGACGGACGATCCCGATTTGCGGGACGGCCTGAAGTTCCTGCGGGAACGGGAGGTCGTTCATTCCCAGCGCTTCCGGGAAGCGGTCGAACTTCTCAAAGAGGAGCGAGACCGCAAAAAATTCTTTTAAAAAAACAAAACGCTGATGGCAGCATCAGCGTTTTGTTGCTATAAACTTCATCCGCTTGTTCACGAATGCACAATCAGTTGTTCGCCGAAACCTGCTTACCGGATGATTGGCATTCTTCGCACAGCCCGTAAAACTCAAGCCGGTACGAACGTATTTTGAATCCGCACTGAGCGACAGCCGGCGGAAGCACTTCCTCCATGACGGGAGACTCCACATCCCGAACCGTTCCGCATTGTTCGCAAACCAGATGCGCGTGCTCCTTTTCATTTCCGTCGAAACGACTTGACCCATCTCCGTACGATAACTCCCGGATGACTCCCATTCTGGTCAACGTATGCAGGGTGTTATAGACGGTAGCAAGGGAAATGCCGCCCAATGCTTTCGAGACTTCGTGGTGGACCTGTTCCGCGGTTGGATGGCTGTGGGTTTCCTTCAAATACCGCAGAATCCATTGCCGTTGCGGCGTCAACCGGACACCGTTGGCACGAAGCTCCGCAATTGTTTCTTCAAATCCCGTGCGTTGCATCGTCTTCACCTGCCCCTTCCAATTTTCCTGATATCATTCTAATCTTTTTATTCTTGTTATGTCAAACCAAGTCAAGGAATTGTCGTTTTTTTGACATTATTTTGCGAACCGCTCATCCCCGCCGAAAGGATAAAACGCATGGCGTCTTCCGTGGCGATATCAAGCAATTCCACGTCCTCTTTCGGAACGAGAACCGTCATGCCCGCCACTTGAAACGTCTGCGGGATATAAACGGCAATATGACCGTGTAGACTGGCTGACAATTTTTCCACTCCCTCCGATGTGACAAACCCGATCATCCGCATCGATGTGTTGGGAATGCGGATTAACGCCACTTGCGAAAAAGAGCGTTTCTCGCCAAAGAAAGATTGAATGGTTTCTTTAATGATGGAATATAGGCTCTTGACGATCGGAATACGGCCGATAAAACGTTCCACCAATTGCAGAACCGATCTGGAGACATATTGCGTCGCCAGCCACCCGACCAGCGTGATCATGACAATGCTCAACAACAAACCGATGCCGGGAATGTAGGCCTGCATCCGTTCTTTTAAAAATTGCCCCAACAGGTTGTCGAGAAAATCAAACACTTGCACCACGACATAAAGGACGAGACCGATCGGCGCGATCGTGATAATGCCGTTGACGAAATACTGCATCAAACGTTTCAAGCTGCGGCACCTCCTGATCCGTTTCACAAACAAAGACCGCGGGCCCTGAACTATTCCCCTACTCACCGTTACTCTACACACCGTTACTCTACTCAGTTTACCTTTTGCGGGGAATCTAGTAAACTGTTGACAGTACATATTTCGAATGGCCAACTTACCCGCCACAGCATTTTGGGGCGGAAGGTGTTAGGAGGCTTTTCCCCTGATGGATGCAAAAGTACTGGGTGCCTATCTGCAAATGAAAGCGCTGCGGGCCATGCCGCTGCCTTCCGGCGAGCGGACGGCGGAACCGGATCTTTTCGCCGAATACCTCAGCACCTTGCTTGCCGAGCAGGCCTCCGAGCCGGTACCGGCGGCTTCGGAAACACTGCCGCGCATACCCAAACCCTTGCCACGAAGAGTTATGGTCACGGCAACCCCCGTGGCGAACGGTCTGCCGGCGCAAAGCACATCCCGCACATCTGAAACTCCCGCAGCTTCCGCAATCCCTGTGGATATCGACGCACTGATCAAAAAATCGGCCGCCAAATACGGAGTCGATCCCGATTTGATCCGGGCGGTCATCCGGCAGGAATCCAATTTTCGGATCGATGCGACCTCGCCGGCAGGGGCGATGGGATTGATGCAGCTGATGCCTGCGACCGCAAAATCGCTGGGCGTTACGAACGCGTATGATCCGGCGCAGAACATCGACGCAGGGACCCGTTATCTGAAAAATCTCCTCAACCGGTATGACGGGAATGTGGCGCTTGCGCTGGCGGCTTACAACGCGGGCCCCGGAAATGTCGACAAATACAACGGCATTCCGCCGTTCTCCGAAACCCGCAACTATGTGGCCAACATTCTCCGCAACTATCGCAAACCGGTTTGATAGGTCACAAAAACAAGCTGCCGCATCCTTCGCGGCAGCCTCCACATTTCAGAATTCGTCATAGAAAATGTTGGAACTTCGCAACCCACATTTATATAGCATTTTCAGGGTGGACTGGATCATCACCGGCGGCCCGCAGAGGTAAGCGTCCATGTTGCCCATTTGCGCAAAATGGCGGCTGACGACGTCCGCAATGTAGCCTTCTTCGCCCGTCCACCGGTCTTCCGGAGCCTTATTGGACAAAGCGGGAACAAAATGAAAGTTCGGATGTTTGGCCGCAAACTCCGTCCATTCCCGCATGAAGAACAAATCCCGCTCGGACCGGGAGCCGTAAAAAAACCACGCTTCGTGCCGGTAAGGCTGTTCAAACAACTCTTCGATCAGCGCTTTGACCGGAGCCATCCCCGATCCGCCTGCCACAAACAACAGATTTTTATTGCGGTCACGCAACTGTGTCTTTCCGTAAGGGCCTGATCCGGCCACCGTCGAACCTTCCCGTAAATCGCACATATAGTTCGACCCGATGCCTCCCGGAACCCGTTTCACATGAAACTCCAACAGATTGCCGGGAACATAGCGTCCAGCCATCGAGTACGCTCTTGTCTCCGGCAACCCCGGGATCTCAAACTCAAAAAACTGCCCCGCCGCGTACGGGATATCCGCCGGTTCCTCAAGCCGCAAATAAACACCTTTGATATCATGCGTCAAATCGACTGTCCGCTCGACCTTCGCCCGAAAATCGTAAACCGGAAAAAAACGGAGCGCCGGATCATTCTCTTCTTCCACTTCCACGACCAGATCGCTTTCCGGAATTGTGCTGCAAAGCAGCACATACCCCTCGTCCCGTTCAAAACCGAGCAGCGCAAATTCGGAAACCTGACCGAGCAGTTGATACTCGCCTTCCAGAACCTGCGCTTTGCAGGCGGAACAGTTCCCGTGCCGGCACCCGTAAGGAATTTGCAAACCGGAACGGATGGCCGCGTCGAGCAGAGTCTGTCCTTCCTTACAAACGAATTCGCGCCCGCTCGGCTCCAATCTGATTAGATACATCGCGGTTTTTCCCGCTGCAAGATTCATTTGAAACCTCCTCATCAAAGAAGGTCCGACCCCGACATGGATCGTTCCTAATTGTTCGGACTCCTATCCGGGAATCTTGATCGTTACGGTTCCAAGTCCGCCGAATGTCACGTCAAAACGGTCGCCTGGCGCAATATCCACGGCGGCCGACACCGCACCTGATAAAATGATCTGCCCCCGTTTCAAATAGGAACCGAACTCGCTCAATTTGTTGGCCAGCCAGGCCACTCCCCGCGCGGGATGTCCCAGAACGGCGGCGCCTGCCCCGGTCTGCACAATCTCGCCGTTTCGTTTCATGATCATCCCGACGGTCCGCAGATCACATCCGATCGCCGGCACGGCCATATCGCCAACCACAAAACAGCCGGAAGAAGCATTGTCGGCAATGGTGTCAGGCAGCTTAATTTTCCAGTCCTTGATCCGGCTGTCGATGATTTCAATGGTTGGAACCACGTACGCGGTGGCACGAAGGACATCCAGCACATCGAGATTCGGCCCCTGCAAGTCCTCTTTCAACACGAATGCGATTTCCGGCTCCGCTTTCGGTTGAATCAGCTTCGCCGTCAATTCGCTGCCGCTGGAAAACATCATCGAGCGCAGCAGATGCCCGTAGTCCGGCTCGTTCACGCCAAACATCTGTTGGATCGGGCGGCTGGTCAAGCCGATTTTATGCCCCACCACCTCATCGTCGTCCTCCAGTCGGCGCTGAATGATGTCCAACTGCACTTCATAGGCGTCGTTTACCGTTAGATGAGGGTAACTTTGCGTGAGCGGATCGATCGGTATCCCGTTGCGCCACGCTTTATACAGTTTTTCGGAAAGTCGGATCAGGTCCGCCGCCGTCGCCATACTGATCACAGCCTTCACCTCGCAATCCCAATTCCTCCCCGAATTTCATCATTCGCTGCAAATGGTATGCGGGGAACGAAAAATCGGGCACTTTCATTCAAAGTCTTTAAAAAGCCGGTAGATCTGCACTCCAATATGCATTTTAAGCCGGTCGTTGCCGTCATCGAGGTCAACCTTGGCGATCTCTTCAATTTTCTCAAGCCGGTAGCGAAGTCCCGTGTTCGACACATTCAATATTTGTGCGGTTTTACGCAGGTTGCATCCCAGCTCAAGGTAGGCTCCCAACGTCAAAATCAAATCGGAATTGTGTTTTGAGTCATAGTCGATTAAACTCCCCATCACGCGCCGGTAGTAATCGGCCAACTTTGCGGGTTCGTCCGTATGGAGCAGTACGGAAACAAACCCAAGTTGTTCATATGCCATCGCCCGCGTTTCTCCCAGGCGGGCCCGGCTGACAAATTTGCACGAGGCAAGAGCTTCTTCATAACTTTTGACCAATTGAGCCATATCCGTATAAGCCCTACCGGCGCCCAAATACAGCTCCAAACGGCGAAATTTCGCCTCAATCTGTTTGCGAAGATAAATCAGGTAATCGGATATCGGTGCCTGACGTTCCCACAAAACCGCTTCCGGCAAGAGCAGCACCAGTTTTCCTTCCCGTACGACCGCATTCAAAGCGGTATTTTTGTCGCACAGAAAAGAACGGATTTCTTCCAATTGCGTAAAAGGCTCCGCTTGGATTACCACAAACCGGTGCGGTGCTTGAACGTCATACCCCATTCCTTTCGCATGTCGCAAAATCGTTTCCCGGTCGACATTCCGCGACAAAAGCTCTTCTAGAAAATCCCCCTTCATTCTGCGCTCCGATTCAAGGGCGATTCGGTCATAATACATCGTGATCGCGCAAACCAGAGCCGCCCGTTCCAGAACCATATGCCCAAGTGTGTCCAAATCGCGCTCGCCAACTACAACAAAAGAGCCAAATTGCTCCTGATGGGCGACAATCGGTACCCGGTTCATCACTCCTTGCGGTTCTGGATTTGCCCCAGTACCGGAACGGTAAGACTGACAGTACTCGGCGTGTGCCGGATTCCGGCAATACTCCGCAACAATCCCGCCGCCGGCAGACTGGACGTATACGCTTGCATCCAGAATATCGCTGACCGTACGGCAAATGTCTTCCAACTTTTTGCCTTGTAGTACCAGATCCGTCAGCGATTTGTGAATGTCAAAGGAACGCATCAATTTTTCATTCAGCATCTCAATCCGTTTGTATGCCCGATCCAATTCGGAGGATAGCGACTCCGCTTCATAATAGCGCAGTTCGTCCGCCCATTTTTGATCCTTTGCGTCAATCGACTGGGCTTCGAATACGCAATGCGGATTCCCTTTTCCCATGCACATCTTTTCCGTTACGATCACCCGGAAGCCCAGTAATTCCGTCAAATAGCCGTTTGCGTAGCCAACCAGCGTCCAGCATACCGGCGATTCGCTGAATCCGAACTGGTGAATGTGTTCCTCCGCTTCGTAGGAGTTCTCCCAAACTCCTTTCATGTACAGAGTTCTGTTGCTTGAATCGACTTCCAGCACCTCGGGCGTTACTTTCACCACGCCTTCCAAAGTGTGGAGCATGGGACCGGCCAAGATCATTTCCTGCTCTGTCTCCCAACAAGGCATGGCCCGAACGGATCTGGCATCGTTTTGTCCCCACGCATAACCGTAGCGGAGCAAAAACCCTTTCGCCCGTTCCATCCCCATCGTATTGACCAGGTCACGCCGAATCATTCCCAAGGCGGAAGTTGGAATCAACACCATTCTGTGCGAGTTGATAAACAATTTTCCTTCCGCCGCCTCAGCCCGCAGCAGATGTTTCAAATTCAACTGCACCGTCTTTTTTGTCATAACAGCCCTCCCAAGCTCCTCCAACTTTCCAGCTGTGACTGGTTTCTTGCATGAAGACGTTACGGAATGGGGGATTTGCCAACGGTCCCCATGGTAAGAGTTTTGGCTATGCGACAATGAAGTCAATCGGGTCGCCGTTGCGCACACCACTCTCCTGCAACGTTTTGTCCAAATCGATCTCCCTGTTTCCGTCGGGATGGACCCGGAACAGACGGCAAGGCCTCGGCTGCATGTTCCACATTTGGAAAACGGCTTGCACCAACTCCTGACCGGTCATCTTTGGATCTGCCGGTATTCCTTGCTGCCCCGTAAACCGGTCATCCGCCAGATTGCGCAACCAGATGATATACATCCCGCACCACCTCCTATACAACCGTAAACTCCTTGTTCAGGCCGAGTTCTTCACGGTATCTCAACCAGCGTTGATAATCGCGGGACGAGTAGAACTCGTTTGCTTCTTCTGGGGAAAATCCGAAATATTTAAACAAGTCACCCGGCACTTCTTTGCCAAATTCCCCTGACAAATACGCTTCTCCCGGCCACCACCACTGAATGTATTTGTGCGGTTCCTCCAGAAAAATCTGCTTGCATCCAGGCGAACAGAAGATATGCGTTTTGTTGTTGTATTCCGCATACTGCGTCCAGAACTGTGTCGGGTTGTCAGGATCGGGGAATTCCGTCGGAATTTCGCAAACGGCGCATGCCGCCGGAATGCTCGGCGCGGCAACAGCCAGCACATGGTCGTCCATTTTTCGGAAAAACGGAGCGTAGTACCGTTCAAAGGTATCCGGATATTCGTTGTGCAACCACTCGTAATCGTCGGGCTGCAACTTGAATCCGCGGAAATAGTTCGCATGTTTGTAATGTTCCAGAATCCGCATCGTCGCATGGGAATAATGGTTTTTCTCGCGAATCGAATCTTCGGCGTTTCGCGGCGGACGAATTTCATATTTCGCCAGATCCCTGAACAGGCCATCAAACACTTGATCCTCAACATACATCTCGAACGCCTTTCTCCAGGAAATCGCCCGAACGCGCGGATAATAGTCCACCAGTGTCGCCACGACGGAAAAGATGCGATAAGCCCGCCAATACCACTTGTCAAGCCATCTTTGGACGATCGGAATGTTGCGGTCATCCTCTTCCAACAGCATCTTGAGAGCCGCCATGCCAAGCGCCATATGCCGCGATTCATCCGACTGCACGCTTTTGCCGACAGCCGCAAAATGCTCGTCTCCCACAGCGGCGGCGGAAGCAGCAAACGGCAGGAAAAGGATGTTGGTGAAGACGTATTCGAACGAAAAAGCGATGGCAATCAGAGCCTCAAACGGACCGGCCGTCAACGCATCATCAAAAAATGATTTCGGAACGGTGTTGAACCAATGGTTTTCATTTGTTTTGGCATAAGCGTGAAAACCGTCATAATATCTACTCATGTGAGCGTAATGCTTAATCTCGATCTGTGCGTGGCGCAGTTCGTCCAGCGCTTGGTTGAAGGTGGCAAACCGGATCGCCTCAATCGGAATGTTGCGCCCGATGTAGGCCATCAAGCGGTGCGCGGAATACTCAGCCGGCTGTACCGCCACCGCAAACGCTTTTACACCTTCGAACCAGCGGCCGTCAATTACGCGTGCATGATCCTGATTTGCTTCGTACGCGGCGCGAATCGCATGATGCAAATGGTCTTTCTCCGATTGGATTCTCACATATTGATCGTAGGTCATCCGAAACGGATCTTCCCACCGTTTCGGGTCTTTGATCCGGATCCCTTCCGCTTCGATCAATGGATAGATCTTCTTCAGATCGACAGCTTTCGGATCCCACATCAGATCCCGCGTTAAAGCTCGGTATTTTTGGGCAACCCCCATTTTTGCCATATCGTCGGCCTCCTCTTTCCCGAAACCGGCCCGAATTATTCCGCGTTGTTCCAGCGGATCAATAGCCGGTTTTCGTCCCAATCTTCGATAAAACCAAAGTAAGACGACATGAAAATGTGCAACTCATCCATCGACCAGTCACGGCCGAGTTTTTCTTCGACCGTCTCCCGCCGGATCACCATCTGGCCGGGCGCTTTCACCTTGACATAAACATTGAAATCGTTCAGTTCCACGCCTTGGTTGTCCTGCCGGATCGCCTCGATGATCGCGGTGGTCACTTCCCCGCCGTTTTTGTCGAGATCAATTCCGACAAATCCCTTTTTGGAATCGACAGCCATCCCTGCTTCACCCCACAATGCATGCCGGTAAAGACACGCCGATTTTTTCGAAATAGGGAGCGAGATCCTGTTTGGTTACCCGGTTGACCGCTTGCTCAACGGAGAACCCGATCCCGTTGCGGTTAAACACTTCCTGCAGCGGCAGCACCGCTTCGGTTGCGGCGGGGATCCATTTGTTCGCCCATTCCGCAATGATTTCCAGATTGCTCAAGGATTCTTCCGGCGTCAGCCGCGGGTCGTTGAGCACCTTCCCCCACCGGTAGTCCCGCCAGCCCTCATAGCCTAACGCTTTCAGATATTCCCATCGGCTGCGTGCAGGGTCTTCCGCCAGCATTTCAAACAGATTCCGGCTCCACTGTTCCTGCCACTTCACCTGTTCGTCACAAACGATCCCTAACCCCGGCAGAACAGTGTCCCCATGTTGGACTCCAACCTCGGTCAGCAGCCGGTACGCAATTCTTGCAAGCAACGGATCAATCGCCAAATTAACTGCCAACAACACTTCCGCCCAATCATCGGTAACCAGAACCTGTTCCATATATTCCCGCAGCTTTCGGTACGCCGGGTCCTCACACCACAATTCCTTACCCGCCTCAAGCAGCACCGTGTCTTCATACTCCGTCATTTCAAGGGCCCAAATCGACAGCCATTGCGCTCGTCCCTGTTTGTCGAACGCGTTAAAAGTCGCCGCCTGCTCAATCGGACATCCCATCGCATAGCGGACCACATGCTGCAATTGAACCGCGCCGCTGTACTCGAAGTGACGCAGAGGAACGTAAAACTCTGCCGCAAACCGTTTCCAGTCCGGGTTCATCCGTTCAAACAACCGCAGTTGCCTGGCCCTTTCAAAAATCGTATTGACCTCGTCCGACATTTTCTTCCGGTTGACGGTGTAGGTCGAATACCACAATTTCTTTGGGTCGCGGAACGCATCCCAATCCGAACTGCGTACCCGCGTGTAGCGGGGATCGTAAATGTCATAGTCCCGCGTGTCGAACTTGTGGCGGTAATGGCCGTGAATATACGGCTGCATGCGTACGGTTACCTCTTCATATTCGTTTTTGGTAACCCAATCCCACGGTCTTTCGCGAACCGGCGTCAGGGCTTTTACCTGACTCATGGACAACACCTCCAAATCAAAAATTCAATAAATTCAATATTGATAGCGTTTTCACAATAAAATTATACCAACATCTTTCAGCCGTCTGACACTGCCAATTTCCACTAATTTTTTTGAACTTTCTGTCATTTTTTGCTGTCAATTTGCCACCATAAAACGAAGGAGACAAAAAAAGCCGAGATCACTCGGCTGAAAACTGGATCGAGATTAGCTGTACTGCGGGATCAACTTGCCGCGTCTGTTGACGTAAGCATCCGCTCCCATCGCGGCAATCGCACCGTCCGCAGCCGCTACAACCGCCTGTTTTACCGGTGTCCGCCGCGCGTCGCCGCCCGCAAACACTCCCTCGATATTCGTCTGCAAGAACTCGTTCACTTCAATATAGCCGTCGGTGTCCCGCTTGATCTCGTCGCCGAGGAACTCGGTGTTCGGCTTGTTCCCCGCCATGTAAAAGAACACGCCGTCCAACTCATAAGTTACTTGTTCGCCGTCCGGCTTTTGCACCAGAACCCCTTCGAACTTGTCGGTTCCCACCACTTCACGCACGCGGTGCTGCCAGAGCACTTCGATGTTGTTGCAAGATTCCGCCGCCCTGATGTCCGCTTCACCTTGCAGTTTCTTTGCCGGAATGAAGAAATACACGTGTTTCGCAAATTTGGCAAGGGCGATCGCTTCCGTCAGCGCCTCCTCGTTATCGCCGGAAACCCCGACGATCCGGTCCCGGAAAAACGCCCCGTCGCAAGTCGAACAGTAACTGACGCCGCGGCCGGTAAACTCTTCTTCGCCTTTCAGTTTCTTGTTGTTGCCGCGCGCTCCCACCGCGATAAAGACCGTTTTCGCTTGCACGACCCCTTCCGGCGTTTTCAGTTCTTTCATGTCACCCTTCAGATCGGCGGAAAGAACGGACGTCCGCACAAAAGTCGCGCCAAACCCTTTCGCTTGCCGACGAATCCGGTCGACCAGCGCAAGCCCTGTCAATTCCTCGTTGACCCCCGGATAATTGGCGATTTTGTGGGTGATGGCAAGTGCGCCCGCCCCCGGCGCTTTGTCGAGCACGATCGTTTTCATGCGGCCCCGCGCCGCGTACACCGCCGCCGACGCACCCGCCGGCCCGGCGCCGATAATCGCCAGATCGTACACTTCTTTAAAAATCTCACCGGAAGGGGCGGAGAAAATTTCGGAAGCGTCCCGCTCCGGCTCGTTTGCCTTGTCGGCCGTTTCTTCCCGAATGCCGAGATAATCCTTCATCTTGTTCGGCCGGTATCCGATAAACGCTTCTCCGTCAATAAAGGTCACAGGCGTCGAGAAGATCCCCTTTTCATGCAAATCATTAAAATAGCCGGGATTTTCCGTAACGTTTCGCTCTTCGTATGCGATCCCCCAATTCGCAAGATCTTTTTTGATTTTCTCGCAGTAAGGGCAACCGGTGCTTGAATACACAATCGCTTTCTTCATCCTTGCTTTCCTCCCTTTTGGGCTGGTTTATATTACCCGTAACCTAGCTCTCTTATTTTATATATTCTAATTTTATATTAACTCTACATTTAACCCATAACCCTGTCAATCTTTTCGTTTTTCATTGTAATCCGGCTTACAGGAAATAAAATCCTATCCCAAAAATCACGTAGGCTCCCAAAGCCATCGCTCCTTCCAGCCAATTCGATTCCCCGTCATTGGCAAGGAACGCCGTCATAAAAACGGCCAATGTCATCGCCGCAATCTCCGGCCACGTAAACACCAGCGGCAGCGGCTTTCCGATCAGCCATCCCGCAAACACCAGCACCGGCGTGACAAACATCGCGATTTGGAGCGAACTTCCGACCGCGATTTCCATCGACAGATCCATCCGGTTTTTCCAGGCCATGAGAATCGCCGAACTGTGTTCCGCCGCGTTCCCAATAATCGCGACGATAATCACTCCGATAAACACTTCAGACCATCCCAGGGCATGGGAAACCGTCTCAATGGTGTGCACCAGCGTCTCCGACACGTAAGCGACCGCCAAGGTCGCCAAAGCGAGGATGGCGGTCGCTTTCCCAAGCGACCATTCGGCTTCTTCTTCCTCCATGTCCTCGGTGTAATGAAACACATGTTTATGCGTGAACAACGCAAAATACAGCCCCAGCAGATACAGCGCCAAAGAAACGGCTGCCACGCCGATGCTTAGGTTGTCTGCAATATGTTCGTTCTGCATGGTAAAAATCGCCGGAATGATCAGCGCAATGACCACCCCCAGCATCATCATCGCGGAGTTGGTGCGGGCAACGGAAGAGTTGAATTTCTGGATCGGATACTTAATGCCGCCGACGAGGAAACTGAGTCCCGCCACCAGCAGCAGGTTCCCGATGATCGAGCCGGTGATTGACGCCTGCACCACTTGCGTCAATCCTTGCCGCAGCGCAAGAAAAGCGATGATTAACTCCACCGCGTTGCCGAAGGTCGCGTTCAAAAGCCCGCCGATGCGCGGACCGCTATGTACCGCGATGCTTTCCGTCGCCCTGCCCATGATGCCCGCCAGCGGTATGATCGTGACGGCGGCCAACGCAAACAACAGCACTTCATCGAAATGCAAAAAATTGCCGATCACCGTTAACGGCAAAAAAATGAGCAACAGAATGAAAAGAATGCGCTTCACCATACTTCATCCCCAATCGTCCCGGATATCCATAGGTCATGTTTCCCCATACCGGATTTTAGCAGAAATATATCACGCCGAAAACACGACGGCAAAACACAAGAAGTGCATATCGGATGGAAATATAAAAACCGCTGGCTCCCGCAGGTGCCAGCGGCTCTGTCGCTTGCAATATACCTTACTTATTTGTCCAAGCCGTACCCGGTATTCGCACGGACATAAATCTCGCTGAATTTTTCTTCCGCTTTCTGGTCTTTGGTCACAAGCGAAGTGACGATAGCAGCCAGGAATCCGAGCGGGATGGAGACAATTCCCGGGTTTTGGAGCGGGAAGATCGCTTCCTTGCCCATCACGCCCTGGCCGATAAAGGTGAACAGCAAGGCGGAAGCAAGACCGACCAGCATCCCGGCAACCGCTCCGGCTGTGGTGAACCGTTTCCAGAAGACGGTCAGCACGATCACCGGCAGGTTTGCGCTGGAGGCCACCGCGAATGCAAGCGCCACCATGTACGCGACGTTCATCCCTTTGGAAGCGATACCGATGATGATTGCCAATATACCAACCGCAAACGAGGTGATCCGGGCCACTTTAATTTGTTCCTGCTCGGTTGCCTTGCCGCCGCGGACCACGTTCGTATAGAAGTCATGGGCAAAGGCGGAAGAGGCCGCAATCGTCAACCCGGCAACCACGGCGAGAATTGTTGCGAAGGCAACCGCCGCAATGAAGGCAAACATGAAGTCGCCGCCCAAAGCCTGCGCCAGCATCGGAGCCGCCATGTTGCCCGCCTTGTCAACTTTGACAATCGCGTCTTTCCCTACGAGGGTTGCCGCGCCAAATCCGAGGAATGTCGTCATCACGTAGAACAAGCCGATGATCCACATCGCCCACACCACGGACTTCCGCGCTTCCACCGCATTCGGCACCGTATAGAAACGGATCAGGATATGCGGCAGGCCGGCCGTCCCGAGGACCAGCGCAAGGCCGAGCGAAATCTGGTCAAGCGGATTGGTAAACTTGAGGCCGGGCTCCAGGAACTTCTGGCCGTACATGGAAGCCGCCTTGTCGAACATGTCGCCGACATTGAAGTTGAACTTGGCAAGAACCATGATCGACAGCACAATCGTACCGCCCATCAGCAAAACCGCTTTGGTGATCTGCACCCAGGTGGTCGCCAGCATGCCGCCAAACACCACATACAGGATCATGAGTATGCCGACACCGATGATCGCATAGTTGTAATCGATGCCGAGCAGCAGCTTAATCAGGCCGCCCGCACCGACCATTTGGGCGATCATGTAGAAAGTGGAAATAACGATTGTCGATAAAGCGGCAACGGAGCGTACAGGCTTCTCGTTCAGACGGGACGCCAACACGTCAGCCATCGTATATTTTCCGGTATTCCGCAGCGGTTCCGCCACCAGCAAAAGAACCGTCAAATAAGCAACCAGCCAGCCCACCGAGTACATGAATCCGTCATAGCCGGACAACGCAATCAATCCGGCAATTCCGAGGAAGGAGGCGGCGCTCATATAGTCGCCTGCAATCGCAACCCCGTTTTGCCAACCTTTGATGGAACTGCCCGCCGCATAAAATTCGCTGGTGGTGTGGGTGCGTTTTGCCGCCCAGTAGGTAATGATCAACGTAATCGCGACGATGCCAAGGAAAAGCGTAAATGCCAACGGGTTAAATACACCGAATTTTGCAGCAGACATTACTGGCTCCCTCCCTTAATAAATTTCCGCATTTCGGAGGCTGTCGCATCAAACTCGTTCGCCTTTTTCATATAAAGATGAGCCAATCCCCAAGCCATCACAAATTCGGACAATGCGAACAAATATCCGAAGTTCATGGAGTCAGTGACCTTCGCCGCCATTAACGGCTTGAAATAACCTGCCAAGGTAGGGAGCGCAAAGTAATAAACCATGAAAAAGACCGTCGCAGGTACCAGAAACGCTTTTTTCTTGCTGACCATCTGCTTAAATTCGGCAGATTCCGCAATTCTGTCCCACTCATTCTTCGTGCGTGCATTGCTTGTGGAAGCGTTTACACCCGAATTGAAATTTGTTTGCATGTTTCTCCCCCATTTCTACTTGTGGTCTTTTCTTTCTATTATTAAATAAAGAAAACTGCAGCCGCCCATCCCCCTTTCTATCAAACTCTTCAGATAATTCCATCTGCGGAACTAGTATATCACGAGAGAACAAAACAAACAATCTTTTTTTCACAAAAACGACAAACTATTAATTAAAATTTTTCTGAATTGAAAATCAGATATTTGGCCTGGTTTTTCTTATAACAAGTCCAAGATGAGAGTTTAATATCAATTTATAGTTATTCCTGTTTTTTCCTTATATGTTGCGGATGCAGCAGCCCCTTCCCGCCGTACCAAATGTTACAGCGGTACCCCCCGCCGCCAGGACAACCGTCAGCAACACCTTTCGTCCAGCAGTTGCAGCCGGATCCCTTTAATCCCCAGTTTCTCCGCTTCTTCCCGTTCCATTTCGTCAACGCCGGGAAGTTTTTGCAAGCAGTCCTCGATATAGGAGAGGACCTGTTCGACACTGATTCTTCGAAACACCGGACGATACGGCGCCAACAAGAACTTGGCCCTTTCCAACAGGTATCTCGCCCCCTTGATGTTGCCGTTGCGGAGGTGAAACAGCGCGACGGCAACCTGGATCATCCCTTTGTAAAAATCGATGCGGTCGCTGTGCCACAAATCCTCCAAAACTTCATGCGCCGCAAAATAATCCTCTTCGTTCACGCATCGCATATACTCGAGAAACTCCCGGGGAATCGGATCCGTCATACCGATCTTTCCTTTCGTTGACATCTGGTGCTGGACAAGCCATAATTTACTTATTACCATGGCGGGAGGGACGGATCATGCCGTTTATCACCATTGAAATGCGGGAAGGACGCACACTGGAACAAAAACGCAGACTCGTCGCGGAAGTGACAAAAGTGGTAAGCGAGATTTGCGAAGTGCCCGCAGACCGCGTCTACGTCTTCCTTGAAGATCTGAAAAGCGACGCCTTCGGCAAAGCGGGCAAGCTCGTAATCGACGAAAACCAATAGCCTCCATCGGAAAGAACCCGCCTCTTCAGGGGGTTCTTACTTTTTATCTGTTTCCCGGATTCTAGATCCATTTCTTTCGCCGGAAATATTTCAGCATCCCGAATGTCATGCCCGCCAGCAAGAAGGTCACCAGAATCGTCGAAACCCAGTGGTCCTGCAGAGGCAGCGGCACGTTCATACCGAAATACCCGGTGACGGATGTCAGTGTCGCGGTAATCGTCGTGATGATCGTCAGGATGCGGATCGTATCGTTGGTCCTGGCGGTGACCAGGGAATAGTATGTCTCCATGGCGCCAGACACCAGATCGCGAAACACTTCAAGAGAGTCAGAAATTCGCTCCAGATGGTCCACCAGGTCAATAAAATAGGGCACATTGTCCTCCTGCACGTCAAACGAGTAACGGCCGCCGACATTGGCGAAGATCCGTTTCTTCGGTTGAATCACCCGGCGAATCAGCACGATCGTGCGTTTGAGCGCAAGAAACTCCTCGGTGATCTCCTGCGCGGGATGTTCGTACATCTCGTCTTCCAATTCGTCAATCCGCGTGGAAATCCGTTCCATAATCGGAAAATATTCATCGGTGATCCCGTCAACGATGGAATACAGCAAAAAATCAGGCCCCTTGTTCATAAAATGCGGTTCCCGCAAAGAACGGGCGGCAATCCGGCCGATGGAATGCAGCGGATTCTGGTGAACCGTCACGATATAGTTTTTCCCGAGAAACACATTCAGCTCCTCGGTCGTGATTTCCCGCTCGCTCTCTTCATCGTAGCGCAACGCGTGAAAGACAAAGAAATAGTAATCGTCGTAATTGTCCACCTTGGAACGGGGCGAATCGTGCAAACAGTCTTCTATCGCCAGCGGGTGAAAATCGAAGATCGCACCGACAAACTTCAGTTCGTCGACCGTACAATTGTAGAGGTCGATCCACAGCAGATTGTTCTCGTTCTGCAGCAGTTCCGCTTTCCGCAGCAAGTCGACATCATGGTACATCTTCGCATCTTCGTGGTTGTAAAAATAGGTCTTGATCACAATCGGTACCTCCCTTCCGAAGGTTGTTTCAGACATAGCGTGCGCAGAAAACAAAAAGAGCCTTCAAAGAAATGAAGGCTCCGAATCCAACATGGCGCATTCCAAAGATTGTCGGATTGCTCCGATTCGCCTTCTCCACTCGTCCAAGCTTTAGCACATACATAGCTAGAACCCGAAGGTTCAGCCACATTAGGTAAAACCTTAAGCCGGCAGTACCTGTTGACCCATTGGCGTCTCTCGACGTTTCCGGGTAGTGGCGTATGATCTATGCAGAAGCCTCACCTAACGAAGAACCCTATGCGGTTGATACACCTCAATTATATTCATGCCAAAGGTATCAGTCAACTCGATCTTCCATCAATCGCATATCCTCAATCTTCCATCGTCGACAGGTCACCGGTCGGCAGCCCCAACTCCCAAGCTTTCAGGACGCGGCGCATGATCTTGCCGGAACGGGTCTTCGGCAACTTGTCGCGGAACTCGATTTCCCGCGGAGCCGCGTGGGCCGCCAGGCCTGTTTTTACAAACTGGGCGATCTCCTGTTTCAATTCCTCGCTGGGTTCATATCCCGCGCGGAGAGAGATGAACGCTTTGATGATCTCGCCGCGAACCGGATCCGGTTTGCCGATGACGCCCGCTTCAGCCACCGCCGGATGTTCGACCAGGCGGCTTTCGACTTCGAACGGACCGACGCGCTCGCCCGATGTGTTGATCACGTCATCGACGCGGCCCTGGAACCAGAAATACCCGTCTTCGTCTTTGTAAGCGGAATCTCCGGACACATACCAGCCTTTCAACTGGAAGTACTCTTTGTATTTTGCCTCGTTATTCCAGATTGCACGCATCATGCCGGGCCAACCGGCGCGAATCGCAAGATTGCCCATACGGTTGGGCGGCAGTTCGTTCCCCTCGTCGTCGACGATCGTCGCGTAGACGCCGGGAATCGGTTTGCCCATCGAACCCGGTTTGATCGGAAGACAGGGGAAGTTGCTGATCAAAGTCGACCCGGTCTCCGTCATCCACCAGTTGTCATGGATCCGTTGGCCAAAGGCTTGCAATCCCCACCGGAACACTTCCGGATTCAGCGGTTCTCCTGCGGACAGGATATGGCGGAGGGAAGAAAGGTCGTATCGCTTCACGACTTCGTCTCCCGCGGCCATCAGCATCCGGAAAGCGGTCGGCGCGGAGAACCAGACGGTCACCTTAAACCGTTCTATGGTGTCATACCAGTCTTCCGGCTTAAAGCGGCCGCCCCGCAGAACGACTGTCACCCCGTTCAACCAGGGAGCGAACATGCCGGCGGAAGTACCGGTTACCCACCCTGGGTCAGCGGTGCACCAGTAGATGTCGTCTTCTCTGAGATCGTACACCCAGCGTCCGGAGCGGTGTTGATGGATCATCGCGTTGTGAACGTGAACGACGCCTTTCGGCTTGCCGGTGGATCCGGACGTATAGTGGATGATATAGGGATCTTCCCGGTCCATCCATTCGATTTGAAAATCGGCCGGCGCTTCCGCCATCTCCCGCTCGTAGGAGACTTCGCCCGGTCCCACTTCCTGCGCCCCGACCAGAATCACGTGCTTCAGGTTGGGCAGTTCGCCGCGCAAAATCCGCTTGTTCAATTCCGGAGTCGTTACGACGGCGACCGCTCCGCTGTCCTCGAGACGGTCTTTGACCGCCGCTTCCATGAACGCTTCAAACAACGGACCCGCGATCGCCCCGATTTTTACGATTCCAAGCAATGCGACATACAGCTCTGGGCAGCGCGGCATGTAGATGAAAACCCGGTCCCCCTTGCTGATTCCGAGCTTGCGAAGGACGTTTGCAAACTTGTCGGAAAGCGTTTTCAAATCGGCAAAAGTATAAGATTCCTCGCGCTTGTCGTCCTTGAAGAAAAGCGCCGGCTTGTCCTTGCGCGAAGTCGCGGCGTGCCGGTCGATCGCTTCATGGGCAATATTCACTTTCCCCGTCTCATGCCAGGAGAACGCCCGCTCTTCCTCTTCCCAGGTCGCAACCTTGTACATTTCGTCATAATTTGTGAGATTGCAAGATTTTGACATGGGCGGCACCAGTTCCTGGTTCTGAAGTTTGGACACGTTTTCCATACCCCCATCTCCCTCCGAAAATTTAAACATTTACTATATTTTTTTAGTATTGTATCACAACAAGCATAAGACGTCAGCCTCTGTTTGCGAACAAAGCAAAAAACACCCCAGAGGGGTGTCACTTCGGCAACCCTGCTCTTGCTTCCAAAAAGACTACGCGGGTTCCGCAGTCGGCGCTTCTTCATCTTCCAGCCGTCTGATGTGCAGGCGGGTGATGCGCAGGCTGTCCATCTCCGCCACCTCAAACCGGTAGCCTTCCACATCGACAAAGGAGCCGATTTTCGGAGGATGTTCAAAATGGGCGTACACCCATCCGCCGATCGTATCGACCTCGTCGGTGCTGATATGGGTATGAAAATGTTCGTTTACGTCTTCAATCAGCATCCGCGCGTCAATCGAGCTAATTTCACCGTTGGTCTCGATAAACGGACGTTCCTCGTCAAATTCGTCCTGGATCTCCCCGACGAGTTCTTCCAATATGTCTTCTGTCGTCAGCAGGCCGGCCGTTCCTCCGTATTCGTCGATGACGATCGCCATCTCCGAACGGTTTTTCTGGAGCATTCGCAAAACGTCTTTAATCGGGGTCGCTTCCGCCACCGTCACCGGACGGCGTGCAATCTGTGCGAGATCGAAATCCTCTTTGCCGCCAAGCGCCATCGAATAAAGATCCTTGATGTGCACGATGCCGATGATATGGTCCTTGTCTTCCACGCACAGCGGAAACCGGGTGTGTTTCTCTTCCTGTACTTTCGCCATGATTTCGGCGAACGGGCGGTTCGTGTACAACGTCACCATACTGGTGCGCGGCACCATGATCTCGCGGGCAACGCGGCTGGAAAAATCAAAAATGTTATCGATCAGATCCCGCTCCGTTTCGTCGATCACGCCACTCTCGTGGCTTTGCGTCACGAGCATCCGCAGCTCTTCTTCATTGTGCGCCAGTTCCGCCTCGGAGGCAGGCCGAATGCCGATCAGATTCAGGAACCGGTTGGCGGTTCCGTTCAGCAAGCGGATAAACGGATACATCAGTTTAAAAAACATCATCAACGGCCATGATGTAAAAAGCACGGTTCCTTCCGTCCGTTGGATGGCCAGAGACTTGGGCGCCAATTCTCCCAAGACGATGTGCAGAAACGTGATGAACGAAAACGCCATCGCGGCAGAAACGAGATGAACGGTACCGGAATCGATCTCCACGCGGCCGATGAGAACGGCGTCGAGTAAGGTGGCGATCGTCTTTTCGCCCACCCAACCAAGCCCCAGGGAAGCCAGCGTGATTCCCAACTGGGTGGCGGACAGATAGGCGTCCAGGTTGTTGATGATCGATTGCGCCACGCGGGCCCGTTTGTTCCCTTCGATGACAAGCTGCTCGATCCGCGTCGAGCGGACCTTTACGATCGCAAACTCGGCCGCCACAAAAAATCCGTTGGCAAACACCAATAGAAAAACCAAAATCAGGTTCGTGATTGTACCCAAGGGGTCAATACTAGGGCCGTCCGTCAAATCTGTACTCCCGAGCGCCACGGGACGCTGCGGGATAACACCTCCCGTTGCAGAAAATGATTCCAGATTAACAAATTTAATTTGGATTCAAGTATACCACACTCGGCATACAGCTCTCCACTTCCCAAAGTCATATCCCAAAAGTTATTGTGTGGCAAGTCATATGCGCTCTTTATGCGCTCTTAGAGTTATATGCCGCAACTCCGTATTGCATGATCAAGAGATGTTTGTCAGAAGATACCCTTTGTTGCTATAATGGGGAGGAAAATTTTTTAGGAGTCTTGAGGAGGGAAACTTTTCACATGTCAGATAAGCTGGTTGTAAACGCATTCATTGAAATTCCTACCGGCAGTCAGAACAAATACGAATTCGACAAGGAAACCGGCCGTTTCAAATTGGACCGGGTACTTTTCTCGCCGATGCACTATCCGACCGAATACGGTTACATTGAAAACACTCTGGCGGAAGACGGAGACCCGCTTGACATCCTGGTGCTCACCAGCTTCCCGACCTTCCCCGGCTGCGTGATCGAATCCCGTGTGATCGGCGTGCTGATCATGACGGACGACAAGGGCAAAGACGAAAAACTGCTAGCGGTTCCCACGGAAGACCCGCGTTTCAAGGAAGTACATACGCTCGACGATGTCGCGCCTCATGTCCTGAAGGAAATCGCTCACTTCTTCCAGGTTTATAAAGACCTCGAAAATAAGAAAGTGACAATCGAGGGCTGGCAGGGTGTCGACGTGGCAGCCCGCCTGCTGGAAGAGTGCAAAGCTCGTTACGGCAAATAAATTTCCTCTGCATACGCAAACAATCCTGGGTTGCCCCTATCGGCCCAGGATTGTTTGTATTTCCCCGATTCGTTACTGAAACATCCGGAAACCGCGGTTGCGCAGCGTCCGGATCGCGAACGCGCTGGCAAACGCCCCCACGGCGACCAGGGATAAGAGGATCCAATCCACCAGTTGCAGACTTTGCTCCACTTTCAGCATAATGTAAATGAACAGTCCCAAAAACGCGATGCCGCTGCTCAGCCAAAATTTGGTCAACATGTTCAATATAAATCCCACGCCGAATGACACGATCAGCGCCAGCAAAGCCAAAAGAATGATCATGACCATATTTGCGCAATCACCTCTTTTTTGCGAAACCATACCCGTTCTCATTGTACACGACCGCCCCGTCGGCCACAATCTATTTTTGAGTCTATTTTGAGGGAGGGTTCCCGTTGCGAATCGTATCGATTTGCCCCAGCAGCACCGAACTCCTGTATGCGCTCGGAATCATCGATCAGGTCGTCGCCGTCGACGATCACTCCGACTGGCCGGCTCACGAATTGGCCGGGCTTCCCCGGTTGGGTCCCGACCTGAATATCGATCTCGACAAACTGGCAAACTGTCAACCGGATTTGGTCGTCGCCTCTCTTTCCGTGCCTGGTATGGAGAAAAACGTGCAACGCTTGCAAGAGCGCAGCATCCCTCACATTGTGCTGAATCCGAAAACGATCGACGATATCTATGCAGACATCCGGCTGCTCGGAAGACACACGGGGACGGAACAGAAAGCGAACGAACTGGTTTCGTCACTGCAAGCGCGAGTCGACCGCATCCGGGAAAAAACGGCCACACGCGCCTGGACGCCACGCCTGTACTGGGAATGGTGGCCCCGCCCCTATATTTCTCCGGCCCACGATACGTGGCTTACTCCCGTCAGCGAACTCGCCGGCGCGATTAACATTTTTGCCGACCGTCCAGGGGACAGTGTGATCGACCAGACCGGAGCGGAGATCATCGGCCGCCAGCCGGATTTTATTTTCGCGGTGTGGCCGGGCGTTCGTCCGGACAGGATCGACACCGGAAAAATCCGCTCCCGCCAAGGGTGGGAAGAAGTTCCCGCCGTGCGAAGCAACCGCATCTATGTCATGGAGGAAGGGCTTTACTGCCGGCCTTCGCAGCGGCTGTTCGACGGTCTCGAACAGTTAGCCGATTTGCTCCACGCACACACAAAATAAAGCGTCGCAACGTCCCCCCTCGCGCCATACGTTGCAACCGCTTCGCCTATTTGGCCGCTTCCCGCACGTAAAAGCCTTCTGTCAGCGGACGGCCCGAAACTCGCTTGATACGCTCCAGCCATTCGGGCCGGTAGCGGTAACTTTCCGGATCACGCGAATACGCGTCAACCGCCTCGCGGTACACCGCTACAATCTCCCGCACATAATCGGGCCCGTGCGGGCGGGTCTCGATCCGGAACGCCGCCAATCCCGCATCCATCAACTCGGGAATGCGCTCAATCAAGCACAGGTCGGCGCTGCTCATCACGTAGGTTCCCCGTTCGTCTTCATAGACAGGGTAGTATTCCTCCGACCGCTTTTCTTCCTTTAACGCGTAAGACGTGATTTCTTCCTCCGGCTCGAAGTCAGCGCCGCGATACCGGTAATAGTTGCTGAGGATTTGGCGTCCCGTATAGAAGATGTTCATCGCGCCGTGCACCTGGCTTTCCACTTCCCCGGGCACGTTTGCGCAGATGTCTTTGATGTTCCTGAAGTTCAATTCCCTTGCCAGCACAATTCGCCGCGCCCCCGCCTGCACCCAGAACCTGGCGGAATCCCGGTTGGTGATCCCCATTTCCTGGTTGACATGGACGGTTAGTCCGGGCGCGGATTCCTGCGCCGTCAGCAGCACGCCGGGATCCGCCACGACGACTGCGTCGACGCCCGAGTCCGCAAGCTGGCTGAAATAAACCCGGAGTTTTTCGATGTCCCGGTTATGCGCGATAATATTCGCGGCAACAAACAGACGGGCCCCTTTGGCATGGGCCAGAGACACAGCCTGCCGGATTTCCCCGACCGTGAACCGGTGAGACATGGCGGCCAAAAACCCGAAATCCCCGTCCGCGATTTCAACCGCATCCGCCCCCACGTTCACTGCCGCCTCCAGTGTGGAAAGATCTCGCGCCGTCACAGCCAATTCCGGTGTTTTCCCCACCATGCCGCCCCCCTTTTTCGCAACGATTAGGCTGATCCGCTTATAGGACAAGTCCCATTTTTTCTTTGACGAGCTTGAGCGTCTTGGCCGCTTCTTCGCGGGCCCGTTCGGCTCCTTTCTGCAGAATGTCCAACACTGCTCCTGATTCAAGCAATTGGCGGTGCCGCTCCTGAATCGGCCGCAGGTGATCGACGACCACTTCGACCAGCGCCTTTTTCAGGGTGCCGTACCCTTGTCCACGGAATTTTTCCACGATCTGTTCCACCGGTTCCCCGGAGAACAGGCTATAAATGGTCAGCAGGTTGCTCACGCCCGGCTTGGCCGCCGGATCGTACCGGATCTCGTTCTCAGCGTCGGTCACCGCTTTCATGATTTTCGCCCGGATCTCGTCCGGCGTATCGGTCATGGTAATGCGGTTGTAGGGACTGGGAGCGCTTTTGCTCATCTTTTTCGTCGGATCGTCAAGCCCCATGATCCGGGCACCGAATTCGGCAATCAGCGGTTCCGGAATTTTGAACGTTTCGCCAAAGCGGTTGTTGAAGCGTTCCGCCAGATCGCGGGTCAGCTCCAAATGCTGCTTCTGGTCCTCCCCAACCGGCACCTGATCGGTCTGATACAGCAAAATGTCGGCCGCCATCAGCACCGGATAGGTGTACAGCCCGACCGATACCGTCTCTTTTCCCTCTCCTTTTTCCTTGAATTGCGTCATGCGGCCAAGTTCCCCAAAATGGGCCATGCACTGCAGCAGCCAGGCGAGTTCGGTGTGTTCCGGCACGTCGGCCTGCGCAAAAATGGTCGCTTTGTTCGGATCAAGCCCGACGGCAAGATACAGGGCTGCCAGATCGACGGTTTTCTCCTTGAGCACCATCGGGTCCTGCGGGACCGTCCAGGCGTGTAAATTGACGATCGAAAAAAAAGCTTCGGTTGTGTCCTGAAAGTCAACAAACCGTTTGATCGCGCCCAAATAATTCCCGATCGTCACGTCGCCGGTCGGTTGGACACCCGAAAATACGCGTTTCATCTTTATGTACCTCCAGCTTCGAATCGAATATGTAATTTTCAGTATAGCAAAAAACCGGACAAAATGACGAGGGGCCGAACTTGTTGGGCCGAACTTGTTGTGCCGAACTTGTTGGGGAATGCTAAACAATGACACCCATGCAAGGAGGATGTCCCATGAATTGGCTCCTTAGCCTTGTAATAGTGGCTCTTGCCGGCGGATGCTCAGGGACCGGGGCGCCCAAGCAATCGGCGCCCGCCCCTGCTCCCGTCGAACAAAGCCAAGCGGAACCCGAGAAATCCCCCGTATCGGAGGGAGAACTTCACCTCCAACAAAAAGTCCTGTTGAACGCGCCGATCATTTCACAAAAACCGGAACTCAAAAACGGCTGTGAAGTGACCAGTTTGGCCATGCTCCTGCAGTACGCCGGAATCAAAGCGGACAAGATGGAGCTGGCCAACCGAGTGAAAAAGGAAGCACATCCCATCCAAGCAAAGCATGACAACGATGTGACCCATTGGGGAAATCCCAACCATGGGTTCGTCGGAGACATCACGGGAAAAAACAGGGGGTATGCAGTCTATCACGAGCCTCTGGCTGAGTTGATGGAACTATACATGCCAGGCCGGGTGGAAAATTTAACAGGAACTCCGTTTGAAGAACTGCTGAATCAGCTTCGCAAAGGAAAACCGGTGATCGTCTGGACGACCGTTCATTTCACTCCGCCAAAGCTCTGGGATGTTTGGCTCCACGAGAATGAACAAATCCGGGCCACCCGCGAAGAACACGCAGTTCTTCTTGTCGGGTTCGATCCGCATTTTGTATACGTCAATGATCCGTTGACAGGAAAAAAGGCCCAAAAAGTGAACCGCAAATCCTTTATCGACTCCTGGGTGGCATTGGGGCAGCAAGCGTTGTCTTACCGTTAACCTCCTATTGTCCATTCCGGATCGTCGCGGTACCGTTGTTCCCGCCAAGGGTCCGCATACAGGTGATACCCCCGCTCTTCCCAGAACCCCGGTTTGTCTTCCGCCATAAATTCGATTCCCCGCACCCACTTTGCGCTTTTCCAAAAATACAGGTGCGGCACGACCAGGCGCAGCGGCCAGCCGTGGTTGGGGGACAGCGGCACCCCGTCATGTTTGTGCGCAAACAGCACATTGTCGTGCAGTAAATCCGCAAGCGGTAGATTGGTGGTCCATCCCGCTTCCGCATGGATCATGACAAACCTGGCTTCCGGTTTGACCTTTGCCAAATTCATGACATCCCTGAACAATACGCCTTCCCACGTATTATCCAAACGCGACCAGGTGGTTACGCAGTGGATGTCGGATTTGACGACCGACTGCTGCAGGCTCATGAACTCCGGATAGGTCAGCGTTTTTTCTTCTTCCACCAACCCGAAAATGCGAAAGGTCCAGGTGTCCAGATTGATTCGCGGCACCGTCCCGGCGTGCAGCACCGGCCATCGTTCGGTCACGAATTGTCCGGGCGGTACCCGGTCTTTTTTCTTGTTCGACATGGTTATCACCTCGCTGATCATGATTGAACCACCGGCGATTTGTTGAACTGTTGGTGATACAAACCGGCGTACAACCCGTTTTTCGTCATGAGTTCTGCATGGGTCCCCTGTTCGACGACGCGTCCTTCCGACAGCACGACGATTTTGTCGGCCGCGAGAATGGTTGACAGGCGGTGGGCAATCACCAGACTGGTTCTCGATTTCATCAGTTCTTCCAAGGCGGCCTGCACAAGCGCTTCCGATTGGGAATCGAGGGCCGAGGTCGCCTCGTCGAGAAGCAAAATGGCCGGATCTTTCAGAATCACCCGCGCGATTGCAATCCGCTGCTTTTCCCCGCCCGACAGTTTGTATCCCCGTTCTCCGACGATCGTATCATACCCGTCGGGCAGGCTTTCGATCAGATCGTGGATATTGGCAGCCTTTGCCGCCCGCATGATTTCCTCGTCGGTCGCGTCCAGTTTTCCGTACCGCAGATTGTCGCGGATCGAGGCATGGAACAGGAAGGTTTCCTGCGATACGATGCCGATGGCCTTGCCCAGCGATGCAAGCGTCACATCACGGATGTCATGCCCGTCGATCCGCACACTGCCTCGCGTCGGATCGTAAAAACGCGGAATCAGATTCGCCAGCGTGGTTTTGCCGGCGCCGCTCGGGCCTACCAGCGCCACCAATTGTCCGGGTTCAACGGCAAATGTAATGTCGAGCAGGATCGGACGCTTCTGCTGATAGGAAAACCAGACATGGTCAAATTCGATGCGCCCTTTGACGGCGGAAAGCGCCTTTGCGCCGGGCCGGTCTTGAAGGTCAACCGGTTTGTCCAGATATTCGAACAGCCGCTCAAACAAGGCGATGGAACCGTAAAAATTGACATGCACGTTGGCCAGAGCCGAGACGGGACCAAACAACTTCTGCAAAAGCGTCGCAAAGGCGACAACCGTCCCGAGGGACATCGTCTGGCCGATCACCGAGTGCCCCCCGTACCAGTAAACAAGCGCCGGCCCCGCGGTTCCGATGACGCCGATGGACGCGAAGAACCAGCGGCCGATCATCGACTGGCGGATTTGCCAATTTTTCAGTTCCTGATTGATGCGGGAAAACCGCTTCAGTTCCCATTCCTGTCGCACGAACGCTTTGACCAGCATGGCGCCGCTGACGGACAGCGTCTCTTGCATCAGGGAAGAGAGTTCCCCGATTTTTTGCTGCGTGTTTTTCCTGACCTGAAAGTTCAGCTTCCCCACGCGCCGGGTCGGAAAAACAAACAGGGGAAGGGTTGCCAGCGACAATACGGCCAACCGCCAGTCCAGCGCGAACATGGTGATCACCAGGGACACCACGACCGCCAGATTGCTGATCGAATTGGAAATCGTTTCCGAGACGACCGTTTGCAAACCGTTTACGTCGTTATTCACCCGCGACATGATGTCGCCGGTTTTCGTGTCGGTAAAAAATTGCAGAGACATCCGGTGCAGATGCTGATACATTTCGTTTCGGATGTCGTACATGACGCCTTGTCCGATCATGGAATTGAAATACGCTTGGGCCACCCCGATCAGTCCGCCGGCGACCGCCGCCCCGACCATGGCAAGGATCAGCCAGTTGAGAAGTCCGGCCCGTCCCTCGGGGATGGCGACGTCGATAATCGATTTGATGATCAACGGCTGCAGGATGGTCAGCGCCGCTCCCGCCGCAATGCAGAGCAGAACGGCCAGAAACTGTTTCCAGTAAGGCGCAAAATAGCCTCCGATGCGCCTCAGCACCCCTTTTTGGATCTGGGGCCGGCCACCGGTTTCTCCCCAATCGTACGTGGAATAAAATCGCATGGTTTGCTTCCCGTCCTTCCGTTGACTCCATTCTATCGCGGTTGCGGCAAATCTGCCACCCCGCCGCATCCCGGATATGGTACAATAAAAAAGCATGCGACTGGTGAAACAGGAGGTCCGGGAATGATCACGATTACGCGCGGGGACACCCTTCAGGATATACGGGAGAAAGTCATCAACGGAGAGCGGTTGTCGTTTGCAGACGGGGTCCGTCTGTTACAGTCGCCCCACCTGCTGCAACTTGGAGAGATGGCGGACATCGTGCGGCAGCAAAAAAACGGCGACTACGCTTACTTTATCTATAACACGCACCTCAATTACACCAACGTCTGTTATCTCGACTGCAAACTTTGCGCTTTCGGTTTGAAAGCCGACAACCCGAACGCCTACACGCTTTCCCTTGAGCAAATCGAGCGGAAGTACAGGGAGATGGCACCGAAAGGTTTTTCCGAACTGCATATCGTCGGCGGCGTGAATGCCAGGTTGCCGTTTGAATATTACGAGGACATGCTGCGCCTGGCCAAAAAAATTCTGCCGGGAGTTCACGTACAGGCGTTTACCGCCGTGGAACTCGATTACATCGCGCGGGTGGCGAAGCTTACAGTCGAAGAAACGCTGGAGCGCCTGCGGATTGCGGGCCTCGATTCGATTCTCGGCGGCGGCGCCGAAATTTTCGACCCGGAAGTGCGCAAAATCATCTCCGGGCACAAGACGGACGCGGACCGCTGGTTCCATATCCACGAGGTGGCCCACAAGATGGGGTTCCGTACCAACGCGTCGATCCTGTACGGGCATATCGAGAAAGCGGAGCACGTGATCGACCACTTTGTCAGACTGCGCGAATTGCAGGACAAAACCGGCGGCTTTAACGCGTTTTTCCCGTTCTCGTTCCACCCGGACAATACGCCGCTCGCGAAAGAGTACAACTTGACGGAACTGACCAGCGGTTGGTACGACCTGAAACTGCTGGCGGTGGCCCGCTTGATGCTGGACAACTTCGACCATATCCGCTCCTTTTGGATGATGATCGGGCAAAAAATGGCCCAGGTCTCCCTTGCATTCGGAGTCGACGATTTGGACGGCACCGTGATGGAGGAACAAATCGTTCACGCGGCGGGAGCCGAGACGGCCCATTACACGCCGAAAGAATCGTTTGTCCGGATGATCCGGGAAGCGGGCCGGATTCCGGCGGAACGCGACACTTTGTACAACATCCTGCGCACTTATTGAACGCAACGACAGCGCATCCCCGGCTGCCGTCAGTCCGTCAAGCGCCATATGGCGCCTGGCGGACTTTTTTTTGTAATAAAGCCGGGCGTTTAAGGCAGACTATCAATATCCTTTTGAATGGGGTGATCCTGTGAACAGATTGTTGGTCAAATTGGCTGTCACTTTCCTTGCGATTTATATACTGGCGTTTTTGCTGCCCGCCGTACGCGTTTCCTTCCTGTACGTTTTGCTGACGACATTGTTGATCGTCCTGCCCGGGTGGGCGGGCGACCGGATGGTGCTGCCCCATTTGCGGAACATCGCGTTCGCTGTGCTGGACGGCGTATATGCGTTTTTCGTGCTTTGGATCGCAGCTTTGTTGGCTCCTTTTTCGACGGTTACGTTCACGTTTCTGACGGTGGCGGCATTGGCCATTTTTGCGTTTGAGTATCTGTTCCACCCCTGGGTGTTCAATCCGCAAGATTACAAACCGAGAGGAGCGAAATCCTGATGGAAAAAGGCGATCTGTACCCGAGAGTGAAATGCGTGGTCGACACTTGTACGCACTGGGTCACCGGCAACTTGTGTTCCGCCCGCAATATCGACATTATGCACGAAGAAGAAGGGAAAATGTCTCAAATCATGGAGCAAACCATGTGCAAAACGTTTGCTCGCGCCTCTTCCTTCGCCAATATGCTGGGTTCCCTGGATAACGTGAACTGGGGTGGAGCGGCGAGCAACCTGTTTGCGGGAGGGGAGATGTATCCGACAGTGATGTGCACCATCCATTCCTGCGAGTATTGGCACGACGGGGACCGCTGCGTCGCCGCAGCGATTGAAGTCACCGGCCGCCACGCCAACGAATGTCAAGACACAAATTGCCAAACTTTCAGAAACAAACAGGCGGCCCGATCTTGATGTCGCGCCTTTCCGACCGCAAGGAACGCAAGATAAACTTTTCGGCAAAAACGGGGCTAAGGAAAAAGTGGAGATAACTGAGGCGATCACCCAATCAACCGCAAGGGGTCTCACATACTATATGTTGCATCCCCATTGCAAAGGAGGTTATGCGTTGACACAGCCTCTTCAACTTGCGAGACCCGTGATCGCCATCACCGGCAGCGCCGGAAAAACCACCACCAAAGAAATGATTGCCTCCGTTTTGAAGAAGCGCTGGAAAGTGTTTAAAACAAAAGGAAACTCGAACCTTCCTTCCCATACGGCCAAATACGCCAAACAGATCGATTCTTCTCACCGCGCCGTAGTTTTGGAATACGGGATGGCCCGTTCCGGGCAAATCAGGCGGCATTGTCGCTTGATCCGCCCGAATATCGGCGTCATTACAAACGTGGGGACCGCCCATATCGGGAATTTTGGCGGGAAAGTGGAAGGGCTTGTCCGGGCGAAATCGGAACTCATCAAATACATGAACCCGTACGGAACTCTTTTTCTGAACGCGGACAACTCCCTCTCCCGGCTGCTTCATACCCGCGGATTCAAAGGAAAAATCGTAAAAGTCGGCATCGCAAACACGGCGGATTACCGGGCGACCCATATCCGCTACGTCGCAAACGGCATGACATTTCAAGTGAAACTCGATGGTGTCCCCCACGCTTTTTATATCCCGATTTACGGCAGACATAACGTGTATAACGCGCTATTTGCCATAGCGGTTTCTCACCGCCTGGGTTTTTCGGTTCGTGACATCCGTGCCGGACTCAAAACCTACCGGCGTCCGGACAGAAGATTGGTCGTTTACCGGCTGGGTGACGGAATTCAAATTCTCGATGATACATTCAGCGCCAATCCCCATGCGACAAAAGCGGCCATCGACGTCCTGTGCTCCATCGCAAAAAACAGAAAAATCGCAGTTTTGGGCAGCATGCTGGAAATGGGAAAGTATTCCGTAAACGGCCATAAAGAGGTAGGAAGATACCTGGCGCAAAAAAACATCGATTTCCTTTATACGGTTGGCAAAAGCGCCAGACAAATCGGAATCGGGGCTGTCGAGGCGGGAATGCCTTTCCGCAGGGTGAAGCACTTCCCTTCGAAAGAGCGGCTCCATCCCGCAATTGTGAAGCAAATCGGTCCAAACACGACCGTGCTGGTAAAAGGCTCCCATAAAACGAAGATGATCGATACGGTTATCTACTTGATTCGCGCGGTAAAAAGGCGAATGAAAATCGGCGGCAGGCGGACTTGAAAATCGCCCTTCCCTTGTTCGGGGAGGGCGATTTTACGCCAAACGCTTCCGTATTACTCCATTACTCCGAATAGATCTCCCGTATATACTGCCATTCTTTCTTTAATCCGTCCCGCAGCTTTACTGCCGGTTTGTAGCCAAGCTCTTTTTGCGCTTTGGCGATGTCGGCCCAAGTATGCAGCGGATCTCCCGGCTGCGCCGGATGATATTCCACGCGGATGTCTCTTTCTGTTACAATTTGTATCATGCGAATCACTTCATTGACGGAAACCCTTTCCGCCCCTCCGATATTAAACACATTCCCGTGCTCTTTCAGGTTCATCGCCCGCACATTAGCCTCCACCGCGTCGGATACATAGGTGAAATCCCGCGTTTGCTGTCCGGTCCCGTAAACCGGAAGCGGCCTCCCTTCCAATACCGCTTTTAAAAACTTGTGAAACGCCATATCCGGACGCTGCCGCGGACCATATACGGTAAAATAGCGCAAAGAGGTCGTCGGAACACCGTAATTCATATGGTACATCCTAACGAGATGTTCCCCCGCCAGTTTGCTCACCCCGTACGGGGAAATCGGCCGCGGCGGCGTTTCCTCGGATGTTGGGCCATCGGTTCCGCCATAGATTGAAGATGACGATGCGTAGACAAATTTTTTCAGCCCGCGATGCTTGCAAGCCTCGAGTAAGCGCTGGGTCGCCAAAATGTTCAGGTCTGCGTAGGCTTGAAAATCGGCGCCCCAACTTTTCCGGACGCCCGCGATTGCCGCTTGGTGAAACACGACATCCACGTCCCGCAGGATTGCCGTAAGATCAAGCTCCAACAGGTTGCTCTCCAGCAAAGTGAAACCGGGATGCTGCAACGCCCGGGCGATGTTGAAACGCTTAAACCGGTTCCAATCCCGGTTGTTGAACATGTCAATCCCGATTACCTGGTGTCCGTCCGCCAACAGGCGGTCTGTCAAATGCGATCCGATAAAACCCGCCGCTCCCGTGACAAGGATCTTCAAGTCTGCTTCCCTCTTCCCACTGCCAGATATTGCATGCCGGCCGACCGGATTTCTTCCGGATTATACATGTTGCGCCCGTCCACTAAAATGGGATTCCGCATGTAACGAGCCGCTTCCTTCCAGTCCATCTTAGCAAATTGATCCCAGGCGGTGCAAAGAATTGCGGCGTTCACCGCGGAAAGCGTTTCTTCAGCCGTTTTGCAGACGACGATCCGGCGGTCGTCCGGCCAGGGAGTCTGGCTCGGAAATTCGATTGTCGGGTCGAGAATTCGAATCTCCCGGCAATCCTTCAAGAGTCGTTCGACAATCCGGATGGCGGGGGACTCCCGCTGGTCGTCGGTATCGGGCTTGAACGTAAAACCCAAGACGGCAATCATCCACGGTTTTTCAACACCATGTAGGGCCTTTTCCAATTTTTCCAGATAGAGATCGGGTTGCGTACGGTTGACACGCTCCACCGCCGCCAAGATTTCCGGAACGACCCCGGACTTTCGCGCCGACTCCATCAGCGCTTTGACGTCCTTCGGAAAACAGGAGCCCCCGTATCCGATTCCCGCTTGCAGAAATTCGCCTCCGATTCGCGCATCCATTCCCATTCCCCGCGCGATTTCCGTTACGTCAGACCCCACGCGATCGGCAATACGGGCAATTTCATTGATGAACGATATCTTGGTGGCAAGAAAAGAATTGGAAGCGTACTTGATCAATTCCGCCGTCTCCCAATCGGTAATCAGGAAATGGCTGCCGATCGGTTCATAGATTTCTCTCAGGATGGCAATCGCCCGTTCGCTGTTTCCGCCCAACACGGTGCGGTCCGGCCGCAGCGCATCCCGCAGCGCGGATCCTTCCCGCAAAAATTCGGGATTGGACACCACATCAAACCGTGTGGCGTCGCCGATTTTCTGCTGCAAGTAATCCGACAGCCACCTGTTTGTGCCCACAGGCACCGTGCTTTTGACCACAATCACTTTGTATTCGTTGATGGCCTCCGCAATCACGTCCGCCGCCTGCTGCAAATAGCGAAGATCGGCCGCGCCATCTTTTCGCGCGGGAGTCCCGACGGCAATAAAAATCACTTGACTCGCCTGAATCGCGCTTCTGATGTCGTCCGTGAATTCCAACCGTCCGGTTTTTGCCATATCCGACAACAGCTCATCGAGACCCGGCTCCCGAAACGGAACCGTTCCCTTCTTCAACTTGCTTATCTTGGAGTATTCCGTGTCAGCCCCGATTACCCGGTGGTTTAAGGAAGCCAACACGACAGCCGTTGTGGTTCCGACATAACCTGTGCCAATCACGGCGATCTTCATGCGGTGTCCGCTCCTTTCCACGGCCGTACCCGGTCTTCCTTGCTTTTTACCATGAACATTGCCGTCTTTCCGAAATCGATGGCGACACGCCCTTGTTTACGGGCCAAATTTTCCGCAAGTATTACCGCATTGACACCTGCGGAGATCAACACGATGTCACAATCCACCCGCTTCATCTTCCGGAGCACTTGTTTGATTTCGGAGTAATGGGAAAACGGAATTTTCGCGACAATGCGGATGCCAAAGGCGGAATATTCCCTCTCGACCAGTTCGGCAAACGAATTTGCCCAGCGGCTGATCAGTGCGACTTTCCGGCCGCGTAACATTTCCCAGAAGCTCTTCTTCTCCACCAAATGCCGGTTGACCAATGTATGGCAAATTTTCCCGGGATGAATTCCATACCGTTTGAAACATTGATCGGTCAAAGGCCGGAGATATTTCTGCTCCGCCCTCAATTCGCGGTCATTGTAACAGGGAATTCCAACCAGATCCGCCCGTTTGACGGCTTCGATCATCCGGTCGCGGGCTTTCTCGCTCGGAAGGCTGATGCCCTTGCTGTTCGTCCTTCGGGACAGTCTTCCCCAGCGGGTTCGAATGACCTGGGCAATCGGCATCACGTGCCGTTGCGCCAAAACGAGATTTTCACCGTCTCCGACGCGAACGAGACAAAATGGCTTTTTCTCGCGGACTGCCCGGTCAATGATCCGGATGACTTGTTCAGTTGTCAACATTTTGCCGTATGATACCCGTTTCATGTTTATAGCCGTTCCTCCCGCTTCATCTTTTGCAACAGATAGACGCCATACAAAATCGGGTTCTGAAATGTGCGTCTCCACATTTTTCGCTCTCTGGCATTTCGAAACGTGATTCGCAAATCCCGTCCGTTCGCTTCGATGAATCTGATCGCGCCTTCTTTTGTCACCGTCAGGTCAAGACCGAGATCCGCAAGATGGGGACCGATTCCTTCAAGCTGGCGTGCGATCAACAGCGAAGCCGCATTTATTTCCCGCAATACGGCTCCCGCTTTCGACTCTCCAAAAGCTGTTGCCAGCACCTTTTTGGCGGATACCGCCTTCCCGCCGACCGCAAGATTGGTCGCATGGGCGTTCAAAGTCCCCAACTTTGCCACCGCCCCCGAAACGGTCCAATCTCCGGAGGCACCCTTTTGCACCGAAACCCGGAAATCGATTGGCTGCCCTTGAATTTTCAAAAGGGGAATTCCCTCTTGGATCAAATAGGGCCGCATGCCGATTTTCGCCCTGATCCCCGCGATTTTGCCGAAAGAAGCCAGAAAATGGCGCGATCTTCCGTTGGCTGTCCGCGAAATTTCCAGTTGCCCGCCATCCGATTGGCGCAAGCGAATCACTCCGATTCCGAGGCTTCCGCTGCGCGGCTTCAAATACACCGTTTGATGCCGTTTCAGCCACGCCAGGATCTGCCGACAAGAGACCAGCCGTTCCGTCTTCGGCAAATACCTCGCCGTCAAGGGGTTCATCGCAAGCCGCCGGTGAACCTCCCACTTGTCATATCGCATACGCCCGTTGAATAAAATCGCCCGGTTTTTGGTGAGCAGCGGATAAATCCGCCTGACGTGGTGTTTCGATAAAAGGGCACGGTTGTGGATCACGGAAGGGATCTCATAAACACCGCGGGAATACGTCCGGGTGGCAGGGTCCCAACAAAAGGCACGCACGAGTTTGTTTTTTGCGAGAAAAGACCGGTTTGAGAAGAAAACCACGGTAACGCCGGATTTTTTGGCCGCTTCCGCGTAAAACGGCAAATATTCGAACCGGTAACGTCCCTTGAGGGCGCTTGCCAGCGAGGAATGGTTCAACAAAACCCCCAGGTCCGACTTCTGAATTTTCACTCGTCTCCCCCCTTCCGTTTTTTTCCGGTCGCAAGCGAGGCGTAAATCCCTTCCAAATCCTTTGCCATTCGTTCGAAATTGTAGAGTTTCTCCGCCAGTTCCCGGCCCAATATTCCCATTTTCCGGGCACGCTGGGGATTGGACAACAACGCGCCGACTGCCTCTGCAAATTTTTCCGGATTGTGATATTCCTCGATCACCAATCCGTTGTACCCGTGGCGAACCACTTCGTGATTTCCGCCTCTGCGGGTGGTGACAACCGGCAAACCGGCGGCCATCGCCTCATAATGAACTCTCGCCAGCGGCTCTTTCCATTGGGAAGCGCAGACAAACAGATCGGAAGCCGCATAGTACTTTGGAATGTCGTCCACCGGAACATAAGAGGCAAATCTCACATGACCGGGTATGCCGCGGGCCAGACGCAGCAGCTTCCGAATATAGGCGTCTTTCGTATCGTCCGCGTACCATTTGCTGCCTGCGATCAGCAATTTCACTTTCCTGTTCGACTTTACAACTTTCTTCATCGCTTTGAGGAGCAGATGGCATCCCTTATAAGGAACGAGTCTTCCCACAAATAAAACAACCCGCTCCCGCTCGCCTATCCGGTGCCGGGCCCGAATTTGCTTTCGCCATTGCCGACCCCTTTTTGTCCAGACAGGGGCGTATTCCGTCAGGTCGACCCCTGTATAGAGGACCCGTGTCTTTCCCGCCGCTGCGGGTACTTTCCGCAGCATGTCACCGGCCACAAAACGGCTGACAGTCAAAATCAGGTCCGCTTGCCGGACCCCGCGGTTCGCTTCTGTCGGAGTCACCTTCAAGGTTTCGTAAAGCAGATTGTGCATCGACAGTAGGATTGCCGCATGGGGGGCCGCCCTGCGCAGAGCCGGGATCCACGCCGGGCGATTGTAAACCTGGATGACATTAAAATCCTGCTCTTCCACCCGCCTGCATACACTTTCCAAAAATTTCTTTTGCGGATAGCGCTGATACCGGACCCGTTGCGTCGTCTCCATATCGGCCAGTTCCGGGTCCGCAATCGAAAACACGGTGACTTCATGTTTTCTGGCAAGCAAGGGCGCCAGCCTTGAGATCAAAAGTTGGATGGCTCCTCCCCTGACCGGCGGGCACGGTCCCCGGTCGGAACATACCAGTGCGATCCTCATCGGACTTCACCCCGGCGGTATTTTTTCGTTTGCTCCTTTTTTCGGAACCGGATCTTGTTGGTTCGATGCCGGCTCTGCTTGCCGTATAAATCTTCCAGCCGAGCGAGGGTCTTGTCGTCCCAGCCGTATAACTTCAACGCGGATTGCAAAATCTCGGGATGATGAATCCTGATGCTCAGGCTGCTGCGATTGTCTCCGTGCAGCCGGTATTCGGACAGCGGTTCCTCCAAACAATCCCCGCGATAGTGGGCCGCCAGGCGCAACCACATATCCCAGTCCTGGGAATACCAGTACTTTTCGTTAAACAGCCCCGCTTTCTTAAAACAGCTTTTGCGAACCAGCACCGTGGAGGTTCGGATGGTGAACCTGCGCGTTAACAGGCAATATTGCAGGTGCTCGCGGTTTTTGCAGCGCAGCGGTTTCCTCAGCTTCGTGATTTTTCCCTTGTCATTGACGTTGAAATACCAGGTATAGAGAAAGCGGCATTCGGGATGGGAACGGATGTATTTCATTTGCTTCTCGAGTTTTTCAGGCAGAAACCGGTCATCCGAGTCGCAAAAGGCGACATATTTGCCCCTTGCATGTAAAATCCCCGTATTCCTTGCGGCGGAAGGCCCCTGATTCTCCTGGTAGATATACCGCACGGGAGCGCCAAATTTTTGCACGCGCTCCCTCGTGTCATCCGTAGAACCGTCGTCAACGACGATAATCTCGTAATCTTTGTGCGTCTGGGCAAGGACACTCTCGATCGCTTCGGTAACAAAAGGCCCCCGATCAAAAGTGGGGATGATGACGCTAACCTCCGGCACAATTCCAGCTCCTTTCCATGCACAGAACGCGGTCATAAATATCTTCCAACTCTAGTATTTGGTTTTGTAGGTGAAATTTTCGCATCACCGTTTTGCGGCCCTTCTTGCCCATCTCTCCCCATCTCTCCGGATGGCGGATCAGTTCGAGCAGCCGCTCGGCCAACAAGTCGGTGTCCCGTTCCGGAACCAGAAACCCGGATTTTCCGTCCCGGACGAGTTCCGGGATTCCCGCATGCCGTGTCGAGACGACCGGTAGGCCGCAAGCCATTGCCTCTTTTAACACATTCGGAATCCCTTCCTGGTCCCCGCAGCTTGTTGTGATACTGGCAAGTGCAAACAAATGGGCCTGTCGCATTTCCTTGACCACCTGATCGTGCGAAATTTCGCCAAGGAATTTCACTCTGTCCGACAGGTTGAGCCTCTCGACTTGTTCGCGCAGTTTATTTCGGAGCGGGCCGTCTCCCGCAATGCGCAGCCGCACATTCGAATACTGCTTCTGCACCTGGCGGAAGGCGGCAACCAGGTATCGAATTCCTTTTTTTTCCACAAGACGCCCCACCGACAGCAGTATGATTTTTCCGTCGGCGGGCATTGTCCGTTTTTCAAAGGCAAACCGCTCCACGTCGATTCCGCTGTGATGGACAAAAATTTTCTTTTTCGGGCATCCGAATTGAACCAAAATCCGTTTCATATTGTTGGAAGTGACCGTAAACGCCTCCCCTTCCGCAAAAAGGCGTTCCAGTTGCCCGTTGTATCTGGTCAGGCTCCTGCGGTTGGTCGGCAGGTCGAACCCGTGAAACGATGTCAGCATCGGCAGGCCGAGTTTTTTTTTGACATCGAGTATTTCCGCGCCCGTAATGCCGAAACGGGCATGAATGAGATCCACCTTTTGGGTGCGGAAAATTTTTTCCAAGTCTTTCAGGTTCCGAAACACATGAATCGGTTTAAAGGGAAACCGGTCCGGATTCATAACTCTTTTGGCACAGACGATCGGTGTCACATGGTTCAAATTGACCAGTTCCGAATAAATGAACGTCTCGCTGGCGGGCAGAAACCAGGAGCGAACAACCGCCACTTTTGCCACGATTTGCACCTCCGACTCCCATCGAATGCAGCGCCGTGTCGGGTCATCTGTAACCTTATACTATGAGCTGAGGGGCGGCTGCTCTTGTGCGAAAGCATAGAATCCCCCGAATGTTTTGCCCATTTTTGCCGGACACCCCCGCAATATTGGGCTTTGTTCCCAACCGAAACCACGGCGTTCTAATCGGTACAGATGCCCTTTTTTCGGGATACAGGCTGCTGTCCTATACAGAAAGGCGCCCACCTGCATCCTATGTACTATCTTCACGGTGGAGTGAGGATACATGTTAAACGGAGAGGAGGCTTACCGTGTACGGAATTTTTGGCGGATACACTCGCTGGGCTGTCGTATTCCTGATCATCTTCGTGCTGTTCTTCCTGCTCGTTCCCGGTTATCCGACGGCAACCGCAACCTAATGATCCGGTACGCGTGTCCTAAACGAAAACCACTCCAAGGAGGTAGTTTTATATGAGCGCTGTTGCTGCACCCGGTTATTACGGGATCTTCGGCGGATACACCCGTTGGGCGGTTGTGTTCCTGATCATCTTCGTGCTGTTCTTCCTGCTCGTTCCCTACTATGGAATCTAAGCCGTACGCATAACAGCGAAAAAGCAGCCGGCTTCCTTTTTTACGGGCGGCCGGCTGCGATTTGTTTTGACGGGAGGAACGGGAATGAGGATTTTGTTAGCCACTTACTGGTATTTGCCGCATGTGGGAGGGGTCGACACCTATCTGCGGGTATTGCGCCAGGGGTTGGAAGAACGGGGACACCAGGTGGACATCCTTGCCCATCATCCCCACATGAATGACGTATATCTGCTGAACCGGGACCGACTCGTTAAGAAAAAACCCATTCTTTTCCCTTTGTACGACATGATGATGGATTGCTATAACCGGGAATTGCCCGATTTGGACGATTGGGCCCGGTTTCGGGATATTGAGCGTTACGTGTTTGAGATGGCTTCCGTCTTGCTCGGGCTTGGCCAGTACGATCTGATTCACACCCAGGACGTGATTTCCTCAAGAGCCTTGTGCCGCGTGAAACCGCCGGAAATTCCCCACGTTGCCACCATCCACGGGTTGTTGATGGAAGAGTTTTTTGTGACCGGGGAAATCGAGCGGGAAGATTCCATGAAATGGAAATACAGCTTTGTGGAAGAACATCTCGGAGCTTCCTCGCCGGATGCCACGATTCTGCCGAGCGAATGGCTGCGCAGGGAATATCTCAACCGGTTTTTTGTCCCGCCGGAAAAATTGACTGTCATTCCCTATGGATTGAATACGGAAGAAATTCTTCGGCAAGCGGACAGGATTGAACGGATTCCGCGGCCCGACGGCAAACTGGTAATCATCTGCCCGGCCCGGCTGGTCCCGTACAAAGGACAGCGTTATCTGCTGGAGGCACTCGCCAAGCTGGTCAATGTCCGGGATGATTTTATCTGCCAGTTTGCCGGAGACGGCCCGCTGAAAGAAGAATTGCAGGAAATGTCGCGGGAATTGCATTTGCAGAATCATGTTCAATTTTTGGGAAACCGAAAAGATATTTACCACTTATTGAAACAGGCGGATCTCTTCGTTCTTCCCACGCTTGTTGAAAACCATTCTTTAGCGGTTATGGAAGCGCAGGTGATCGGACTTCCGGTCATTACTACGCGGGTCGGGGGAAATGCCGAATTGGTGATCCATCTTCATACCGGAGTTCTGGTGGAACCCCGAAACAGCGCGGAGTTGTATCATGCCATTTTGATGCTGCTGGATAACCCGGACCTTCGAAACGATCTGTCCGCCAACAGCAAGCAGTGGGCCAGGAAATACTGGCATCCCGATTACATGGTGGAACGGACATTGGAAGTGTATAAGAAGGCGGTCGAAAAATACAAGTGAGGCGCTCGCCGAGCACCTCATTACGAAAGCGGCAACATGGGAATATGAATGGTTTTCCCGTACCCCTCGATTTGAACTTTAATTTCCTGCTCCCCATAGTTTTCCGCTTTTCCCGCTATGATGAATTCTCCGGCTGCCAGTCCGTGAAACTCATAATGTCCCTTGACATCGGCAGATGTTTGCATTATGAGTTTTTTCCCTTTGTCGAGCAATCGGACTTCGGCCTTTTGCAAATCATGACCCGAAAATTTGTCATAGACGGTTCCCCGTATGAACGATGAGGGGGAAGGTTGGATCTTTTCCCACCATTCCCTTTCTTGCAACGGGTTTAACATGGCCCGGTCAGGCACCTTGTAGGTGTCGGCAAGCAAAAAGGAGAGGGAGTCCCACACTTCTTCCTCCAGAAAATACACTTTTTTTGAAGGTTTGAAATCGAACAAACCGGCATAAGGCTCCATCAGATCCGACAGGCCGGGAACCATGATTTCATCCAATAAAAAAGAAAGTTTTCGCTCGTCCTCATTCATGCCTTTTTCCTTTGGGACAAACACATCGCTTGCCACAATCTCCAAATTCCCCCTGATCATGGGCGGGATCGCGGCCGTAACCGTAAACTGTCCTCCCGGATTGATTTCCTGATGAAGCAGTTCTCCGTTCACATAAACGAAAAGGGTCAGTTTCTCCGGATAAGGGAGCCGGCGACCGTGCAGGATCAAGGACGATTCTTTTTTGACATTTCGCAGCGGGACGACAAAACGCTTCGAAACCCATCCGTCATGATAGCGGCCTGTAAATTCTTCGTTATTCATGGACATTTGCCGCCTCCTTTTGCGAAACTTGATCCGATAAAAGCTTTCAAGGCGTCTCTCCAATGCCGCAACTCCGGAAAACCGTTCAGCCGGATCGCCATATGGTCAAGGACGGAATACGCGGGTCTGGGCGCCGGACGGGGAAAATCTTTGGTTGCAACAGGGATTACTTTAATCTCCCGTCCCGTTTCCGCAAAAATGGCTTCTGCGAAATCATACCGGGAACAGGCGCCGGTATTGGAGGCATGATAGACGCCATACTTGTCCGTTTCGATCAAATCCTTGAGAAAACAGGCAAGGTCCAGCGTATAGGTGGGAGAGCCCACCTGGTCGCAAACGACAGGCAGTTCCCATCGATCTTGAGCCAGTTGCAACAGGGTCTTTACGAAATTATGGCCCTGCTTGCCGTAGACCCAGGAAGTTCTTACGATGAAGTACCTGTCGGACAGGGTCTTGACCAATTCCTCGCCGGCCAGCTTGGATTTGCCGTAGACGCTCCGGGGAGCGGGAGGATCAAACTCTTTGTAGGGGGCGGCGCTTTGCCCGTCAAACACGTAATCGGTGCTGATGTAGACGATTTTTGCTCCCGCTTGCCGGGCGGCCACCGCCACATTGCGGGTGCCGTAAGCATTCACGAGATACGCCCTGTCCTGATCGCGCTCCGCCTGATCCACCCGGGTATAGGCGGCGGTGTGAAAAATGACATCCGGTTTGATGCGATGAACGGTTTCGACAACTTGGGACAAATCGGTAATATCCATCTCCTGTCGGCTGCAGCCGAATACTTGGTGATGACGCGACAGGACGCTGACCAGGTCGCTGCCCAACTGCCCCTTCGCTCCCGTTACCAGGATTTTCATGGAATCCCCCCGCTCTTGATGCGTCTCCACCATTCCCGGTTGGCGGTATACCATTTCACCGTTTCCCTGATTCCCGTTTCAAACGTATATTTCGGCATCCATCCCAGTTGGGCGCGAATCTTTGCGGCATCGACCGCATAACGCCGGTCGTGGCCGGGACGGTCCGGGACAAAACGAATTAAATTCTCCGGTTTGTTTAAAAGAGATAAAATCTGCTTGACGATCCCGATATTGGTGCGTTCGTTGTTTCCGCCCACATTGTAGACTTCGCCGGCCTTCCCCTTGTGAATCACCAAATCAATAGCCGCGCAATGGTCTGCCACGTGCAACCAATCCCGGACATGTCCGCCGTCGCCGTAAACCGGCAGTTTCTCATCTGCGAGGGCGTTCGTTATCATAAGCGGAATCAGCTTCTCGGGAAACTGGTAAGGCCCATAGTTGTTGGAGCAGCGGGTGATGTTCACGCATAATCCATAGGTTTCATGGTACGCGCGAACCAGCAGGTCCGCCCCCGCTTTGCTGGAAGAATACGGACTGTTGGGAGCGAGAGGCGTCTCTTCAGTGAAACGGCCCGTTTCCCCCAGAGTGCCATACACCTCGTCGGTGGAAATCTGTACGTACTTCTTCACGTTGTACTTGCGGGCCGCCTCCAACAACACTTGTGTCCCGAGGACATTCGTGCGAATGAAGATATCCGGCTCCGTGATACTGCGGTCCACGTGGGATTCCGCAGCAAAGTTGACAATCACGTCCACCGGGCCGTGCGAGATGCCGACTGTCCGCTTCCCCGCCACAAGGGCTTCCACCAGCTCCCGGTCACAGATATCCCCTTGAACAAATTGATAATGGGAATAGTTTTCAATGTCTCTGAGATTCTCAAGGTTTCCCGCGTATGTGAGCAAATCAAGATTCATGATCCGATAATGGGGATATTTGCAAAGCATGTACCGGATAAAATTGCTGCCAATAAAGCCTGCTCCGCCGGTGACAAGCAGTTTCATGCGTCTCCCCCTTATTTGAACCTGGTGGTCCAATCGAACCCGATCTCCGGATCGTTATAGGGAATTCTGTGTTCATCAGGATCATTCGGATCATAAGAGAGATTGGTCAGGTAGGTAATGATGGCCGGTTCATTGCCAAGCACCCGGTATCCGTGCGCCACCCCGCGGGGAATGAAAAGGGAAATCGGGTTGTTTTCCCCCATATAGTAAACATCCGTTTGCTTATGGGTCGGAGAATCTTCGCGCAGGTCATAAAGGACCGCCTGCACGTTCCCTTTTGGAAAAAACCAGATATCATCCTGTTTTTGATGGTAATGGAAAGCTTTAATGACACCGGGATAACTGAGGGATACCGACAACTGGCCAAATCGCTCCAACAGATGGTCGTCGTCGCGCAGGACTTCCATGAAATAGCCGCGGTCATCGGCATGTTTCAGCAATTTTTTGATTTTTACCCCGTGGATCAAAGCGAGTCATCCTTTCCCGCACAATTCTTAAACAAGTTCACTGCCGTTTTTTTAAAATCGCCTTTAAATGCGACCCGGGCGATGTATGGTCGATCAGACACTGTTCCACGATATCGAATTTCGTGTTGATCCCGTACATCAAATTGGGAGCTGCAAAATATTGCAGGGAAGCTTCCGTCCATACCGATTTATGGGTGGGGTCCTGCCAAACCTCCCGTTTTGGGTAAACCGGAGTGAAAATCTCGAAAACGCCGCCCGGTTTCAAAATGCGGTATACCTCATTAAACAGTGTGATAACGGGATACTCCACTTGCCACTTGCCATTTTCCTTGTAACAGACATAGGGAGGTACGTGCTCAATAAAATCGTAAGCCACCACTTTGTCTGCGGAATTGTCCGCCAACGGTATCGGTTCCAATCCGAGATTGCAGACAATATCCGCCTGGCTGGCCGGCGGAGAAACGATATCGATTCCGACATCCCCTCGCTTGTTTGCACCGCATCCCAAATCCACAATCATGATATCCCTTCCTTCCAGATTTCTCTCCATCTCGCAAGGCGCTGTTCCGTCAACCGATTCAACTTCAAGTCCTGATAGATGCGATCCCCAATCTCCCCCCATTTTCGAAGGAAAGCATTGCCCGAATCGATCAGTTGGGGATAGCCAAATTCCCGGCTGGTTGCGTTGCCGAAATGGTGCACATAGACTCCCCCAAAAATCTCCACCCTGTTCCAACGCGGGCCGATCAGCGCCCTTTGCACAAAATCCACGTCTTCCCAAAACGCTATGCCAAACCCTTCTTCAAATAATCCGATCGTGTCAAACAGCTCTCTGCGGATGACCACCACGGAAAAATGAATATCGAAAATTCGCAAATCGGCATTTCTTTGCGAAAACGATGCCGCGAAGGAATCGAATCCCCCATAGAATTGGTCCAACTCCGCGATCGACCAGCCGATCGGGTCCTCTCGCCGCCGAAGAATGGTTTCATTGGGAAAATGTTGGGGATGCGCCCACATATACGTATTTTCCACCGGGCTGATCATACCGTTTCGATTGTCCGCTTCGATTTCGTACAGCAAAGCTTCCATCCAGCCGCGGGCAACCACGACATCGTTATTGCAAATGCATATATATGGCGCTTTCGCAATTTGAACTCCTTGATTCCATCCCTTGCTCACGCCAAGATTCCGCTCGTTTTGAACCACAACAACGTCCGGCAGACTTTGCAAATACTGCTTTGTACCGTCTGTCGATCCGTTATCCACCACGATTAACTCGTAAGGAACCATTGTGTGTTTCCTTACGCTTTCAATAAACATCCGGGTGAATGGAAGCTGATTGTACACACAGGTCACAATACTGCACTTGATCATGCGGGCCTCCTGCTAGCCATTTATGTTCAAATGGCTGGAGCGCACCGTAAATCCGTATCTGCCCCTTACCTCGTCAAGAAACGATTGCAGATTTTCCAAAGGAGGATCACTGTTTTTCATCGCAACGGCGTATACTTCACAGGGATCCACTTCCAGCGGATGTTTTTCCCATAAAACAGTCAAAAACGAAAACTTCTCCAGCAGCATCCGGATGCAGGACGGAGTAAAACGCCAGTAATCAGACGGGTAGTCATGGATTTGAAAATTAAAGGGAACCGCCAAAATAAGCAGCCCTCTATCCTCTAACACCCGATGAATTTCCCGAATCGCGGAAAAAGGATTTGCAACGTGTTCCAAGGTATCCACAGTGATGATCGTGCCGACCGATCCGTCCTGCAGCGACAACGATTCGACGTTTTCAAGCCGATCCACGCCGGGTCCGGGCCGCATATCGCACCCCACATATTGTTTCCCCGGAAAATACGGGCGTAAATCCGCATACCCTTCCTGGCCCGCTACCTGGTAGGAGCCGATTTCACAGATCGGCTCCGGGACCGCAAAATGTTTGATGGCGATCTCCAAAAACTGTTTTACGATGCTTTGCACCCGTTCATCATCCCCCGCTGAAATATTTGATTCGCCTTACTCACCTGTCAACTCCAGATACTTCCAGGCAATATGCTGCCACTGATGTTGTTGTACATACTCCAGTTGTTTTTGATTCGGAGAAAGCTGACCGATGGCCGCAAGCCGCTCGCGCAATTCTCCTTCATCTTTTACCTTGATCGCCACATCTGCCGGGATATCCCTAAACCAGCCGACATCATTGACAATAACCGGCCTGAGCGATGCCAGCGCTATACATATGGCGCTTGAAGAGACCAAAGCGTCGGTTTCCGGGTACCAAAGGACGATGGCATCTGACGCTCCCAATCGCATGACCAATTGATCCATCGGCAGCCATTCCCGGATATGCATGATATGATCTCCGTCTATCAGACAACTGTGGGTCGAATCCATGACCGCAAACCGATAGCCCAGTCCTGCGGACACTTTGGAAATCAGCCTGTAATCGGTTCGCCCCAACCCGAATGTGGATACAATGTTGCCTTCATAGTGAAAACGTTGTTTGAGAGCGGCTTTTTCAGCCAGCAGGGGAGGCGGATTTCCATGGGGAAGGTGGTGGCAGCCGGGAATGAATTGTTTGATGCCGGAATGGGTACACGCAAAGTTTTCGACCAGATCAAACGGAAACTGCGGACCAATGCATGAATCGTGAAAAGTAACGATCGCTTTTATAGCCTGTTGTTTACAATGTTGAAAAAGGGGTCTTAAATTTTGATCATGAAAAATTCCGTTTTGGTACTGCATGATGATAATTTCGATTTGTCTCCCTTCCAGTTCCCGAAACAGCAGCGGGTAATCGAAATCCCCGGATTCGCTCCATGCGCCGGCATTAAAACAGCGGACGATGTCAACCGGTTCGCGGATATCCTCCTCCGCGATCAGCCACCTTCGATCGGGGCGAACCGTTTCCGTTTTATTTCCGAAAATGGTGACGGCATGCCCCAACTGTTGGAAAGCATAATAAAGCGACAAGTTGTATTGAGCAATTCCGCATTTCATTCCATGCGAGCTAAACAATCCGATCCGCAAGGCACGGCCTCCCCCCACCGCTTTTGCCGTTTTGAATCATGTTTATGCCGACGGTTACCTGATTGAAACGTGGCATTGTTATCAAAAACCACCTACATTTCATTTAAACCGAATCCGTCCCCGAAAGCGGATCGGTGCCTGCCTGTCTTCGCATGTGACGCCAAATTTATCCGTATTTTTCAATGAATTCTTCTATTTTATCGGAAAGCAATAACGGCCACGCCTTGGCGATTTCGTGTATCTCCCAATGCCACCAAGCGATTTGTTGCAAATTGTCGATTATGCTTTGAGGAAAGCGAAACCGAATGATTTTTGCCGGATGGCCGCCTACAATGGCATATGGCGGAACGTCCTTCGTTACTACACTGCGTGCTCCTATGACCGCTCCATTCCCTATCGTCACTCCCGAGAGAATGAGCGCGTCTTTCCCTATCCACACATCATGTCCGATAATCACGTCTCCCTTGGATTCCGGGTGTCCTTTAAACGCTTCAGCCCCTTCGAAAAGGGGATTAAACGGGTAGGTTGTCACCCAATCCGTGCGATGTTCCCCGCCCAACAGAATCGTCACACCATCGGCTATCGAACAAAATTTTCCAATTTTTAGAGTTGTCCCGTCCCCATAAGAAAAAATTTGCGGAGTGCCGTATGTCCAATCGCCTATTTCGTATGGGGCGTAGTAAGGGATTTGGTTTGTATAAATCATTCCGCTCCCTCCTTTTGTTTTCCGCAATTCACTATATTTGCCGCCGCCTCCTGAAGGCACGGCCGTTGATTCACCGAAGGAATACAGATTTTATGTTTTCACCGACTTTTTTTCCGCCGCATACAACATAGTAGGAAACGAGCAGGGAAGGAGCATCCAGATGGTAGGGCTTATGCTGACCACATACAATCAGCTTGAAGATACGCAAAAGTCTTTGGAAAGTCTTGAAAAAAACACGACTCACCCATACAATATCGTGATTGTAGACAATGCTTCCACGGACGGAACCCTTTCATTTTTAAAGGAAAAAGAATATCATGTGATCGAAAACAAACGTCCCGTCTGCCTTTCCGTGGCATTAAATCAAGGTTTGCGCCGCTTGCTTTCGGATCCCGGGAACCGTTATATCGGCTGGATCCACAACGATATGACGTTCTATCCGAACTGGCTGCAGCGATTGACAGATCATTTGATGCATAACCCTTCTGTCGGAAAGCTGGCTCCCGTCAGTCTGCATCTGTTCGGGCCGGATGATCCGGATTTTGCGGAAGAATTTATGACACGGCATCAGGGCATTTGCTATCCCGGCAATGCTTGTCCCTGGATCATGCCGAGAGAGGTGATAGAAAAAGTGGGGGAGTTTGACGAACGATTTATTAAATGCGGGGGATACGAGGATTGGGATTATAATAACCGGATTCTGGAAGCGGGTTACCAGGTTATGATTACCAAGGGAAGCGTTGTGTGGCACCCGGCGATGGGGACCCGGAAAAACCATGACGAGTCCGCATCGGCTCGACATAACGGCAAAATTTATTATGAAAAATGGGGAATCAGCCACCCAAAGGTATAGCCATTCCCCAGGACCCATATGACAAACGAATAAACCGGACTCAACCGCCGACATATAACCCGTTTCCGTCATTTTGGGTTGGTTCAGGGCTTAAAACTGATCCCGTTCGGAACCTTATCCACCTTCACCGTTGCGATTACCTTGTTTTCGTTATTATCGATGACACTGACTGTATTTTCAAACATGTTTGTGACATACACATATTTATTGTCGCTACTGGTGACTACGCCGTGAGAGCCTTGCCCGGTTTCAATGGTTGCAACCACTTTCTTCGTCGCCAAATCAATCTTGGAAACACTGTGGGAAGGTTTCTCTTCCGTTCCCTGGTTTGCCACAAAAACATATTTATCGTCCAATTGAACAAACACTTGCGCCGGCCCTTCACCAACAGGCACTTTTTCCACTTTATCCGATGCAAGATCGACAATGGCCAGTGCATTCTCGGCATTTATCGTTACGAGAAGCGTTCTCCCGTCACTTGTGATTCCGGTTTGCACCGGAGTCTTGCCAACCTTGATTTTTTTCATTTCTTTTAAATTTGAAAGATCCAATACACTTACCGTATCTTCACCCATATTAGCCACGTAAGCAAATTTGCTATCAGGAGCTATGCGAAGCCCGTGTGGGCCCTTTCCCGTGGAAATCGTTTGCACCGGATTATAGGTTTTGGCATCGAGCACCGTAACAGTATTGTCTTCGTTGTTTGTAACGAGAACATATTTTCCATCCTGTGTAAACACAATGTGGGCAGGATGGTTCCCAACCTGAACCGTTTTGATCGGTTTATTTGTTTCCGCATCGTAAAACACGGCGGATCCTTTCATTTCCATGTTTCCATGGCCTTCCATCTTGGGAACCAGGGTCGCTCCCAACACTTTGCCGTCCGGAGAAACCTGCACATTATGGACAGATCCGTCCAGCTTGATCGTGTCCAGCACCGTATATTTTACAGCGTCAACCTTTGAGATGCTGCCCCCTTCATTTGCCGTAAAGAAAAAGGAACCCTTCTGCTGTTTCGCTTCATCCTTTTTGATATCTTGCGCTTTGGCAGGTGCCTGAGTGTTGGCCGATTCGCCGCTTTTGCCTGTTTGTGAGTTGCTGCAGGCCGTCAATCCTGCAATCAACAAAGTGGATACACCCAACAAAACATATTTTGATTTCATTTCCCATCGCCTCCCCCTTTTATCTTTTATTATTGTAATCTTGAAATGTGGAGAACCGGTGAATATAGCCTGTGAGAATAATCACACCGTCAAATGCCGCAATATTCTTCCACGCCGTATGCCCTTCAAATTTATTTTTTGTTTTCTGCCTCAATCGCCAGAAAGAGACCGTTGGCGTACCCTTCCACGCGAACAGTCTGAAAACCGGTCCGTCCAATCAGTTCGAGCGTGTTTCGGTTTAAATGACACCCGTCGCAGAGACGCTTCCATACAGGCGTCAACCAATCCTGCAATCGGCCGAGTACGGGGCGATTCATTCTTACGTGTTCGAAAAAAAGGACTTTTCCATCCGGTTTGCAAACCCGACGAATCTCCTGCAAAGCGATGGACGGATCCGGAATGGTGCAGAGAACCAGGGTCCCAACCACCGTATCAAAGGAATTGTCCGGAAACGGGAGATTCTCCGCTCCTGCTGAAATCACTTCAATCGGGACGCGCCCCTTACTGGCCCAAGGTTCCATCAATCTGTCATACCATCTGGAGAACCAACTCAACTCCGTTCCCCCCTTACTGAAAAAAGTAATACTTAAAATGATGGAACCTAACAATCACTTTTATTCACTCACTTTGTTACGGGACCGTCCCACGCAGCCATACCGCCTTTTAAAACCGCCTTTTAAATTCGAAACGTTTTGGATTCCTTTCTCTACCATCATTTGACTGGTAACATCCCCCATCGGACCTGTATGGCAAACGAACACCACCGGCTTGGTGGGTGAGACTTCGTTCATTCTGTTCTTGAACTCGTCAAATGGGATGTTCACGGCTCCGGGAATATGGCCATTCTTGAAAAGGGAGGGCTCTCGCAGGTCGATGATTTTCAGATCCTGCTTGCCGTTTAACATCGAAATCAACTGAGATGAGGCGATCACCGAATATCCTTTGCCGGAACCGGTGTTCGCATTGCGGGAACCGGCAAATTGATTCCATGCGAAAACAGCGGCAGAGATGAGAATCGACACCAGTGCAAATATTGCCAGCCAACGTTTCATCCGAATCCTCCTTCCCGAGCGAAAATCCGATTCCAGATACTCAGAATCCATAGTTCGCATACAAAAGATAAGCTACCGAAAAAATGGTCATGGCCGTCGACAAACCTAATGTCACAAGGCCAGATCTCGTTTTCCACGATTTTGATTTCCACGCCATGAAATAAGCCAATCCGAGTGAACTGATCGCCAGCCCGAGTAACAGGTATTGATATTTAAAGAAAAACGCACTGGCTGCAAACGCGACACCGCTCAGACCGAGCGGCAAAATGAGTATGGGCGCCAGTCAGGCGAGACAAGACAACCAGGAAAATACAAGGGCCGTCTTCTGAACGAGTTTGCTTTTTTGCTGCGATTTCAAATCCCCGCCCTCCTTTCTCAATGGACCTCGCAAAATCATTCACTCCACCGCTCAGCCGGCTAATTCACCGGTTGCCAACCGGCGTTACCGAATCATGGCAAACGTGAAAATCACGGCTGCAGATAACAAAACGGTGAGCCGGGTTAAAAAATCAGGCACTCGTTGCATGCTTGGCAACTCCTTTTCTTGTTACCAGCAAAAGAACAACCGTGACAAGCACAGCCGCAACGCTCGTCCATTGGGCGGCCGTCCACCCGAACAAGTATCGAGGGGTATCGCCTCTTAAAAATTCGAGGGCGAACCGACCCAATGAATACAAGGCAACATAAGACAAAAAGAGAGTCCCTTGCGACAGTGGCCGATTTTTCAGGATGAGCAAAAGCGCAAACACAATCAGATTCCACTGGCCTTCCCAGACTTCTGCGGGCCACAACGGCTGACTTCCGTATTGTTCGTAAGCGGCTGTACCAGGTGGATATACGATACCGAAGGGACTTCCTGTCGGAGAACCATAGGCATCCCCATTCAGAAAACAGGCTGCGCGCCCAACTGCCTGCCCCAAAACCATACCGGGTGCAAACAAGTCGGCAGTTTCCCAGAACTTCCAGCCAAATTTTCGGATATACCAGACGGCTACCGCAACGCCGCCGACAAGGCCGCCCTGGATCGACAGACCTCCGTGCCAGATGGAAAAAATCTCAGCCGGATTCTTGAAATAATATCCGGGCTGAAAGAAGAAAACCTCCCAGAGCCGGGCCCCCATCAACCCGCCGACAATCGAAAAAAGGGACACATTGACAACCTGTTCCCGGTCTTTATCGCTTTGTTTGGCAAAATATAAAGTCACGCCGATCCCGATTAAAATCGCCAAGGCCACAATCAATCCGTATGAACGAACCGGAAACCCCCAAAGTTCGAACAGGACAACCCGCATACGCTCTCTCCATCCTTCTTTAGAATTTGCCTCACTATAACATCCAGTACAGGATGGTGTCATTCAGTCCAAGCACAATAAATACAACGGCTACGATCTTGGTAACCACCCGGTTTATTTTGCCTGCGTATCTGACGAATTTTTTCTTCAACGCATCCCCTCCTACCGCCAGTAAATAAGCCAGGAAGAGGAGTGGAAGCGCAGTACCGACTGCAAATACCGCCGGAAAAAATATGCCGCCTGTTGACTGAATCCCCAACGGTATCAGCATCCCAAAGAAAAGCAGAAATAAAGTCGGGCAAAAAACAAGGGAAAATACAATCCCCAATAAGAAAGCCCCCCAAATTCCCTGCTTGGGTACAAATTTCAACAGTTTGTCTTTCGCATTTTCACCCACGGTTTTCCTGAACTTAAGCAGGCCCAGCATGATCAATCCACTCAAGATAAAAATTGGCCCCATCCCTTTTCGAATCAAACTGATGACCGGGATTAAATTTTGGGATATCGCTTCCATTTGTGTGCCAAGGAAAATCACGGTTCCTCCAATGAGTGAATACGCCAAGACCTTACCAGCCACAAAGCCAAGCGCCTGGTTGAGTGTTGCTTCTCCATTTCCCGCATATCGTGCAACATACCCGAAGGCCCCCACGTTAGCAGAGATCTGGCACGGGGCTGTTGCACCCGCCAACCCCAACAATAGCGCAACAAGAACTGGAATGTTGATTCCCCTGGACAACTGATAAATTGGTTCCGCAAGCGAATTTGCAAACTGGGAGTACCATACATAGAAATCGGTCCACTTCATGTCCAATCCCCCAGAAATGATTGAGTGAAAAACCCACACATGGGTGTGGGCCAAAAAACTATTGTCTTATTCTTATTTTTTGTCGTTATTTTGCATCTTGCTGTGGTCCATGCCCGGCATGTTCTTGTCGTTCATGTTCTTGTCGTTCATGTTTTGATTCTCTTTGCTCGAACATGCGGTGAGAAGCCCCGCAGCCAAAACTGCAACCATGATTAATGAAATCCCTTTTTTCATATCCACTTCCTCCTGCATATTGTTGCCAGTCCTCGTTCTCCATTGCCGCTCTTCCCTAAGAATCAAAATAAAACAAAAATGTGTAGTTTCAATGAAGACAACAAAAAAAGAACATCCTGTGCAGGTGCACGCAGAAGATGTTCAAACTGCCATTACCCGGTATAGGCCGACTTGGCTGACCCATCTTTATTTAACGTATTTCACCACAACCATAAGCCCGCCTGGTTCCACGTCGGCATTAGTCGTGTGATGGAGTTCATGGCAGTGAAATACCCAATCTCCCGGATTGTCCGCAACAAAATCAATATCATAAGTTTCGTCGGGGTTTACCGTAACAGTGTTCATAATTTGCGGCGTGGGTAACGGATGCCCGTCCTTCGCAATGATCCGGAAGTCATGGCCGTGAAGATGCATGGGATGAATACCGTTGCTGATATTGGCGAGACGCACTCGAACCAGTTCGCTGTATTTCACCTCCAAAGGAGCCGTATCCGGGAACGATTTACCGTTTATCGTCCAATAATTGTAATTCATTCCCATGACAGAACTGCCTGCATTGTCACCAGGTTGAGGGGTTGTCATATTCGTTCCGCCATGCGGTTCTTTCTGTTGGTCTTTGTTCTTCATCCCCTGTTCCATCATGCTGCGTATATCGCCTTTCTTTTTGAGAGGGTCGGGCTGTCCTTTGGACATGCCAGACATCCCGTCATGCCCTCCTCCTTGTTGTCCCTCCTTTTTTGATCGACCTTTTGGCCAGGGATGTCCCATCCTCCGAACAACATCGTGTATTCCCGGTTATGCTTCAATGGCTGATTCTCGTTCTGCGGATCGATAACCAGAAGTCCGTACAACCCCCTGTCGATCTGTGCAATGCTGTTAAAGTGGGAATGATACATATAGGTCCCCGCATGATTGGCAATAAATTCATATGTAAATGTCTCCCCAGGCTTGATCGCGTGTTGCGTAAACGAGGGCACACCGTCCGTCTTATTCGGAACATGCAATCCGTGCCAGTGAATCGCCGTCTCTTCCGGCAAGCTGTTTTTTAACACGACTCGAATGGTACCCCCTTCCCTGGCACGAATCGTTGGACCGGGTACCGTTCCGTTAAAAGTGTAAGCGTCTGTTTGCACACCGGAGACCACTTCCCAGCGGGCGGGCTTCGCCTCTAATTTGTACTCCCGGACCTGACCGGTGGGATGGATGACATCTGTGGCTGTCAGCGCCGGTAGACTTCGCAATTTGTGGGTTGTCAGAATCTCTTGTTTCTGCTGTTCCGTCAGGTCTCCCCCCCTGTGTCTGCGTGCCCGGAGTATGTCCCGCGGGGTGCTGATTTAGACAACGCCCATGCCGGGCGCACACAAAAAGGGTGGTGCTTTAACAAGCACCACCGAATGGTTACCGTTATTGTTCACTTTCTTAAGACTTCCCGCATATGTTCGTATTCTTCCTGTGTGATTTCACCTCGTGCAAACCGTTCCCGCAGGATGGTTTCCGCATTGTCTTTACTATTTTGGGCAATCAAGCGATCTTTTTTCAGCAAGCTCACCAGGAAATAGATAACCCCCGCAATAATCAACAATTGAATCAGCATACCGACCCAGTCCATCCCCCAACCGTAGCCCATCATCATGTTGTGCTCACTCCTTTCCTGTCTATAGAGTAACAGAAAGTTATGAAGAACTTGTTTAGAGGATCTGAAGAACAGAAGAGACTAAAGATTATTTGGGCAATCGAACGGAAAAAACCGCCCCATGACCCAGTTCACTTTTTACGGATACGATTCCTCCATGCGCCTCAACAATTGCTTTTGCGATTGTAAGCCCTATACCGGCTCCCCCTGTTTTACGATTTCGGGACTTTTCTCCTCGATAAAATCGTTCAAATATAAACGGGATCTCTTCCGGTGCAATCCCCATTCCCGTATCATTTACTTCCGCCACAACCTGATTAGGCTTATCATTCACGGTGACGGTAATGTGTCCCGCTTCACCCGTATATTTGTAGGCGTTATTCAATAAGTTGACAAACACCTGAAGCAAACGATGATAATCCCCGTATACGATAACCGGACCATTTGCCGGCAAGTTCAGTTGAATCTGTTTTTCGGTCCATAATCCCTCAACCGAATTTGCTGCTTCCTTGATCACTTGAATGAGATCAAGTGGCTCTTTGTTTAATTTCAACATTGGATTTTCGACATCGGCCAAATTTTCCAAATCATTGATCAGGCGAATCAGTTGCATGACTTGTTCGTGACAGATTTCCAACTTGTCGGGTGTCGGTTCCCAGATCCCATCTTGAAATGCCTCGATATGACTTCGGACGGTGGCCAACGGAGTGCGCAGCTCATGCGCAATATCCGCAGTAAGATGTCTACGCAGACGTTCTTGCTCTTGAAGAGATTCGGCAAGGCGGTTTAATGCAGTTCCGACTTCTGAAATCTCGTCAGGGGTTTGACTGCTATTCACACGTTGAGACAAGTCTCCCTTTTGCATTTTAATGGCAGCCTCCCTGATGCGGATAAGAGGAGCGCTGATTCCGTTGGAAATATAGCGGCTGAAAAAGTAAACCCCGGTTAAGACCATTCCCAGAGCAATCCATAACAGATTATTGAAAAGATCTGTAAACTGTCGTTTCTGCGTTTGAATATGATTGTCGGTGGATTGAACCTCCAGAACGCCAATTTTTTGTTGTTCTTTCATCAGGGGAACAGAAAGCGCCGCACTGCCACCTTGACTTGGGACAACGCCATTACCCTGAGGCAGTTGGCGGCCCATCATGTTTGAAGTATCCCAAATCAAACGATTGTTCTGGTCAAACAAACGAATCGTCAAATTTCGCATCATCGCATAATGAGAAATCCCCATCAGGGAACTTGGGGCCCAATTGGCTCCCGGTTCATAGGAAGAAACCAACTCATTCACCAGAACATCCGTTTCTTCTTTACGTTGATTGTCGAGATACTTGGTAAAGGAGTAAGACACTGCCACGTTTACTAAAAGAGTGATCGTCAAAAGGGAAATCAACGCCACGCCAAGAAACGAAAGCAGCAGTTTTTTTTGAATTCCGTTATTCATCTTCCGTCACCTGGAACTTGTATCCTACGCCAAATACAGTGGCAATGTAGGAGGGATGTTTGGGATCATCGCCGATTTTTTGCCGCAGATTCTTTATGTGTACATCGACAGTCCGTTCGTACCCTTCAAATGTGTAACCCTGTATTTGATTGATCAGTTCCACCCGGCTAAAAACACGTTTTGGATGTTTGGCTAAAGTAACCAACAACTTAAACTCAATCGGTGTCAAATAAACAGGTTTTTCTTCATGAAAGACTTCATGATGTTCCAAATCAATCTTTAACCGGCCGTTTCGAAACCGTAAAACCTTCTGTTCGAATCCCCCGGTTACTTGTGAACGACGAAGCAGACTGACAATCCGCGCCGTCAATTCTCTTGGGCTGAAAGGTTTTGTTAAATAATCATCGGCTCCAATGAGCAATCCGTTTACTTTATCGTCTTCTTTGCTTTTAGCGGTTAGCATTAAGATGGGAACGTTGGATGTTCTGCGAACGGTACGGCAAATTTCCTCTCCGGTGATATCCGGAAGCATTAAGTCTAACACCAAAAGGTCCGGTTGTAAGTTTTCAAAAAGTTGAAGCGCCGCTGTTCCCGTTTCAGCCACATATACAACATACCCGTTTTTTTCAAGATATGCCTGAATCACGCTTAAGATAGTTGGCTCATCGTCCACCACAAGAATTTTGGGAGCTGTCAATTGTCTCACCCTTTATGTCCGGTATCGGCCAATTGGCTATATCAAGATTATCGCATCATTGTGAAGATTTACTGAAGAGAATTGAAAATAAAAACCCCCCAATCCAGGGAGGTTCCATGGTGATTGCCTTATAGATTCATCATGCTTTCGGGGTCATTTGAGGATTCATGGGTTGAAAGTTTTTGCCCGGTGCTGCCCCACCCGTACCATGACAAGAGTTATACATATCTTTCAATTGTTGTTCGGAAAGATCAGGATGCATCTTTTTCATAAACGGCAGCATCTGTCCAAAGTTGATCGTTCCTTCCCCATCCCCATTTCCTTCTGCGAACACCGCGGCGGTTCCCGCTCCAAGCACCAATCCGGCCGCCAGCAATCCAACAACCATTTTTTTCATTTTCATTCGCCTCCTTTGATGAAAAGGATAGACGAAAAACATGAAAAACTTATTTGCTACTTATGAAGAAGTTGTGAAGGTGCCGGTAGTCCGTTTTGCAGGCAGGACATGTCAAATCGGCGGCCAATCTGTGTCCGCACCGGCAAACCCAGCCAATCCGTCTGGCCGGGTTTCCCGCCATCAGCGCATAGGGTTCCACATCCTTGGTAACAACCGCGCCCGCTCCCACCATCGCGTATTCTCCAATGGTGATGCCGCAGACAATCGTGGCATTGGCTCCGATCGAGGCTCCCTTTTTCACCCGGGTCGGGGTGATTTCCCAATCCTGATTAAATGCTCTGGGGACCAAGTCATTGGTAAACGTCATGTGAGGTCCCAGAAACACGTCATCTTCAATTTCCACCCCACTGAAAACGGAAACCCCGTTTTGAATTTTGCAGCGATTCCCGATTCGTACCCCCCGGTCAATATACACGTCTTTCCCAATAATACAGTCAGAACCGATTGTGGCTCCTTCTCTGATCTGAACCTGATTCCAGACAAGCGTGTTTTCTCCAATCGTTGCCTGCGGGGACACTTCCGCGCTCATGTGAATCCGAACTCCCGGTCTCATTGTTTCTTACCTGCCTCACGGTAATTGACGATGTTTTGTTTCACTGCCTCCGCCATCCGCAGGGTATCCAATCCTTCTTTTGCCGTGACAAGCGGGGTTTTATTGAAACATACGCAGTCGATAAAATGAATCAATTGTTCCTTCAAGGGCTCGTAAGGGGGAACGATCACCTTTTCCAGAATGTTTTGCTGTTTATAATCCGCGTCAGAATTTGACAGGAAAAAGTTGGTGGAACGGGAAATCAAAATCTTTTTGTCCATCAAATCGGCCCGTATATAGGCGTGCTTCGTTACGACATCGATCGTTCTCACTTTTTCCTCCGTGACAATACTGGCGGTCAGGGTGGCCAGCAGACCGTCTGCATATTGAAACGTGGCCACCACATGATTCAGATGCCCATGCAGCGCTCTTCCATAAGCCGTGCACGACACCGGATCGGGGCCGCCCAGATAAGAAAGGATATACAGATCGTGAATCATGGTGTCCATGATCACATCCATATCTTTTACTCTCTCATCAAACGGGCTTAAGCGGTGAATGTCGATCGCGATCACTTCTTCTTGCTGCATGATCGTTTTTAAAACCCGAATCGTCGGATTAAATAATTCAATATGCCCGACTTGCAACTTGAGATTTTTATCGCGTGCCAGTTGTCCCAGTTTTTCTCCTTGTTCGACAGTGGCCGTCATCGGCTTCTCGATTAAGACGTGAACCCCCTGCTCCAAACATCGTCGGGCGACTTGGTAGTGGGCAAAGACGGGAACCGCTACGACTGCGGCATCAACGGCACTCAGCAATCGATCCAGCGTCGGGAACGGTTGTGTTGCAAACTCCCGGGCAATGTGAACCGTCTTTTCCGCATCCGTATCATAGATTCCGATCAAACTGCAGCGATCCGTCAGTCCGGAGAGGGCCCGAACATGGTTTTTTCCCATGGCTCCGGTGCCGATGACACCTATTTTAAGAGTCATGAGCCGCTCCCGCCTTTATAAAAAGCGGCTATGGATGCAGCAACCCGCCCGACCGCCTCTTCCGTCATTTCGGGATAAAGCGGGAGCGAGCAGACTTGATCGGACGCTTGTTCCGCGTTCGGGCACGTTCCTTTTCGGTAATTCAGATGTTGGTAGCTGGGCTGCAAGTAGATGGGTTTCGGATAATGGACCGCCGTCTCGATTCCCCGGTCGCGCAGAAAGGATACAAAATCCTCCCGCTCCGCTCTTGCGGACGTTCGCACCGTGAACAAATGGTAGACGTGATGCATGTTTGGAAATTCGCAAGGGAGTTGCAGAGGAACCCCCCGGAGAAGCGAACAATACTGCCTGGCAAGCTCCCTTCTCCTGCCATTCCAGCGATCGATGTGGCGAAGCTTTACCCGCAGAATGGCTGCCTGGATTTCATCAAGCCGGCTGTTGATCCCCTGCAGTACATGGTGGTATCTGGAAGAGCTGCCGTGAGCCCTTAACATGCGCAATTTGGCGGCAATGTTTTTGTCTGCGGCAACGATCATCCCTCCATCCCCGCATCCTCCCAGATTTTTGGTCGGAAAAAAGGAAAAACAGCCGGCATCTCCCAAGGTTCCGGCCTTTTTCCCCAGACAGCCGGCGCCAAAAGCCTGGCAGGCATCTTCTATGACAATCAGGGAATGTCGCTTGGCAATCCTCATGATCCGGTCCATCCGCGCGCACTGGCCATACAGATGAACCGGTATGATCGCCTTGGTTCGCGGGGTAATCCGTTCCGCAATCCGATCCGGGTCCAGATTGCAGGTATCCAAGTCTATATCGGCAAAAACCGGCTTTGCGCCGGCGCGCAAAATGGCATCGCCGGTGGCCACAAACGAAAACGGGGTCGTGATCACTTCGTCTCCCGGGCCGATATCAAAGGCTTTCAGCGCCAGATACAACGCATCGCTGCCGCTCCCCACCGCAATGCCTTCCGTTGTCCCGAGATACCCGCCAACCTCTTCTTCAAACATCCGGACCTGTTCGCCAAGTATATATTGACCTTTTCGCAGAACTTCCTGAACGGCTTCCGCAACTTCGGTTTGAATCCTGTTGAATTGTGCCTTTAAATCGATCAGAGGGACATTCATGAATCCTCAATCACTCCTATCCCGGCTCTGGTCATTTGCCGACTGCCGGATCATTTTTTTGATCCGGGTCTTAAATAACTCCATACCGTACCACATGGCGGCACGTTCCCGTCCCTTCCTCCCCATCTCTTCTCTTTTTGCGGAATCTCCGACCAGATCCCGGATTGAAGAAGCCAATGCAACAATATCTCCTTTGGCAGTCAACAACCCCGTTTCCCCATGCACCACCATTTCCCGCAAACCGCCCGACTCGTAGGCAACCACACTTTTGCCAAACGCCATGGCTTCAAGCGCCACATTGGGAAAAGCTTCTTCCACAAGACTGGGAACAGCCACCAGATCTGCGGCGGGAAGAATCTCTTCGATCCGGGGAAGCACGCCCAGGTAACGGAACTCTACCGAGCCAATCCGTTCCGCTTCTTCCCGGCAAACATGAAAATACCCGGGGTCTACCACATTGCCCGCCGCCAACAGAACGGCAGCTTTGCCTTCAGGTCTGAGATCGGCGGCAGCCCTGATCAATTCCAGCAATCCTTTCCCGTGATAGATCGATCCGAACCACCCGACAACAACATGGTTGTCTGTCCAGCCGTTCTGACAGCGGGCTGCTTGCCTGTTTCCCGCAACAAGGGAATCGGAAGGAATCTCAACTCCATAAGGAAGCAGCTCAGGCGAACCCGGGGCCCCGTTTTCCCGAGAGATTGACTTCTTGGCGGCTTGCGACGGGACCAGTATCCGATCCGCATAACGGAGGATTGACAAGAATCCTCCGATTCCGTCAGAGTTGGGAATGACTTCGTGAATATACCACCAGACGGGCAGCTTTCTTTTCTGCGCAATCATCGCCGGCAGCCCATTAATGGCGCTGTTGGATACGATCAAATCGGGGGAATATTCCGCAATCGCCCGATCGAGCTGGCCGTCTTCCGCCGCTTGTCGAAGCAAATTCAACTCTGCCGCCAGGCGGTTCGGATCATGGATGAGGCTCCATAATAAAGGAAAAGGCACCACTTTTGCGTCCATTCCCATCCGCATCGCTCTGTCAAGGGACAAACCCGGTTTCGGACTGATCCACCCCACCCGCACCTGCAGGGCCTGACAGGCCGAACCAACCGTCAGCAAAGCTTTTTCCGAACCGGATACCATTTGCGGATGAGCGTCATGACTGACCAGCAGCACTTTCCGAATCTGCACGGAGATCACCCGCATACTTTGGCGCGCCAATAATCGAGCAGATCCCGCAACGTTTGCTCAAAAGGAATTTGCGGCCGCCACCCGGTTTGGCGGTGAAACTTCTCATAGTCCCCCAACAGAATCTCCACATCCGAAGGTCTCATTCTGCCGGGGTCTTGTTGAATTTCAATCTGCACCCGACTGAGTTGGAGCAGTTTATTCAGCATTTCTTCAATGGTATACGCAACACCGGAAGCAATATTGTACACTTCGCCGGGAATCCCCTTTTCCACAGCCAGCCAGTAGGCTCTTGCCACATCCCTGACATCGGTAAAATCCCGTTTCGCCCGCAAATTTCCCACATACAAAACAGGAGGTTTGATCCCCTTTTCGATTTCCGCAATTTGCTTCGCAAAATTGGAAGTGACAAACGCTTCTCCCCGGCGGGGACCGGTGTGGTTGAACGTACGGGTGCGGATTGCTTTGAGGCCGTAACTTCGGTGATACTGATAAGCCAGATAATCCTGTCCCACCTTGCTCACCGCGTAAGGGCTTAACGGGCGCAGGGGATTCTCTTCCCTGATCGGAACTTCGGCGGGATCGACTTGACCGTATTCCTCGCTGGAACAGGCGATTTGAACGGCGCAATCGAGACCGTGCTTCAGAACGGCTTCAAACAGGTTCACCTGCCCGATTTGATTGACCAACAGCGTCTCGGCCGGCGAATTCCATGACGTGGGCACAAAACTCTGGGCGGCCAGATGAAAAATGAAGTCCGGTTTGACCGTTTTGATCATTTCGTCGACAGAGTGGGGATCTTTTAATTCGCATTCCACCAAACAGATATCGTTTCGAATCCCTTCGAGATTCTCCATCCGGCTCCGCAGGCGATACGTGCCATAGACTTCCACGTCTTTTTTGTTCCGTAAAATCCATTCGGCAAGATGGCTTCCGGCAAATCCGGTGATTCCGGTGATCAAGGCTCTTGTCAAGGCGTGTTCTCCTTTCCTTCTCTTGTCGACGCGAATTTCCGGTAAAGTTCACGATAACTGCAGCTGATGCGGTCCCAACTGCTGGTCCGAAGAAACAAATCCCCGTTTGCAATCAATCGCTCCTGCAGAGTGCTGTCCAAGAGAACCCGACACAGCGCACCGGCAATTGTCCCGCTTTCGGCGTCCGGAATCTTGTACACCTCATCCTTCAAATCTGAAAAATACAAATAATCGGTTGTAATAACCGGTCTCCTGGCAGCCAGCATCAGCCTGACGGCTGCGGATATCCCTTTTTGACTGTGATCCGCATAAGGAAGCACGTTCACATCCATGCAATGCAGCAAATTGACGATGGCGGGTTCCGGCAGAAATTCTTTGCACCAGATGAAATGGTCGTTTTGATCAAATAGGGACTGCAGTTCCCGGAAGAAAGAGTAATAAGGATGATCTTCATTGAGGTAATCGGGATAATGGGTGAAAAAATAGCCTTTGATTTCGGGAAAATAGACCTTGATCTGATTCAGGGCGTCCATCAGATTGCGGATTCCTTTGTGGGGGAACGGAAACCCAAAAAATCCGATGCAAGGATACCCTTTCATGTCAAACAGCTTTCTTGTTTTTTCTTTTGCCTGAAGGGGGAACGAACTGCAGCCGATCGGCATGACAACCACTTTTTCCGGGGGGTAACCTTGCTGGACGCACAGTTTTTTTACCTCGTTGGAATGAACAATGATGCCGGAACTTCTGGCGGCAATCAATAAATTGTGGGAAATCAGGTTGCCGCTCCAGGAATGCAGGGTGGTAATGATGGGAATTCGCAGTTGGATCAAGCCGGTCATGATGTGATATAAAGCGGTGAAATCATAAATCGAATATTCGTATTGAAAGTGCACGAGGTCGATCGAATCGTTCTCGATTGCGGACAGAAGGTCCGCATTTAGGTCCGCATAAATTTGAACTTGGATTTGTTTACTGGCGATATGATCGATCAGTTGCCTGGTATAATCGGCGACTCCACATTGTTTTCCCCAGGTGGGGATGACCATTCCGATGTTTACCATGCCGGTTTCCCCTCCACAAAACCCAACAGGGCAACGATTCGCTCGATCATTTTGGCGGTGCTCCAATAACGCACGGCATGTTCTCTTGCCAATTTCCCTTTCTCTTTTATTTCCGCGGGATGTTCAACCGCATGCCGCATCCGTTTCCGGATATCGGCCAAAGAGGGAACCGCCCATCGCGCGCCGCTGTAAATCTCGTCGTTTGGAATTCCATACTTCAGAATGGGTTCCAGTCTTTCCACTTCCAGCAAATAGCCGTTTTCCTCATTTACAAAATCCAGATGCGCCGACCAATTGGTCGTGATCACCGGGATGCCGGAAGACATCGCTTCCAGCGCGGGCAGATTCCATCCTTCGCCGCGGGTCGGGATGACATAGCAGTCGCCTGCCGGATACAATGACGGAATTTCGTCATATGTCATGCCTCTTGTCAGAAGTTCCAGCACCGGGGGGTTCCGGACGCCAAGCATCCCGACCATTTCACTCCACGCGCGATGCATTTTGGCCCCGGTCGGATCGAATTGGCTTCCGTCATAGGTCTTGACGACCAGGACAACCGGATCCGCTCCGGTAAACTCCTCCAGATAAGCGCGTAGCAAAAGATCGTACCCTTTGCGGGGAACCCATTCAAAGTTGGACAAAAATACGAACCGTCCCCGGGTCTGCCCGAAAGTCATGGGCGTGACCGCGGGATGAAACCGGTCCACGTTGACCCCAACCGGAACCACCTTTATTTTTTCCGGCCGGACTCCGCTGTTTCGAAATGTGGTTTGGTTAAATGTCGACGGAACCCAGACTTGATCCATTTGATTGCATTTTTCCACCCACCGTGCAGGTAAACGGTCACATTCCAGCATGGTCATTCCAATGTTGAACCTGCCTGCAACGGGTTGAAAATCCTGCGCTTCGCAGATCTGAATGACCGGACCTTCCGGAAAAATCCCGGAACCGCAGAGCGCCAGCAGTTTTTGTTTTTGCGGAGAAGGCAAACCCGCATCGAGTTGACTCCAATCCCTTGGCAGGACGCGAATCGGATAGCCGCGGTCCAGCAGTCCGAAAATGATGGAACGGGCGGCTTCCGCGTAGCCGGAAGCGTCAAAGGCAGGGCAGATAAATGTCAGTTTCATTCCGTATTCCTCTTTTTAAACCGCCCGATCTGCGGCAGAAACAAATCCTGCCGGACCGCTTGACTGGAAGAAGTTCGCACCGGTTTTTTCCCGCCGATTTGAATCATCCAATGTTCGTAATACTCCAGACCGACGTTTTCCAAACCGGCTCTTTCCATCATTTCGCACAGCGCGGCATTGTCGAGGATGCAGCGGTGCCTTTCCCATCCGTCCCGGTCATCGCCGAAAATCAGTTTGTTAAAACTTTCGTTGCTGATCTCCCCTTTGGCATAGGCGGTGGCAATTTGCCGCCCGTCATAGGCGCGAACCATCACGTGGCCGCCCTCTTTGACGATCCTGCAGCATTCCCGGAGAGCCTTGACGACATCGTGATAGGGCAGATGCTCCATCAGGTAGCCGGGCACAATCACCTCGTCATACGTGTTGTCCGCCACCGGAATGTTCCGGATGTCTCCCACAATATCCACATGGGGCAACGGACGGATGTCCATATGTTCAAAACCGAGACTGATACAATTGGGCAGACATGCGATTTCCAGAGATCTTGCCCGCTTTTCCGCTTTCGCTTCGGATGCCGCAGCTTTGGAGGAGGCAACCGAATCCAGACGATTTCTCAAACTCTTTATGTCAACAGGGGGTTTCGTTCTCTCCCCTTTGTATCCTTTTTGTTCGATATATTCTTCGATCACCTGGGGATGCCTGTAGCGAAAAGGCCTTCTTTCCGCCTGCTCCAGCAGGTGTTTTTCCGTTCTGCCCTGGTAGTAGTAGGGTTCTCCCATTCTTCGAGCGTATTGCTGCAGCTTATCCATGATAAACGGCAGCGGTTTGGCATACCCGTAATGAACATAATGCAGGCCGGAATCGGCAATGACGGAACCTATCCCTGTCAACGATTCGTGCAAGGGATTGACAAAACGGACTTCCGGCCGGTTTTGAAAGAGAAAGATCCGTTGAAAACGGCTGTCGTGTTCATCCACATTCTGCATATGGCCCCAACCCAGCATCAGATTAAAAAACCGGCAGGTGTATCCGTCAATCCGATCGTATTCCACAAGAACAGGGAGAACCTCTTCGATGTCCCGATAAAAAACTTCATCTCCGCCCATATATAAAATCCAGTCTCCCTGGCACCTGGAAAGAGCAAAATTGCCCAATCCCGAAAAATCTTCCGTTGTGTTCTCAAACCAGCGCACTTTGTCGAATACGCTCAACCGTTCGCGGGTTTGATCCGTCGAACCGTTGTCAACGACCACGATTTCATCCACCGCGTTATAAATCGAAAGGATCGAATACGGGGCAAATTCCTCCTCATTTTTTACATAATACATGGCACTGACCCGAGGACGGTTTGGCAAAAACGACAGCCTCCTTTCTCTCCGATTCGCCGAACGTTCAAGTTTACACTATGCTGAGTTGGCGGAATTTGTTATGGAACAGCGATTATTTGGGTTTTCCGCCATGTTGGGAGGCTCTGTTGATCCATGTATGGACATTTTGCGGATCGGGAGGGTGTTTCCAACGATTTTCGTCAATCCGAATAACCGGCAGAAAAATCGACCGATTTTTTGTCAGTTCCCAAGCGATTTCCTCATCATTGGTAAAAATCGCTCCGTGCCCGGCGCTTTTCAGATTTTCCAAAAACGACACAACAGCAGGATTGAGCTCATCCACCTTTTCCAGGTAAATTTGACAGCCGTGTTCCCGCAAGCCGGCCATCAGATTTACGATTTTTTGCGCGGGCGGAAGATAACATCGTTTGCTCAGGACAAAGATCAGGGCGAGATTCCGCAGCGGACGGACCGACGCATAATTCTTCCACCGCGTCCAAAATGTAACGTGCGACCGCAACTCCTCTTCATACCATTCATCCGGCTTGTCTTCCCTATGTCTCCCCCTGGTTGATCCTTCGTCATGTACGGCAGCCGCCGTTCCGCAATACACCACCCGCCAGCCCGCCTGCCGGGCCCGCAGACAAAAATCCACATCCTCATAAGACAGGAGATAATCTTCACACAGAAAACCGACATCCGCAAGCACCTCCCTTTTGATCAGCATCAGGGCGCCGGTGACAGCCGTTGCGTCGTAGATAAGACGGGCTTTCGGATAATCGCCTTGCTGCCCCCTGTATAAGTGCTCATAGCGTTCCCCCGGCAGCAAAATGCCGCCGGCATGCTGGATCGTCCCGTCCGGATAAAGCAATCGGCAGCCCACTATCCCGATATTCCAGGCGGCTTCCGCCGTTTTTAGCATGCGCTGCAGCCAACCCGGCTGTTGAAAAACAACATCGTTGTTCAGAAGCAACACATATTTTCCCGCCGCAACCTTCAACCCCGCATTCACCGCTTTTGCATAACTGTTGCGCGACGGCATTTCGATCAGCTTAAAACCGTACAGGAAAGCGAGATTCCTGATTTTTTCCCTTTCTTCCTGTCCGCTTCCGTCATCCACCACGATCCATTCACAAGGAACATGACGGACCGTTTGAATAAAACTGGAAATGCAGCCTGCAACCAATTCCGAACCGTTCAGCGTCGGTATGATCACACTGACCAAAGGCTGAGGGTCAGGCTTCTTTTGCAATTTCATGTCGTGATCACCTTGATGGGAAGGTCAAAGCGTACTGGCTTCCCACATAAAATGTTAGAAACATCATTCAGGGAAAGTGGTCGATATGAAAATCGCATTTTATTACGATTCTTCATTTGATTGGAATGACAGCGATCTTGAAACCAGGGGAGTCGGAGGTTCCCAACTAGCCCTCATCCGGATTTCCCGCGAGTTTGCAAAACGCCATGACGTTACCATCTTCAACAGCACGTCCCGGGAAGGGGTTTACAATGGTGTACGGTACCGCCATTACCGCTCCTTTCATCCGGACGAACGGTGGGATGTATTTATCAGTTATCGCTGCGCTTTCCCTTGCCCCTACGTCAAAGCCTCCTGCAAAATTCACTGGTGCATCGACCCGGGCGACAACAGCGTGGAAAAAGATCTGCCCTATCTCGATAAGATCCTGACCGTAAGTCCGTTTCATACCAAAATGATGCGCAATATTTTTCATATCGACGAAACCAAAATTTATGAAGCTCGTCTGGGAATTCAGGCGGACGAGTACAGAGAACCCCTTCCCAAGACAAAAAACAAGCTGATTTTCTGTTCCGCGCCGGAACGGGGGCTGCAGCACGTCCCTCTCATTTATTCCCTTGTCAAACGGCAAATTCCCGATGCTTCCCTGGTTATCACGATGGATTACAGTCTTTGGGGATTTGCGCCCGGAATCGAAACCTACCGCGATTTGTTCAAAGGATTGGAAGGGGTGAATTATCTGGGAAAAATTTCGCGCCGGCGGTTGGTCGAGGAACAAAAAACCAGTGTGATTCATATTTATCCGTGTGACGGACCTTACGAAATGTTCTGTTTGGCGTCTATGGAATGCCAAGCTGCCGGAACTCCGACCGTCGCCACAAGCCAAGGCGCCCTCTCCACCACTGTTTGTGACGGCGAAACCGGTTTGTTGATTTACTCATTGCCTGACCATGACCCGAATTTCTATCAATCATTCGCGGACGCCGTCATCCACCTTTTAAAAAATCCCTCCATATGGCGGGAGATGAGCAACAGAGCCAGAGGGAGGGCACTTTCCCAATTTTCTTATCAAGACCTGATCCTTGAGTTGGAAAGAAAATTCAATGAGTGGTGCAATTGATTCACTTTGTAATAAGACTGCAAAGTTCCCGCATCTTCCCACCACCCCTGTAAAATGTCATAGGAAAGCTCTCCGGTCCGGATAAAATGATTATTGACGTCCGTTATTTCCAGTTCTCCTCTGGATGAGGGAGACAACAGCGCGATGATGTCAAACACCTCCGGTCTGTACATGTAAATACCGGTTACCGCATACCGGGATTTCGGTTCGCCGGGCTTTTCTTCAACGGATACAATTCGCTGCTCCCGCAGCTCGGCTATGCCAAATCCGCGGGGATCGTCCACCTCTTTCAGGAATAGTTTCGCTTTTTCATGCCCTTTGACAAATTGTTCGACAAACGGAGTCAGATCATCCTCAAAGAGATTGTCTCCCAACAGCACAACACAGGGGGACGTTCCGGCAAAATCCTTCCCCAGGAATAACGCTTCCGCAATGCCGCCCGGCTTCTCCTGCACCCGGTAGGTCAGACTCACCTGAAAATCGCTGCCGTTTCCCAACAGCCGTGCAAACTCTCCCACATCTTCCCTGCCGGTAACAATGAGAATGTCCCGGAGACCGGCTTGCCTCAACTTTAAAATGGGAAAATAAATCATGGGAAAGGGGCCGACCGGCAACAGATGTTTATTGCAAACCTTCGTCAGCGGATACAACCTGGTGCCCTTGCCGCCCGCAAGTATAATTCCTCTCACGCTCTTTCCTCCCGCCTCCATCCGCCGCCGGCGTTTTTCAGACAAGATTTTTGATCTCCTGTTCTTTGTCCTTGCGACAAATGAGAACGGCCTGATCCGTCACGGTGATGATCAGGTCTTCGATCCCAATCGCTCCGACGAAAACTTTTTCGCTGTAAACAATGCAGTTGTGAGTGTTCAGGAGTTTGTGTTCGCCAACCACCACATTCCCGTCGCGATCTTTCCCGATCAGTCTTTCCAACGCCGACCAATTGCCCATGTCATCCCACACAAAGTGCCCGGGTACAAGGTACGTGCAGGGAGCTTTCTCCAACACACCGTAATCAATCGAGATTTTCTCCAACTTCCCGTATTCCTCCCGAAGGGTCTTCCTTTCGTGCTGTGTACCGAGGCCCGCCCGGATTTTCCGCAGACTGTCCGCCAGGACCGGCATATACTGCCCGATCAGGGTTTCGATGGTAGAGGCTTTCCAAACGAAAATACCGCTGTTCCAGTAGTAGTCCGGAACGTTCGTCCAGCGTCCTGCCGTTGACAGGTCCGGCTTTTCCGTAAATCTTTCAACCGACAACAGATTTTTACGAACCCGCTCCTTCACCTTAATGTACCCGTATGCGGTTTCGGGTCTGCTCGGTTGGATCCCCACGGTAACGACGCACGGAAATTGTTCCGCCTGGTGATAGGCTGTCAACAAAGCGTCGCGAAAAGCATCCTCGCCATCGATATAATGGTCGGAGGGAATTGTAATCAAAACAGGATCTTGACCGTTTTGCAAAAATCGGGCCGCGGCCAGTCCGATACAAGCCGCGGTATCCTTCGACTCAGGCTCGACGATAATATTTCCGGCAGGCAGCTCCGCCTGTTCCTGTACATACGGCACGTACTTTTCCACCGTAACCACATAAATATCTTCAAACGGCAGAAAAGAGGCCAACCGGCATATCGTTTTTTGGAACATGGACTGTCTGCCTAAAAACGGGATAAATTGCTTGGGCAAATCCGGTTTGCTTTTCGGCCAAAGCCTGGTCCCGTTGCCGCCGGCCATGACAACCGCTTTTAACACCCCAACTACCTCCTGACTGCTTCCCCCATTTTTCCCGACCGATTTATTTACCAAGATATTAAATTCCGCGGCAAACGGAAACGGCGTTTGACCTTCTGTTGTCATCTCTGAATTTTTCCTTTAATGAATTGCTCCATCCGAATTCGGGCTTCCTCATCCGTAAGTTGAATATAAGGGTGTTTCATGGTATAGGCTGCCACCGAAGGCAAGGCGCCCGCCACCCCTCTGTCAAGCGCTAGCTTGCAGCAGCGTATGACGTCCATCACCACACCGGCGCTGTTGGGGGAATCCTCCACGGACAGTTTGACGTCAAGTTCGACTCGAACCCCGCCAAATTGCGTTCCCTCCACCCGGATATAGCAAATTTTGTTGTCGTTTAGCCAGGGAACATAGTCACTCGGACCAATATGGATGTTTTCTTCCGGGAGGGGCGTATCCAGTTGGGATTGAACCGCTTCCGTTTTCGACGCTTTTTTCATCGACAGCCGTTCACGATTCAACATGTTTAGAAAATCCGTATTTCCCCCTATGTTTAATTGGTACGTGCGGTCGATGCGCACACCCCGTTCTTCACACAGCCGGGTCAAAACCCTGTGAAGGATTGTCGCCCCGATCTGGGCTTTGACATCATCCCCGATGATCGGCAGTCCCGCGGCTTCAAACCGGGAAACCCATTGCGGATCGGAACCGATAAAAACAGGGATGCAATTGATAAAAGCAACGCCCGCCTGCAACGCACACTGGGCGTAAAACGCCGTGGCCCGTACGCTTCCAACCGGCAGATAATTCAGCATCATTTCCGCTCCGCTTCGTCTTAACTCGGCCACAACGTCACACTCAGGTTCCTCCGAGACGAGAAAGCGCCTGTCCATCGGATAGGTTTCCATATGGCCCGAAACGCCGTCGCAGAGCCGCCCCTTTTTTACAATCACGGCTGACTCTTTCATTTGTTCAACAAAGACCCGTGTGCAGTTGGGCGGCGCGAAAATCGCTTCATGCAGGGGTTTGCCGACTTTGCGGACATCGATATCAAACGCGGCTACCACTTCAATATCTTCAGGGACATACCCGCCGATTTCGGGATGCATCAAACCGACCGCTTCCTCTTTGCCGCAAGATTTATAATAGTGAAGACCCTGAATCAGGGAAGAGGCGCAATTCCCCACTCCTACAACAGCCACCTTGATTTTTGACACAGCCGTTCTCCTCCTTGACAAAAATTTTGGCTCCCCCATCTCACCGCCACGACAGTCTATGCATCGCTTATGTCCAAATCCACAAGGCAGGAAAAAGCGAAATTTGGGTAAATCACTTCCCCAAAACGTCCGAACTCTTTTGCGTTTTTTCAGAATAAATTGTTAGTGTACAACATCTTCAACACGGATGGGAGGAGCGACAAATGCCAAAAATAAAAAAAGTCGAAATAAATAAGCGGGCACAATCGAATAAATCCGAGAACAAAACCCCGGCCACATTCGATTATTCCGCAGACGCGCCCGCCAACGGAGCCGGTAGCGGTCCGTTTACAGGACCCGGGACAGGGCCTGGGACCGGAATCGGAACCGCTCCCTATACCGGGCCGGGTACAGCCCCCGGCACGGGACCCGGAACCGAATTGATGTGAATCACCATCTCATCCGGAAACAAACGTATCGGGAGGAACCATATGGAGGAATTTGTCTGTATGGTTCTTTTTCCGTTTGTTTTCCCAAAATGCAAAACGCCCTGCCGTCGGGCGTTCCCAATTGCCGGAATCATTTTGTCTGCTTGTCTTTGAATTGCCTCATTCTTTTGTGAAGCGGCCCGTCAGACCTTTTATTTTGGCCGTAAACAAACTGTCCCATATGGTAAGTCAAATATTCTCCGTATTTGCTTTTTGTTTCACGCAACAGTTTATCGACATAATAGACTCCGCGGGGGAGACCGTCCAACAGCAAACTTGAGACGGCTGCGTAGATTCCGCAAGCCACTTGGAAATATGTCGCATTTGTTTTATATTTAGCAGATACACTTGCATTGCTCATCTCATTGTACAAAAAAAGTTCCTTGTCCTCATAAACCAGGAGCACGCCCACCAAATCTTTTCCTGTTAATTTCGCGTCGTTGGGGTCAAGGACTTTATGCTTCCAATTCCATAAATCATCCGCATTTTGCAGATTCTCCCGCAACAATTTTGTTGTATGGTCGTTGACTTTGTAGATAAACCCAACTTCCATATCATACAATTTTCCCAATGTGAGCGTTTCTTCATGGGGCATTAAACAGCCGTAAAATTCTTTATCGCCCAAGGTTACTTTAAACTCCAGTTCATACACACGGTTATACAAAAAGTGCGGAACGCGATGTTTGACAAACATGGGATAACTTAAAATCGCCTCGTCAAGAAAACATTCCACCGACCAGGACACGTAGATCGTATCCGTTCGCGCCACTGACTTGTCGGCATAAAACGAATCGTCAAGCTCCACAATATAGCAGCCTTTCGGTTTTTTCCGCGGCAATTTTTTCATCAGTTCGAGCGCCATCCATTGGACAACACCGGGGTTCATCCCTGAACACACAATCGCCGAGGTTTTCGAAAAACTCTTCCTTTTCGCCTCGAATCTTCGATACCGTTCGATTAGCGTGAATCCCTCGAGATCCTCATTCTGATCCACCTCGGTGCTTTCCAAAGCGGAGTTGGCATAGAGGACCCCCAAATCATTACAACTTTCGAGCATCTTGACTGTATCCGCCCACGAAACGTCAATCACAAGAGCAGTCTTTGTGCTGGCAAGATGTTTCTTAAATCGGTTTGTGTCATTAAGGTCAAACTGATGCAAGACCAATTTATTTTCCAAATTGGGGCAGAGATTCTTAAAAAATTCCCGCTCTTTTTGGTTTCGATCGACCAGATGAATTTCACAATTCCGGATATAAGAATGGATCGGGTCGTTTCCGTCCATTGCCGATTGGTTTAATATGGCGAGAACTGCCCTGGCCGCTCCACCGCCGCTGCCAAGTATGGAAATGACGGTTCTCCGTTGATTTTTCAACAATCGATCCCACTTCCTCTCATTCTGCTCCCATGCTATGCTGAATCCCGGAAGCGGTATGGACAGCTTCCGTATGCATACGTCTGCAAAACACAAATGGGTTAGGAAGCTTGGTTCCTCCCCCATTTACATGAAACTGTCAAGGCAAATGAACCGTCTTGAGATGTTGAAGATTCCAATAGATTTTTTCGCCGTCCGCCATGACCAGTTCAAGAACATTGTTTTGTATCTTTTGCAGCATTCCCACTTTGTCCGGTTCTTCGCCCAAATCAAAAATCACCATGGTTCCTTCCAGCTTTTGCAATTGTTCACGGAAAGTTCGGGCCAGAGTCAAATGTGGGGGATTGGCAGGAACCTGATGCTTCTTAAGCAAGTAGGGCATTGCATGGCGGTCTTTTGGAATTAACCATTTCAGGTGGGTAAGTGGAATGAACATCGTTTTGAAAACCGGAGAGTAAAACACAAAGTAATTGCTTAAGATATTGGTCAGATACCCATAGATGGGTTGTTTCCCGGTTACATAAATCTCCAAAAAAATCCCCTTCGCATTGTTTAGTATTTTTCTGTATGAGATTGGATCTATGTCATTGTCAATAGTGGAACCGGAGGGATTTTGGATTTCAGAATCACCTGAGTTATTTGGCTTACAATGCTGGATGTGGGAAAAAGGGATATACACAAACTGCCGTCCATCGTGAATAACCAAAATATCCAATCCGGAGTCGACCAGAAGCCCCGTCCATTTTATTTTTCCCGAAATCTCCAAATCCACTTTTTTCCCAATAAAATCCTGATAGCTCATTACAACTCCTTCTTTCAATAAAATAGCCACTCTGTCCAAAAATAAAGACTTAATAAACTGATAAGCAAGCCGATCGGAATGATCATCACCGCAATTTTAAGATATTCATGCCAGCTGACAGGTATTTTGTTTTTCCTCAAAATGAACATCCATAACAATGTTGCCAATGTTCCCATTGGGGTCATAAGCGCACCGATGTCGCTTCCGATAATGTTGGCAAGGTACGCCACCTGAAGGGTATGCAAGTCGAGCCCCATTTCCGTCAGGGCGAGGGTGCCGATCATAACTGCAGGCAAATTGTTGCATACATTCGACAGGACAGTAAGGAATACCCCGATGATTAAACTGGCATTCAGATGGTTCATTGCGACAAGCTCCCTGAAGTGTTCGACAAGAATGAAGGTTAAACCCGCGTTTCGAAGTCCATAAACAATTACATACATGCCAAAGGCAAACACAAGAATATGCCAAGGGGTATCCCGAATTACATCGGAAATTCCGGTTCCTTTCCGTTGCCACCTGACCGCAATCATCATACAGGCACCGACGATGGCAATCCATTCAATGGAAATTCCAAAGTTTGAAAAGACAAAGAAACCGGCTCTGACCAGTATGACGATCGCAAGGCAGACACGGAACATCCACCAATCGACGGATGAATCCGAATCCCGGGTTTCCTTGCTCAGAGGAGCGGATAATGGGTGCCTTCGCAAATGGTCTTGCCAACGCCAACCATCCTTGTCGGATAAAGGGAAGTCCGTTCCTTGAAAAACGGGGATCTTTCTCGGAATATCTTTTCTGAAATACAGAAAAAGAAGCAATGCGATCGTAGAAATCCCAATCATGGAGGGAACAAACATCATGGCTGCATAGGTGTTTAAATCCAAACCGACAATTTTCAGGGCGATCAGATTCGCCAAGTTGCTGACGCCGATCGGCGCACTGGCTGCGGTAGCAACCAGTGCACCGGAAAACAAATACGGCATCATCTGCTTCCGTTTCAGCTTTAGAATCGAAACTGTTTGAATGATAATGGGAGTGGTGATCAGTATGCTACCATCATTATTAAAAAACATTGTCATTAAAAAACACAGCAATTTGACGTTCCAATAAAGTGCAATCCCCGATCCCTTTGCTCTATTCACCAGATTGAAAGCCACCCAGCGAAAGAAACCGATACTCTCCAGCACAATCGACATGATGATCGTCGAGAGAATCGTGATCGACGCCCCGTTTACAATGCCGAATATTCCAAATATATCAGAGAAAGGAACCGCTCCCAACGCAAAGACCAATGTCGCCCCCACCGCTGCAGGAATCGACTCATTGATCCCATGCGGCCTCCACAGTATAAACAGGACCGTAAAAGCAAATATAACGATCGTATATACGGCTGTAATATCAAGCATTTGAGTTCGCCCCGTTGCCGTATGAGACAGGGAAATCAACTTCAAGCGGCACGGTTGAATCGATCTTGGCAGCGGCTTGGGGAATACTGGGCGGTTTCACTAGAGAATGAAATAAGCAGCCGGCCAGTACAAGAAAAACCGCGATGAACACTGTTTCCTCCTCCCCCCTTTTTGTCAAGCAGGCCCTTTTTAGCCGGTTTATTGCGGGGAAGCACGCTTTTCGCGAAAGCGGCTATTTTTTCTTTTTGCCTTTTTTCTTACCTCCTTTCTTCAAATCTTCACTCTTCTTGGCATGATCATTTTTGCGGCCATTTTTGTCTTCTTTTTGTTCACCAGCGCTCTTGGCTTCCGCATCCTGCAGCGAGCCATCGCCTCCGGAATTTCCGTAACTCTTGGATTGGCCGTCAATACTGATGTTCCGGATGTGGAATGTCGAGATTCGATGAACTTCCTTGTTCGTAACTAATATAAGATGGTCATCCTCGCCGTTCACAAGAATCCCCTGAATACTTTCGGGCCCGCCGCGGTTGATTTTTACCCAATAGTATTTCATGCCATCCAGCAAATCCCTAAAGTCATCGGCTTCTATATATGTGAGGGAATTTTCGGCATGAAAACGATTTCCGGACTTGTCGCTTCTGACAGGTATCTCCTGGCTGACGCTCTTAATGTGGTGAACCGTGTAATACAGGACTCCTTCTTCTTCGGTTTGCAGCACAAGATGATCCGGTTTTACATCCAATAACCAGCCGCATCTCGATTCCGGACCGCCCCGGTCAATACGGATCCACTGGCCGGTCAAGTTCTCCAGCAAGCGATTAAAATCATTTGCTTCGATAAAATCGGGAGTCTTCTCATCTGACGCAAGTGTAAGTCCGGTAATATCGGTAGAATCTTCCACCAGACTCTTAATGTGATGGATTTTATAGTACACAATCTGATTGCCGTCGCCCCCGTCGTCATTTCCGCCAGAATGGGTCTGCACGACCAGATAATCTGACTGGACAGCCAACAACTTGCCTTTTCTGGATTCCGGTCCACCTTTATTAATACGGACAACTTTTCCAATAAGAGACTGTGGCAGGACAATTTCCTTTTCCACTAGCATCTGTCCCCTCTCATTTGTGGATTTCCTTTCGATACTGCATAAGTACGCATGTTCAGTGACGGTTGGACCAAACGTTTGTCCTTATTTCAACCAAATTCCACTGGTATACATGGGAAAAACATAACAATACCCGAAACCGAATCGTGACCAGAGGCTATCCCAAAACCAAAAAAGGGATCAGTCTTTCGTCCCCGTAAGCAAATCGCCCTTGCACCTGCACGCCAAGGAAGAGGTCTTGAAAGCCAGGCAGTGAACCAAGACTTTGCGCAGAAAAAAAGCCCATGCATTTCATCAAAAAGGGAAATGCACAGGCGAAACGAAGGATTCAAACGGTAGTTTCTCACTCTGCGAATGGCTGAGCGTCCGGCGCCGGCTCCTCTGAGCCTGATTGTTCCAGGGGGCTGGTAAGCGCTTCGATAAACGAATTGAAGGTTGCAGGATTGTCCGCCGGAAGGGTTTCCTGTACCAGGTTCCAAGCCACTCGTTGTGTCAATTCCTGAATAAACGCAGGGTCTGGAATGGTGTACTCTGCCGGTACGGCCGCATAAACGATGTTCCACACAGTGGGGTCAACCCAAACATGAGGAGTTTCGACATGAAAGCCAAAAATTGAATCATACAAATTTGTGCCCGTACTCAACGAGTTCCAGTTCTTGTTCAGTGGAACAGCAGATTCGAGGTTCTCCTCGGGGTTTTGTTGCTCGATTTGATCGTCTTCTGCATGGTCAATCCCGTTCTTCTCATGGCTTTTCAGGTCGTCTTTTTTCTCTTCCCGTTTTTTCAACCGATACGGTTTTGCATAAACGAAGTCGACGGCTTTTCCTTCCTTGTGGTGTTTCTTGTCTTTGGGCACACTTTTCTTTTTCCTGTCTTTTTCCCTTTTTTTCCGGCCTTTTTCCTGCTTGTTCCGTTCTTCTTCCCTTCTTTGGAAATTGCGTTTTTTGGGACGCGGCCGTTTTTTCTGCTTCCGCTTGTCTTCCCGCTTTTCGCGGCGCTTCGGTTGCATTTTTTTCTTCTTCATCTTTTTAATTTGTTCGTCTTTGGCGAACAAGTTTGCTCCCTCCTCCGCTTTGTGTCGCAATTACCTTTTCATACACCGCTAATGTCCGATCCATCATCGTATCTATGGACCATTGAAGCATTCCCCATTCTTTTGCGTTTTCAGCCAAACGGGCCCGCAAAGAATCATCTTCCATCACTGTTTTTAAGGTGCCGTACAGAGACTCGCTGTCACCGGCAGGGAATATGAAGCCGGTCTTCCCGTGTTCAACCATTTCCGGAATGCCACCCGCGTTTGAGACAATTACTGCCTTACCGGCCACTTGGGCTTCCATAACCGAGAAAGGCAAATTGTCCTGCAGACTGGGAAGAACGAATATATCCGCCTGCTTTAGCAAGGCAGGAACGTCATCCCGATTTCCCAAGAAGGCAACATTTCCTTCCAAATTTAAACTTCTGCTTTTTTCTTCCAACTTCTCCCTTAGCTCACCGTCCCCAATAAGCCAGCAAACCCAGTCGCTTCGCTCTTGTTTCAGCTTCCCAAGCGCGTTCAACAAATGTTCATGACCTTTAACCGGAACGAGTCTGGCAGGGCAGGCAAGAATTTTTTTATTCCTGGGACGTGCGAACCCGGATCTCCCGTCCATTTTTTTCATAAAAGATGGAATGTCCATTCCGTAAGGAACAACGGTCAATCGGGACTCGGGAACCTTAAAATCGTTTACCAACAAATTCTTCAGCCATTGGGTGGGCACGATTGTGCTGTCACTGGATATGGCTCCGTAATATTCCTCGGCAGCAGCATAATGCCAAGGAAGGCTCTCCCTGTCTTTTACTTCTCCCGAGTAAAGGAATTCGGTGGCAAGACATCCGTGAATGGTTGCAATGAGGGGGGTGCGTTTGGCTTTGACACGCCAAAGCGCTCGCGTAGAAACAATATCCTGGGTATGGATCAAATCGTATTTCGTTAATCCAAAAACGGTCGATGCCGCTTCGAAACTGTAGCGTTCAATTTCCCTCCAACGAATCCAAGGGTCGACTTGCGGAAGTCTCTGGTTATAAAATCCAAGAACTTTTTCATAAATCAGGTCTTTGATTTTGGGTTTATCCAGATAACGTCCATTATTTGGCATATAGTATTTTTGCATATCCGGATGATGGGCAAAGATATCAACATCATGCCCCATTTTCTCCAGTTCCCGTTTCAACTCATAAACATAGGTTGAGACTCCCCCCACATGCGGCAGATACCAATACGTGGCCAATAAAATTCTCATTTATCCCATCCTTTCTGGCCCGATGTCGCTATATCCTATGACCGGAAATTATCTTTTGAAAGTTATACTTGACTAGATTTCATATGGATTAAGTGTCTATTTTTTCCAATCATGGATAGGAATCTATTACCATTGTGAAGTTATCCACGTAGGATAGGGTATCTTAATATTTTCAACCAAAAGAAGGGAGAGTGGGAAATGGCGAAAGTTTATACGGTCGGGATCATCGGGTTAGGATATGTAGGCCTTCCGCTTGCTCGTTTGTTTCTCGAAAAAGGTCATACGGTTTACGGCATCGACCTGGATCCCGCCAAAATCCATCGACTCGCAAAGCGCCAAAGTTATCTGGCGGACTTTACGGATGCTGACATAAGAAGTATGTTTGCCAAAGGATGTTTCCGTGTCGGCAGTTCCTATGACGCAATTGCAAACGTGGAAGCAGTGATTGTATGCGTGCCGACCCCGTTGGACGGTCAGGCAAAACCCGATTTGAGCTTTGTCCGGGAAGCCATGCAAAGCGTGTTGCCTTACCTGCAACCGGGTCAATTGGTCAGCCTGGAGAGTTCCACGTATCCCGGAACCACGGAGGAAGAACTTTTGCCGCTGATTGAATCGCGCGGACTGAAAGTCGGAACGGATGTGGCGCTTGTCTATTCGCCGGAGCGGATCGACCCCGGACAGCATCGGTTTTCTTTGCAAGAAATTCCGAAAGTTGTCGGCGGGATAACGCCGGCTTGCACGGAATTCGGGAAGAGAGTCTACGAATCAATTTTTGACCGGGTGGTTGCCGTTTCTTCCGCAAAAGTTGCGGAAATGACAAAACTCCTGGAGAACTGCCAACGGTTTGTCAATATTTCATTCATGAACGAATTGGCGATGTTGTGCGATGAGATGAAGATTGATCTCTGGGAAGCAATTGCTGCCGCAAGCAGCAAACCGTACGGTTTCACACCCTATTATCCAGGCCCTGGCGTCGGGGGGCACTGCATCCCTGTGGATCCTCTGTACCTTTTATGGAAGGCCAAGCGCTACAACTTCGACTTGCAGTTTATCGGCTTGGCACACAGGATCAATGAGCAAATGCCGGAGTTTGTCATTCATAAAGTCCAGAGACATCTTTCCGGCAAAAAACCCTTAAAGGACAGCAGGATTCTCGTCATCGGAGTCACGTACAAAAAAGATGTGAATGATCTGCGGGAGTCAAGGGCGCTCAAAATCATCGAGGGACTTCTCGATCTGGGAGCCAAAGTCAACTTCTACGATCCCTATATTGAAGAGCTTGCGGTAAAAGGCGTGCGCTTAAAGAGAATCCCGCTCACGCAACGATATGTGAAACAACACGACTGTACCTTGATTTTAACCGACCACACCCGCATTCCGTATGAAGCGATCGTAAATTTTTCGCCCTTGGTGATCGACACACGCAATGCAACAGGTCATTTTAAAAATAACGGCAATGTGGTTTTGCTGTGACAAGGGAGGATAGGGATGAAAATTCTTGTTACCGGCGGGGCCGGTTTTATCGGTTCGCATCTTGTGGAACGCCTGTTGCAAATCGGCCATCAGGTTTGGACGCTTGATGACCTGTCAACCGGGCATCCCGAATTTTTGAAGAGAGCCATGTCAACTCGAAAGCACACGTTTGTCCACGACTCCGTAACCAACCGGGAAATTGTGCGAAAACTCGTCGAAAATTGCGATGCGGTTTTCCATCTGGCTGCGGTTCTCGGCGTCAAAAATACGGTGGAGAATCCGTTAAAAGTCATTGAAATCAATATTGACGGGACCCGAAATGTGCTGGAAGCCGCCTATAAAAAAAACGTCAAAGTGATCCTTGCGTCGACATCGGAAATCTACGGAAAAAACCAGACCCTCCCTTTTAAAGAAGATTCGGACCGTGTATTGGGAGCGCCGTCGATTCATCGCTGGTGTTACTCCACCGCCAAAGCGATCGACGAGCATCTGGGCTTTGCCTATGCGGCGAAAGGATTGCCGGTGACGATCGTCCGCTATTTCAACGCCTACGGACCGCGACAGACGTCTTCCCAGTATGGCGGTGTGGTTCCGCGCTTTATCAAAGCCGCACTCAACAATGAGCCGATTGAAGTATACGGTGACGGCACACAGTCCCGCTGTTTCACGTTTATCCAGGATACGGTGTCCGGAACGATGGCCGCACTCGGTCCGCGGGCGAACGGGCTCGCTTTCAATATCGGTTCGGACCAGCCGATTGCGATACAAGATTTGGCAGTCACGATTCGCAGGCTTGCAGGGTCTTCATCGCCAATTGTACGGGTTCCGTATGAAGAAGCATACGGGCCCGGTTACGAAGATATGGCGGCACGCATTCCCGATCTTTCACGTTCGAAGTCAATGCTGGGATATAAACCGACCGTCCCGCTCGCAGAAGGATTGCGCAGAACCATCGAGTGGTATCGGGAAAACGAAACCATCACATAAGAGCTTGGGGGTGGAGACATGAAAGCGATTGTAACGGGAGGGGCGGGATTTATCGGATCGCACCTCGTTGACGCCCTTGTCTCAACGGGCGCTACGGTGCATGTTGTGGATAATCTCTCGACCGGTCAACGGGAATATGTACATCCCAAGGCTACCCTGCACGTATTGGATGTTCGCAGCAAAGAAGCCAAAGATCTTATCGTACGCGAACAGCCTGACGTCGTTTTCCATCAGGCGGCACAAGTGGATGTGCAACGTTCCATACGCGAACCGGAATACGACGCAAACGTGAATATCGTGGGGACGATCAACGTGCTTGAAGCCAGTTGCCAAGCTTCCGTAAAAAAATTCGTTTACGCGTCATCCTGTGCGGTTTACGGGGATTTGGAGACGAACCTGATTACGGAAGAACATACGACCCAGCCAATCTCTTTTTACGGAGTCTCGAAATTGGCACCCGAATCGTTTATCCGCTTGTTTCACAGGATCTACGAAATTCCTTACACGATTTTACGATACGCAAACGTCTATGGTCCCAGACAAACCGCAAAAGGAGAAGGAGGAGTGGTGGCGATTTTCCTGGACCGGATCAAAAAAGGCCAGCCGCTCGTCATCCACGGGGATGGGGAACAAACGCGCGACTTCGTCTATGTAAAAGATGTGGTCACAGCGAATCTTGCCGCGGTGCAACAGGGGCATCAGGAGATTATACAGATTGGAACCGCCGCTTCAACGTCGGTAAACCAATTGGTCGAATATCTGGAGAGGATACACGGTTCTAGAATTTCCGTTGAGCACGGACCTGAACGACCGGGGGATATTCGGCACAGTTGTCTGGACAACCGGAAAGCCTACCGTTCGCTCGGCTGGAAACCCAGATACAATGTAATCGAGGGATTGCAAGAAACCTACAGCTTTGTCATGGAAAAAGCTTGAGCCGTTTGCTCAAGCTTTACAGCAGATTATGCCACTCCTTGTTTTGGGCGATTTCCTCGTAACAGTCCTCGCAAAGCTGACCTGCACCGTCGATAAAGCGTTCCCTCATGTAAGCCGGAGTCTCTTTATCTATGTCCGTCGTTTGTTGACAAAGCGCACAAAGCTCTCCATTTTGCATGTTCTGGTCCCTCCCTGATGTGTTCATTCACTATTATACAAATTATCTGAAAAATATCCAGGCAATTTTTTTGAATTTTATGCGAAAAACCCAAGCGGCTTGTCCGGTGGTTTGCGGATGAAAAGGCCTCCAAACATTGGAAGCCTGCATCTTTTTTACCACCAGAAAGGCCTTGGAAAGAATGGTCCGGGGAAAAAGGGCCTCGGGAAGAAGGGCCCGGGAAAAAAAGGCCTCGGAAAAAAGGGGAAACCGAATCCCAATCCCAATGAAGGACCGAACGGAGAGATTCCGAAAAACGGGAACGGCTGGCGGGTGTAAGCCCCGTCCGTCGCTTCTTCCTTGCCGGCTTCCTCCAGCCGATACGGAAATCCCGGAAAATACCCCCACGGAATCTGATACAATTGGGGGTAAATCGTTCCCGGAGGAAGATGGAACGGCGGCGCGTACGGAACGTTCTGCCATTGATCGGCGGATGTCGGCGCCATGTCCGGTACCGCGCCTGGCTGCTCTCCGGGATAGCCCGGCTGAATGGCCCCAGGCAGCTGAGCCATTTCGCCGTCTTCCGGCTCTTCTTCGATTTCTTCCGGGGCTTCCCCCGGCGTCATAAAACGTTGTTCTTCACTCATGCGGCAAACTCCCTTCTATGGATTAAGATGGATTATCGCCCGGATTGCAGGCACATTCCAGACTATGCGATAACCCAGGGAAGGGCGCTTGCCCCAGCAAAAATGGGCGCCTGCCGGAAACGGCAGCCGGCAAAGCTGCTATTTGCCGGTCATCGCCCGCAAATTCAGATACGTTGCCAATTGTTCTTCCGTCAGACCCTCGGCGCGGGCCACCTCTCTGACGGGCTTGCTCTCGGCATAAGCTTTTTTCGCGATTTCCGCCGCCCGGTCATAGCCGATGACCGGATTTAAAGCGGTTGCCACCGACGTGCTCAGCTCCACGTAATTCATGCAGCGTTCTTCGTTGGCTTCCATGCCGACGATGCATCGGTCCGTAAAAACGCGAACTCCCGTCGCCAAAATGTGAATCGCTTGCAGCAAATTAAAGGCCATCACCGGCATCATCACATTCAGCTCCAACTGCGACGCGGACCCGGCGGACACCACCGTTACGTCGCATCCGAACACCTGATAACAAATCATGTTCATCATTTCGGCGATGACGGGATTCACCTTGCCCGGCATTATGGAAGATCCGGGCTGCACGGCGGGCAGCCGGATCTCCGCCAATCCGGTCCTCGGGCCGGAAGACAGCAGGCGGATGTCGTTTGCAATCTTCATGAGGGTGGTTGCCAGCGCGCGAAGCTGACCGCTCACTTCGACGGCGGCGTCCGGATTTTGCACGAAGGTGAAATAATTGTCCGGTTTCCGGAATGGCAACCCCGTGAACCTCGCAACCTCCGCGATCGCTTTTTCCGAAAAATCGGGGTGGGAGTTGATTCCCGTTCCGACCGCGTTACCGCCCAGCCCGATGATCAACAACCGATCGCTTACCTGCATTAACATCTCCCGTCGCATCTTGACCGCGTTGGCATAGCCGCCAAATTCCTGGCCAAGGCGCATCGGAACCGCGTCCTGCAGGTGGGTGCGCCCCGCTTTCAAAATGGGATCCCATTGTTTGGCTTTTTTGAACAATTCTTCTTCCAGATGAAGAACGTTGGGCAGCAGATCGCGGCTGATCGCCTCCATCGCGGCAATGTTCATGGCGGCATGGATCGTGTCGTTGGTTGATTGTGCCATGTTGACATGGTCGTTGGGATGCACGAGAGAGGTGTCCCCCCGCTGGCCGCCCAGCAGTTCGCACGCCCGGTTGGCAATCACTTCGTTGGCGTTCATGTTTTGCGAGGTGCCGGCACCCGCCTGGTACACGTCCACCACAAAGTGTGCATTGAATTTCCCGTCGATCACTTCTTCCGCCGCCGCGATAATCGCAGCCGCAAGCGAGGGGGCAAGGGCGCCCACATCCCGATTCGCAATGGCCGCAGCCCGTTTGATGATGCCTTGCGCACGTATGAATCCCGGTTGCAAACGAAGCCCTGAAATGGGAAAATTATGCCTTGCCCTTTCCGTTTGCGCCCCGTAATACGCGCTTGCCGGAACCCATATCTCCCCCAACGAATCCCTTGCAACACGACACTCTTCCGTCATCCGTCTATCCGCTCCTTCAAACAGGATGTTTTATCTCCCAAGATCATACCACCGCATAGGGAAGATCGGGAGCGGCCCCCGCATCGCGCAGCCGCTTGATCGCCTTCCCGCTTTTTCTTTTTCTCCCGAAATGGTGAATCCCCCTTTGTGGCTGAGTCCCTCCTTTGTTGCGGCGGCCATTAGTTAGTGTACACCGAATGAATCCATTTGAATCATGTTGAAAACCATCCAAATTGCATTCCCTTCCTACCGCTCCCGCTGAAAACCGGGCTTGGCGAAACTTTTTATCGAAGCGAGGTTCCTTCAGGGAAGAAGATTGGAAAATTGCCTGGATCGTTTTCCACTCTTTCGCAAAATCGGCAATGGTTGCATAAATAAAAAGAACGGGGGGTGAATTATGAATTTCAGGAGTCGTTGGGGGGATTTTCTTCGTGACCCGTTTGGAACGTTTAGCAGCCCGTTCGATGCGATTACTTGCTGAAGGTGTCCTGCCTTTACCGACAGACGAGACCGTTACTGTCATTCTCCTCAGTACTCGATCTGACTGGACGTCTTTTTGTTTGGAAACCTTGGAAACATGCACACGAGAGCGTATACAGGTGCAGGTCATTCCGGACAATTCCTATGATCCGCAATTCGCCGGCATAGACCGCTTCAATTTAGCCTTGTCACAAGTGGATACAAATTATTTCATTTTGTTGGACGATGGCATCATTGTCACGCCAGACTGGTTAACACGATTGCTTTGGACTTTTTATGATGATGCCAAAGTAGGGATTGTAAGTCCTTCCGCCAACATGGAACATGATTCCGCTTTTTGCTCCACTTTGGACGAACTGTTTGCTTTATCGGGGGAAATCGCCAAGCAGAACGGTGGAATCTGGGAACCTGTTTCAATTCTTCGCGGCAGATGTTTCGTTTGCCGCACAGCTTTGTTGGACGAAGTCGGAGGGCTTGATTATTCCCTGCAAAGCCATGAAGCACGCATTCTTGATTGGTGTTTGCGCGTCAAAACAAAAGGTCACCTGTTTGCCTTATCGAAAGACAGTGTTGTTTATGAACTGCAGCCGGTTTCTGCTGATGCGGAAGATGAGAAGAGTATATGGATTCCATTTCGCAAAAAATGGGAACTGGAAGATACGGCCGATCCCTATACGGCAACCGGCAAAACGATACATCCTTCGCTTATTCCTCTGACGGCCGAAGCGCTCTCACCTCCCCTCGTTTCGGTGGTTGTCATGTCTTTCGAATCCTCGCTACGGTCTCTGCACGATGCGTTGACCAGCGTTGAACAACAGACCTACCCAAACATTGAGATTCTTTTGATTCGCCAAGGTTTGCCTCCTCATCTGCCAAGATCGATTCGCAAACCCGCTGCGGGAATTTGGATCGATGGACAAATACAGATCAATAAACTGCTTGAAAGCATCTGGCGTCTTGCACAAGGACAATACATCGCATATTTGGAGACAGGATATGCCTATGAAAAAGATCATATCAGCCGTTTGCTGGATTTAATCCACCGGAAACGCGCAAGTATTGGGATTGCAAATACAGATGCGGACAATGAAATTCCCCTTTCATTTGTCATGCACCTTCATCCGGCAATAAAACCGGTTGATCTTGATATTCGGTTTTCACAAGACAAAAACCTCAAACTGATATGTAACGAAACAGATTCGATCGAGGTTGTGAAAATCACCGAGAAAACGGTGAAACGAAGGGTGAAATCATGAACTATGTTTGCTTCGGAACTGCCCCACAGGTCTTTCCGTACAACAGACTGTTACAATTACTGCCAGACTGCGAAAACTTGTTTTTGATTCCGGATCTTTCGCCTTCAATCCTTGATTCCCTCGTCCCGCATGAGACGGTGGCGCTGGTCTTTCATCCGTTCTGGATACGAACCGTTAACCGGTTTGCTCCCAAGTCGATCGTTTCATTCATCGAACCGTGTCCGCAAGATTCCGATCCGGTGATATGGGAGAAGCTTTGGAACTTTTTAGGAGCCAAGTCGGTCCTTGTTTGCACGTCATCCGAAAGAATCTATTTGGAACAATGTTTTCGCCGTGATTCAGTCATTTTACTGATGAGTGAAGAACGAAAACCGTTTGATATTTTCCAAATAAAGGATGGAATATTGTTTCTGCGCGATTATGAGATGTTCTTTCATGACGCAATGGAAAGAGTGTTACAAAACCGTTCTGTGAAAGATTTGGTTAGAAAACAATGGAAATTACGCAAACAATACTACCGTAGCCTTGTGGATCAAGTGAACATGCAAGCAACCGTGCGATTTTTGCTTTCCGTCTATCAGTATCTTTTAGGGGAAAAAGCAGCCCGTGACTCTTTGCTTCAATCCTTTGAACAGTCCCTGCTTGCGGGGAACACAGACTGCCTGACAACTCATTATCGTTTCCTGTCGGCTATTGAAGCACAAGCCGGAGATCTGGACCGTGCGGTCAACACCTATGGAATTACCGCCCTTTTGCCAAAGGAAAAACAAACGTACAATTCCCTGCTGTCCCTATTGCGGCAAGGAAAATCAGGCTTGGTGCAGGCTGAACTCTTTCGGTTAAATGAAGATTATCGATCGGCAGCATCGGCTTTAAGTACGATAACTTCAGATGATGGGCGGCGCATGCTGATTCAGATCTATCTGCATATGGGACAACTGGAAAAATCACTTCAGTTGATTCAGCCGTCCGATCTTGTTTCCGTCCGTGACCGCCAGGATTACTTTCTGCTCAAGGGCACCGTGCGATCGATAAACGGAGATCGGCATGAAGCCATTCACTATTTTCTTAAAGCTGCCGTCTACGATTATGACGCAATTGCTCACGTTTTGGAATTACCAGCATTGGATGAGGGTTTGAACAGCCTCGTCAAAAGGGAGGTGGAAGATTGATTCGCAAATCCCAAAATAACCGTCTGACGGCAATGATGCAGGTTCGAAACGAAGAGAACCGATATTTGAAACTGACACTGGAGAACCTTTCACAATTTGTTGATGAAATTGTGATTGTGGATGATGCGAGTACGGACAATACGGTACAAATCTGCAAATCCTTTCAAAAGGTCACCCATGTTGTTGAACTGTCAGAGTCTCATTTTGATCGCGAATGGGAACTGCGGACCACTTTATGGAAGGCAGCCGCATCAACAAATCCGGATTGGCTGCTGGCGGTTGATGCTGATGAAGTATATGAAGAGAAAGCGAAAGAAAGAATTCGGAAGCTGATTGATCAAGACGAGTTCGATTGGGTAGGATTTCGTTTTTATGACTTTTGGGGAGGATTGACTCATTACCGGGAGGACGAATTTTGGAATATCCACCATCGGCATACCATGACACTGGTACGTTATTTGCCTGGATACCATTACTATTATCCCCCGTACAATCATCATTGTCCGCGGCTTCCCTTGACGTACCAAGCGCTTCCGGGCCACCTGTCCGATCTTCGGGTCAAACATCTGGGATGGGCAGGCAGCGAAGAAGAACGCTATCAAAAGTATCTCCGCTATCTATCGATTGACCCGAACGGAACCTGGGGAAGCCTGGATCATTACCGGTCGATTCTGGACCCCAATCCGAATCTTGTTGAATGGAAAGAAGATGAGTAAATGAAGTGTGTAAGCATTTTGACACATAGCTACCTTGACGCTTACAACCGCCGTTTTACCCGCATTTTTGGCGGAGGGCTTGAACGGTACATCTACGATCTTTGCGGCGTCATCAAAGAGATGGGTTATCTGCCGGAGATCCATCAATTATCTTATTTCGAACCTTTTCAAACGAGTATCGAGAATATCGATGTATACGGATACACTTACGATTTTGACCATATTCCCGAAGCGTTTGAAAAAATGGCTTCCCATGCCCGCGGAGCGTTGATCTATGCAAGTTGTATTTGGCATCCGATCCGGTATCAGAAAGACAGCCTTGGCATCAGTCATGGAATCAATTGGGACCGGCACGATTTACCGAAAACGGAGAAAGCGTATGTTGCCAAATCCGTTCAGTCGGCACTTGATCAACTGAATCGCATCGTGTCGGTTGATTCCCAATTTCTTACGTTCTGCCGTTCGGTTTGCACCTATCAGGATCCTGAACAAGTTATCCTGTTGCCCAATTCGGTTGATACAAATCACTTCAAACCGGCTGCACGAAACGGTCATTCCGGACAAATTCGAGTCCTGTTCCCCCGCCGTATCAGTTTTGAACGGGGCATTGTCCCGATGATGCTGGCAATCGATCGACTATTGGAGCAATACCCAAACCTCGTCGTGGAATTTGCCGGTGAACTGGTTGAAGACAGCCCGATTGGCGATACGTTTCTGATTTGGATGAAGGAGCACCCTCATCAGGATCGAATCCTTCACCATACCTATCCATTCGATAAAATGGTCGATGCCTATCACCAAGCAGATATTGTAGTAATCCCCAGTATCTTTTCGGAAGGTACGTCCTACTCCTGCCTGGAAGCCATCAGTTGCGGTGTTCCGGTTGTTGCAAGTAATGTCGGGGGGCTTAACGATATCATCATCGATGGTTTTAATGGACTATTGGTCGCTCCAACGGAAGAACGTCTGACGGAAGCAATCATCCGCTTGATCGATGATGAAGATTTTCGCAGAAAACTCGGAGACAATGCCCGAAAAACGGCGTTGGCCTTTGACAAAACCGCTTGGAAGGAGCGTTGGAAAAAGGTTTTGCAGGATTATTTAGGAGAGGTAAAATGACTGATCCGCAAAAAGACATATGGGACCGGTTATGGTCGCAAGAAGTGATCATTCAATCTGAGAAAGGGTTCGCTTTGATCTTGTGTGACATTGCAATAAATTACATCAAAACCAAGCAGACTCAAATGATAAAGCAACTGCTGAGGACGTTGCCGGTGATTGTGAAAATCAAAACACGGGAGATACAGAATCGGTGGCAGGGTATCTTTCACAAGTATTCCTCCATTTATTCACAAAGTGTCAGAAACCGGAGATCACTTGCAGCAGAATCAATCGGTTGGCCGCTGATTGATCGAGCCTTCGCCACAAACACATGCAAAAGACCTACAAAAGGTGCAATCCGGTTGGGAAATTGCTCATGGGTTGTGGAAAACCAGTCATACGCTTCATGATATTCGCCGCAGTCGCAAGCAAACATCCCGGCAGCCAGCATCTCAGGGTAAGTCAATGTATCCTTCCTTTCTTTGCACAGCCGGATGAACTGATGTTTTACGGAGGAGGGTGCTTTCAGCAATCCATAAAACATCCGGGCTGGCATCCATGACCAGGTAACCTCAGTTGGAATTTTACTTTGCAACCGGATAAAACCATCCCACGCTCCCACCTGCAGCAGGGCATGTTGGCACTTGCGGCATGCCGCTTCGGAAATGTTCAGGATGTCATCTCCTTTCATGACTCCTTCGATCGGTGAAAATGATGAATCAAGAGCGGACAGTTGTTCCAGTTGTTTCACGACGGAAAACGTGTCGTTCGCTTTTATGGCAAGTGCCCATAAGTAAAGATGACACAGCGCTGTCCCGCCCGAATTCCAAAGCTTTTGAGTAAGCCCCTCATCATGCAGTTGTGTCAAAAGAACGCCTTCCAGAATCGGGTCTAATGGTTTCGCAACGCCTTGACACATCAAGACCCGGGTGGCAAAATCAGGTTCCCGGAGGTTGATCGCAGTTTCAATTATGAGATTCCAGACGGTCTCCGGAATTTGATTCCGGTGTTCCGCGAGGAAGTGTAACAGTTCTTCCGTCTCTCTCAACAGGAACGATATGTTGGGCAAACGCCGCCAGACAGGCAGAAATCCCGGATGATGGAGCAATGCCTTATAATAGTGATTTTTTGCCTCTTCCCACAAATACAAATACTCGCAGGTCAGTCCCGCCAGATAGTGGGAACGGTATGTTCCCGAACCGGAAGACGACGTATATTTGTAAGATACATCCCCCGTCCGGATCGCTTGCGAAAGGGACGCATAGGCATCCTGATAGTTTTCCAGATCCATCAGTATCATCGCTTTCAATTCCAGCAAATCCGTGAAATCGGGATAGAAAAGCAAGGCTTCCTCAATTACATGCAGCGCTTCTTGTTTACGACCGGTTTCCCCCATGGCATAAGCCGTTTTCAAGAGCAGATCCGAATCATACCCGCTGAACACAGGCACTCGGGGAAGAATGGATTCAAATACAGCCAACGCATCGGTATATTTTTCCCGTTGAAAATATTCAGTTCCAAGCGCATACAGCAGACGAAGATCCTGCGGGGTACGTTTAATGGCCCTTTGAATGATCTTCAAATTTCTTTCGTTCTTATTTTTGCGGTGAATCACTTCCTCAAGATACCCGTAATGACGAACGGTTATTTCGGAAAATTCGATCCGCGCATTGGGGATTGTCAGAATGGCGGGAGTCACTTCTTCATGAATGCTGCTTATAAAACGAACTTTTGGATGGTTGCGAAACAAGCGGCAGACGGAGTCTGTCACATGTTCTCCCGACGATAAGGTTCCCACGTAATTCTTCATCTTCACAAAATAGCCGTACACTTCTTCCTGCTGCAATAAGTGATTTAGATACTCAAAATCCAGTTCCTCCAATTCTTCATCGGCGTCCAGCACAAGAATCCAGTTGTTTGTTGCTTGTTTCAATCCTTCGTTTCGGGCTTTGGCAAAATCATCTTCCCATGGCACCGTGATCACGGATGCCCCGAAACGTTTGGCTATTTCTTGGCTTTTATCAGTTGAACCGGTGTCCACAACAATGATCTCCGAAACAATGTTTGATACTGAGGAGAGGCAGCGCTCAAGACGGTCCTCTTCGTTTTGAACAATCATGCATAACGAAATATCAAAACTCATTTCAACCCTCCTTAAAACCCGTCCTCACAGGGAACAGCCAGTCGCGCATCTTGCGCCAAATCGCGAAACCTGTTTGATTTGCTCAGTACTTCCAAATGGGAATCTGCCAGGCTTGCCAGTGTTCGTATGATTCGTTTGCCAGCTTCCGGACCCTCCAGTCGATTCTGCCACTGGTCGAGCAAGCGCAGCGCTTCGTCTTTTCGCCCAATGGCAAATGCGAGTTTTACAATAAATGTAAATTCCTCATCGGAAAGTGAATCTTCCGCTATCCGACCTTTGCTTTTCTCTGCCCAATTCAACCACTTTTCTAACTTTGTCTTTGCTTGAGAACGCATGTGGCGTAAAGTATTTCGAGCACTTTTCAGATTTCCCGTTAACAGCTGACACTTGATTTGAGACACGGATTTGAATTCTTTGAATTTCCCGCTCTTCAATTGCTCTGCGAGTGCCGGGATAGGTTCCAAACAATCGGTGTCAAACAAAATTTGTATCACCTTTGCCATTGCATCCTCTGTTTTGATATCAAAGCGTTCTTTTAGAAAAGGGGAGATTTGCGACTGCGCCCCGTTGCATCTCATAAGATGAAAAATGCGATATAACGGCGGATTTAAGCTTGATTTGAAACGGACAGCCCGCATGTACCATTGCACTGCAGCGTTGTAATCCCGGGTCGCTTCATGCAAAATCCCCAATGCGTAACAGGTCTGATAAGTGCCCATGCCTTCTTCCGTATGGTATCCGCTGGCAGCAGGCCCCAACTCAAAAGCATACCGGTAGCATTTTTTCGCTGCCTCGATCTTTCCCAATTGTGTCAAACATGTTCCCTTTATATGATGCAAATCGGTATACTGCGGGTAGAGACCGATTCCCTCATCACAAATTTGAATCGCTTCTTCGACCTGTCCAAGTGCCAGCAAACAGCGAATTTTATACTTAAACAACAAATGAGCATAATTGGATGTCACAGGATCGATCAGGGATTTGGCTTGCCTGAAAGCGTCAAGCGCTTGCTGCGCATCTCCGATGCGAAGGCATTCAACCCCAAGGTTATATTTGGTAAACGGATCGCCCGGTTTTTCCGTTTCCATTTGCTGAAGCAAGTGAATATTGCGGCGAATTTTATCTTTTTTTATTACGATTTCCTGCCGGTATCCGTAATGGTGTATTTTGATATCCGTAATGTAATAAACGGCCTCCGGTCTGTGCTTATAAATGCTTATGGCGATCTGTTCGTGGATTCGTCCTTCAAACCTGTATTCGGGACGGTTTCTGAACATTCGCAAGACGGGGTTAATGGTGGCTCCTTGCGATCCGTCACCTGTATAGTTGTAGATCTGCAACAAAAACGCTTCAATTTCCCTATGTTGAGCATATATGCGGAGTTTTTCCCGGTCCGTCGCCTCCAGTTCTTCGTCCGCATCGAGCCATAAAATCCACTCTCCTTTGGCTTGATCAATACCTGCATTACGAGCGTAAGCAAAATCATTTTGCCAAGGAGAGCAAATGACATGTGCCCCGAATCGACGGGCAATATCCACCGTGTTGTCGGTTGAACCCGTATCCACTACGATAATTTCATCCACAACTCCTTTGACGCTCGATAAGCATCTTGGAAGATGTTCAGCTTCATTTTTGACGATCATGCACAGCGAAATCGTTGGCTGACGCATGGAGATTCCTCCTTTGTGCACCATTCCACGATGTGTGCCATCTGATTCCGCCGAGCAATTGTTTGCTGTTCCGGATCCGTTCCAGGTCGGTTTGGATAGCGGAATGATTCGGAAACCGCTTCAGGCTTTCAATTGCAATATCTTGTGCCATTTCTAAATAGCACAGGGCGGCGGCGGTTCTCGTTTTTTCATCCCCCGGCATTTCGTCTGCCATTTTCTCAAACAACGCACAAGCCTGGCTGTAATATCCTTTGTCATACAGAATTTCCGCCAGCATAAACAGCCCTTCGCCATCCAGTTGTTGATTTTTCATTGCCTGCAACAAACGATCTGCCGCCATAAGCACAAATCCGTTCCGATACAGGCTTTTCGAATACAGAAGGAACAAATCGGAATTTAGTTGGGAAAGCTTGTCAGCTATTCGAATCAGCTTACGTTGAATCGCTCGTTCCAGCAAACTTTGTACAAGTTTCTGCGGAACCGGAACGGGTACAACATCCTCGGCAAGCCAACGATCAACCCGTTCATACATCTGTTGTTCAGTTCGTGTCAGATCTTTGTAAAAACTGAAGGGCAAATTTCGTTCTTCGCTCCAGCGGCACAACGCCCGGTCTTGCACGAAAGCTTCCCGATCATTTTCATCTGCGGATGAAAGCAAACCGCCTAATTTTTCATATGCTTCAGGAAATTGTCCTGTCTGCATCAGACACTCACACAGAAGTCGTTCTCCTTCTAACGGCAAAGACTCCATTGTTTTTAGCAAAATCAATGCCTCGGAATATGCACCGATTCCGGACATAACCTCTGCCAACAAAAACGAATCGCCGGTCACTGCTTTAAGCTGTGCAAGAATTTGCTCGTCCGATTGCCCCGAAAGATACTGTGTTTCAGCCCATCCAGCCAACGCCGGCGCATAGCTTGGATGAAACGACAATGCTTGCCGATAATAATGAAGCGCTTCTTCCTTTGCGTCCAATTCCTTTGCCAAAGTCGCCATTTCATGAAGCGACCGAAACGTTCCCATCCCGGCTTCCGTCACATACTTTGACGGGGCCGCTCCGGCATGCACCGCCCTTTGGTAGGTTTGCAAAGCTTCCCGTAAAAAACCTTTTTGTTCCAACGTTTTCCCCAGCAGATGGTACAAATCAGGATAATCGTTGTAGCGAGTCATTTCATTGCGGAGCAATTGTTCCGCTTCTGTCCATTCTTTCAATTCAATCAGAATTTTTGCCCGGTCGCGAATTAAAGTGGGGCGATAGGATGTTCCTAAGGGTGCAAGTTCTAAAGCTCTTTTCATCAAACGGTCGGCATCATCAAGATTCCCCAGCTGGCAATAGGTAACTCCCAAATTGTAAAGATGAAACGGTTCCTCAGGATTTTCTTTCACCGAGAGTTTAAGAATCCGAAGATTGCGGCGAATTTTGTCTTTGCCGGAAAGAACAGGCGGCAAGTATCCATAATGAACAATTTGCAGCGGAGAATGTTCAATTTTCGAGATCGAATGCTTCTCCAAAATGGAAGGAATGATTTGCTCATGAATCCGGCCGCGAAATTGGTAGGTTGGATCTCTTCGGAACAAGCGGACTGCTTGATGTCTGAGCCGATCTTCGATACGACTCCCCAATACATTATCAATTTCAACGAAAAAAGCTTCCGCATCCGTATCTTGCAAGATGATTTGAATCTGATCTGCTCCCCCTGCCAACACTTCGTCCGCATCAAGATAGAGTATCCATTCGGTTTGGGCGTGAGAAAGCGCAAGGTTTCTGGGTTTTGAAAAATCATCCTCCCATTTCGCATGAACAATTGTTGCCCCGTAAGACGTTGCAATCTCTATGGTGCGGTCTGCCGATTCCGTGTCCACAACAATGATTTCATCCGCGATGTCTTTTACACTGTCCAAACATTGGGGCAAAAGTTCTTCTTCATTATGAGTCATCACATGTACCCCGAGCAGCAAGTTTTGCATATGGCTCCTCCTAGAGAAAAGAGTACATGGACTCCATGTACTCATGTGCTGATGTACTACTTTCTGGAAGATTATTGCTGGCGGATCTGCGTTCCTTGACCTTAGAGGAATACAATATGCTCTTCTTGAAGATGGCCGTCGTCAGATCTATGTTCCTTGGCCGTTAAAGAATACGTCAATGGTCGTGGGAGCTCCCGCCGTAGAGGAACGATAAGCCAAACGCGTATATTTTAAGAATTTCGACGGGACCAGCACGTCGACGGAACCGACGGCAATACCGGTTACGGTGTCGACGTTAGCGTACCAGTTCGTTCCGTTCGCACTGATCTCAACCCGCGCATCCACCTTATTGGTGCCAGGTCCCCTGTTATAGATAAAGAACGAATAAGTACCGAATACACTCGTTGTGACGGCAGGCAGCGCTGAAAACGCATCGGCAGTTACAATGTTTGTTGTTTGCTGCTCCTGGAAGCTCTTCTGTGAAATCGAGGTCACACTGCTGAGAGTACCGGCGGTAATCGTGGTTCCCAATACGCTGGTGATCGTACCGTTCAACAGGTTGGTCAACGTACCGGCGGTAAGGGTGGCTCCTAAAATACTGGTGATCGTACCGTTCAACAGGTTGGTCAACGTACCGGCGGTAATCGTGGTTCCCAACACACTGGTGATCGTACCGTTCAACAGATTGGTCAACGTACCGGCGGTAAGGGTGGCTCCTAAAATACTGGTGAGTGTTCCGTCCAAAGCAATGTTTGTCAATCGTCCGCTGGTATCGGTAGCCAGTGCGCGGTTTGTGGCAGTGCTGTCTCTGCCAAATATTAAAGTTCGTAAATCGTCCGGATTGGTGTTAAACGAAGCAAAATTTGGCAATTCATTTCCTCCTTTATTAGCATATTTATACACCCAAAAAGGTGTAATAGACAGCTGCGGATTTTTTACAAAACCATCTTTCTCTTGATTTCAGCTGCCTAAGACATATTACGACCTTTTAAAATTGATTGCCTGTATTCTAGTCCTTATTTAGAAGAAAATATATGTATACCTATAGATGAGAACTTGTCCAACAATAATATAAACTGCCATTACCCGACTGATTGCGATTGAAAATAGATATCCAAAACGGTTTGATGGCCCGGTTGTTTTGACCGAACAGAAACACGCGTATAGCGAAGAAACCGAGTGGGAACCATGACAATCGTCGTGTGGGGATTCGCACCTTCTTCCCGGTCGGTTGCAAAATCAATGGAATTCGGGCTCACTTCAACCCGTATGATCGCGGGATAATTCCCTTTGTTGACAACCGCATATGAATAGGTCACTTGAGTTGAGGTGTTTTGAGGTTTCAACACGGTCCAGTCATCTTGTGTTTTAATATTTAAAAACTTTTCTTCGTGAAAGATCCGTGAAGGGAACGGACTCTCTTGAACCACTTCCACTCTTCCCTTTGAATCCGTACGGACAGGTTTTACCTGTTTCCCGTCAAAACCAAATATTTGAATCCTGTCCCGTTTGGCTTGCAAGCTCCGAATTTCAAATTTGTATCCGTTAACACGAACAGGTTGCAAAACTTTTTTCACGATCACTTTTTGTATATTTTTATGCTTTCTTTTGTTCATCCTCTTGCTTTTACAGATACAAATAATCTGGCAGAGCCCTTTTCTTTTCTTCGAACGATCTGTTTTATAAACTTTTTTTCTCATTTTCGTTTTTTTATCCTGTTTTCCCACCCCATTTTCCTCCTTCCATTGTGATAATATACGTTTGTTGTTATGGAAGCTGGCACGACTCCTGTCACGATCCATTTTGAAGAATGGTCTTGTGAACTGCAAAAAGACACAACGTTTATCGGTAGACAGGTCTTGCGTATCATTCGCAACCTTCACTGGGAACGAGTTCGGCGCCTACTCGGTGAGCTATCACATCAAAAAGATCGCTTGGTTCGGTAACCAGGAAGTACTGGCGGGGAACCGGTAACAGGAAGAGAGACTCGGAGGCGGGCAACCTACAGGGTCTCTCTTCCTTTTTTCACCTCCCGTAATGATTGTCGTTATAATAGGGATTATCATACGACAATCACCCACAGAATCCTTCGACATTGAACGTGACAAAAAACCGCTCATCCGCCGTCAAACAGCGTGAGCGGTAACACCATCCCGAAGCGGAACCCGTGGACAAACATCAATTCGTTACCGGATCGGTTCAAATGAAACTTCAATTTTCGAGGATCGCCGCAAGGAATCAATTACGGAGCCTCGCTCTTTAATCGCTTGCTGGATCTGGACGGGATCACCGCCGACCTCCACCACATAGGGAGGCGCCATCGAAATCCCGTTTACGACCAGCCTGCTGTCGTTGGCGTTGAGCGAATCTTGCGCATCGACCATCACGCCGTTTACCTTGACCCATGCGGCGTTGGCCGCAAACAATTCCTTAACGATCAATCTTACGTCCCTGGGGGTAACCGCATCCGCCGCTTCTTTGGCCGCCAACTGCCGCCTTACGCTGGAAGCGTCCCGCAATGTGATCTTTACCCCTTTTTCCAAAGCGGCTTGCCCCGTTTCGAAGGAATTGGGTTCTTTCGAAGCCGTCCGGGCCCCTGATGCGTCATTCCCCTTCGCGGCGGCCACAAACGTGTCGGGAACGTCGCCGCTTTGGGAAGGTGCGTGTCCCGACGAGTCGGGTTTCCCTTCGGAATTGCGGACGTCCGCAGCTGCGGAATTTGGAGGGGCCGCAGCACCGGCTGCGCTTCCCTGCTTCACGCCTGCATTGGGAGTTTGGGTGGGGACGCCGTTCTTTGAAGCCTCGATTGCGGGTGCCTTCTCCTGCTTGATCCCGCCAGTGGGTGCGGTTGGAGTTGCATGATTTTGCGCAATCGAAGCACCAGGCATGGAGTCCCGCAATCTATCCGAATCGCGCGTTTCGGCCGGCTTATCGGCTGCTTCATGCTGGGAGCCGCTCTTCCCGAAAGCGCCAAACTGCGCAAAGAAAATCCCGCCCGCCAGAACCGTAACTCCGGCAAACGAGGCAATCGCTGCCAGCGAACTCCCCTTCATCCACCGGAAACGCTTTGGGGTCTCAGCCGGGACCGGCTCCTGCAGGATTCGCGCATAGATTTCCTGTTCCAATCCCGGTCTCGGTTCCAGCGGTTTCATGGCGGACAACCAATCCGCCACGCAATCCGGCTTCTCGTTTCGAATCACAGCGACCTCACCTCCTCCGAAGCAACTGTTCCTTCTACGACAAACGTCGGATCGACCGACAAAATTTTTCGCAGTTTGCGCAGCGCCCGAAACAACTCGACTTTCACCTTGGTTTCGGTGCAATTGAGAATCCGTGCCGTCTCTTTGGTGGAATAGCCGTGGATGTTACGCAAAATGACAATCGTCCTCTGGGTTTCATTCAATTGCAACAACGCTCTTTGTATTAGACCCGATCGTTCGCGATCGGTTACAACCCGCTCCGGGGTAGCGTCGGGCGAAGGAAGCTTGAGCAATTCCTCTTCGCCGTTGACAATCGGCTTTTTTCTGGCGAGGTGGCTGCGTACCGTATTTCGGGCGATCACAAACAGCCAGGTGCGAACCTCCGCATCTCCGCGAAAGGAATCGAAGGATCGGTATGCCTTGAGAAAGACTTCCTGTGTAATGTCCTCCGCTTCGGTCTGGGAACCGACCGAGTAGGCGATATAGCTGTAAATGTCGCGAAAATGGGCCGTGTAGATCTCCCGGAACCTTTCTGCCATATCCGGCATGCCCTTCCTCCTTTCACACGAAAACGCAATATTTAGATTCCCGTTTCCCGGCGAAACGCCTCTTGAATCTTGCGGGTGACCGGTCCGACGGCGCCGGTGCCGATCTTCTTGCCGTCGACTTCCACAAACGGCGCCACTTCGCTTAAGGTGCCTGTCAGGAACAGTTCGTCAGCCGACCATACATCGTCTCTCGTAAACGGTTCCTCCCTGACCGGGATGCCAAGCTTGTTGGCCAGCCCGATCACCACATGCCGCGTGATCCCGGGAAGAATCCAGGGACCGTTGGGATGGGTGAGCAGACAACCGTTTTTCACAATAAACAGGTTGGCGGCAGATGCTTCCGTCACGATCTCCCCCCGGTGGAAGATCGCGTCGTCCGCTCCGCGTTGGAGCGCCTCCTCTTTGGCCATGCAGTTGAGCAGCAGACCCGTGGTTTTGATGTTGCACAGCTGCCAGCGCAAATCTTCCACAAAAATCGCCCGGCCCCCCTGCTCCCAAATCCGGGTATTCGGCTCGAAAGGCTTTACATAGGCGACCACAGTCGGATTTTCCAAATTGGGAAGACCGTGCACGCGGGGAGCCGCGCCGCGCGACACTTGGATGTAAAGCATCCCCCTTGCATGCCCCGGGTTGCGCTCAAGCAATTCCCCCAGGACGGGCCGCAACTCGTCTGTCCGGTATGAAATGCGCAACCTCTCCAATCCCTGCTGCATCCGCTCCAGATGCAAATCGAGTTTAAAATAGGCGCCGTTATAAATATGTAAAACTTCATAAATGGCATCGGCAAAGACAAAGGCTCTGTCCTGAAAAGATACGGCGGCAATCGATTCATCCATCCATTTCCCGTTCACGTACACGATCATAACGCATCCATCCCCTCGGTTGGCATAGCTCCTATTTTATTTATTTTACTATTGTACATGTGAATCAAACAATGTGAAACATATCGTATGCAGCGATCGCGACTCCGGTAATCTTTTGTGTTATGTTTCATTACACAAAGCTATAAAACTCAGCCAAAAAGACAAAAACTTGCCGTTTTTTTGATTTTATGTTAGAAAATATTACAAATATAATTGTTTGAGTCGTAATTTGGTTACTACAATTGAGTAAAAAATGGTGCCCTGGACGGCTGCAGTCACGCAATCGGCATGGAGCAACTCTATCGAAACAAAGAAAATCGCGTCGGGAGGGGAACAAACGATGTTGGCAGGGAGAGTGAGTATGGCAGTTTGCGGCGCGGGAACCATCGTACAACTGTACGCAGTTTGGCGTCCCAGTCAGGTAACGGCGTGGTTGCAGTTGCTTGTGTTTGCCGCGCTTTTGGCCTGCTTTTGGCGGGAAAGGCGGAACAGCCGGGAAGCGGTTGAAGCCTTGTCCTCTCACGCAGAAAACGGTCGCAGATTCCGGGAGTTTGTCAACGAATCGCAGGTGGTGGCAGACCGGCTGGTAGCGGCGATTGAAGAAGTAAATGCCGCGATTGTGAATCTCACGGAAATAGCGGACAATTCGACCGAACAGGAAAAGAAGCTGCAGGAGAAAAGCCGGCATGCCATGCGACAGATCGAACAGGCTTTTTCCTCGCTGCAGCAGATTGCCTCGGCAGCGGATCAAATTACGGATATAACGGTCACCATGCGGAAAGAAAGTGAGTTTACGAAAGATACGGTGCTTGACATCTGCCAGACGCTGGACAATACCGACACGGTGATGGGTGAAATGCTGACCAACCATGATGCCATGCGCGAAAGGATTGAAGAATTGAGCGGCCATACCTCGAAAATCGAGGAAATCAACACGTTTATACGGGAAATGGTTGCCCAGACCTCCTTGCTCGCCCTAAACGCTTCCATCGAAGCGGCCAGAGCGGGGGAACACGGACGCGGGTTCGCCGTCGTCGCACAGGAAATCAAAAAATTGGCCGAACAAAGCCATGAGGCGGTCAGCCGCTCTTCCGACATCCTGTCTTCCATCGTGCAGGGAGTCGATCATTTCATTGCGGCGGTCGCCAAAGAAAAACGGGCTGTCGAAAACAGCATTCAGGAAATGAGGGGAGTGAAAGACAAAATCGATTTTGTGCTGGCCCGCACGCTTGAAGTGAACGATCTGGTGGTGACAACGGCGGAGGCAAGCAAACAGCAGTCCCACTTGATGGTGAATTCGACCGCCATGTTGGGAGATGTAGTGGAAATCGTCAACGCCACCCTCACCGGCGTGGAAGAGACGCTTGAACTTATGACGCTGCAGCGCAGGCAAATCAGCCGGTTGCAGGAAATCAACCACAACCTTGAGGTAACATCCGGTGAATTGTTCCGGTCCATCCAGTCCATGGGAGTCGATGCGACAGACGGCAAGCAAGTGGCTCACCTGGAACAGATGAAAAACGTGTTGGAGAGCCTTGTCGCCATGCCCGACATTCAATCGCTGGATCCCGCAAAGCACAAACAGCGCTTGAGCGACTGCATGGCCAAAACGGAAGGAATCGAAGCCATCTGGTCCAACCGCTCGGACGGTACGTTTATATTTTCACAGCCGCAAGCAGGTCTGCTCAACGCCAAAAGCCGGGAGTGGTGGAAGCAGGCGATGGCGGGACAATTGTTCGTTTCCTCCCCCTACATTTCCGCCATTACCAAAAAGCCGTGCGTCACTCTGTCCAAAGCGATTGTCGACAACCGGGGACAGGCGGTTGGCGTTGTCGGAATCGATCTGACGGTTTAGCAGGCCGGAATCTCTTTTCTTCTTTCATAGAACCTGTTTTTCTAGCGGCCATCCGTCGCCGGATGGCCGTTTCCTTTTGCTTGCGACGTTCTTGACTTCTATTTCCGGATCTGAAAGGCCGGTTTTCCCAGCAGTTCGCGCCGAACCTGATCCCAGCAGCGATACATCACGCTCTGCAGCTCCCAGGCGGACCTTCCCAGCATCCGAATGACAAGCCCGTTGCGGGAAAGCAGGCTGACGCCCGCGTAAACGGAATCGCTGCCAGAGGTGTGCAACAAATCCCGGATCATTTGCACGTGAAGGCTCGTGACCTTCCCGGACAACACCCAGAGGGTCGCCAGATGCGTGTACTCCTCGAAAATCCCTTTTGCAAAGCGCCACCGGGCAGGCTCCAGCAAAAGGGAGTCCCATACCGCCAGCTCCTTTTCCCGGAAGACGGAAAACCGGCTGGCTACCGTCCGGTATTGGAATGTCTCCCCGCGTCCCGCCCGGCCCGGCGTCAGGATTTCCCCGATGATCGCCTGTGCGTCCGTTTCCATCCAAACAACGGTTTCCCCCAGGTGGCAGGCTCCCTTGTAAGGAACCAGCGGTTCCGGAAAATACTCCAGCACAGCCCCTTCCCGCAAGTGAAACCGCTGGATTTGGCGGCTTTCGGCCGGTTCCGGTGAAGGATGCAGTTTGCAGGAGGACTGATTGGTCAAAAAGAGGCTGGCCCCTTTTTCCACGGTGCAATCGATCTCCTGCACGTCCCCGTTGAAGAGTCCCGGCGACGCGTCCATCAAATACAGGATGAGTTCCCCTTTTTCCCCGGCAAACGGTTTTGCCGCTTTCAGAGGGGCCTGATGAAAAGAGGAAAGGAGCGTGCTGCTCCCCCCCCCTAATTCCGACTGTCCCCCGCCAAAGGCCGTGAACTCTCATGGCGTCCCTTTTATTCCACCGTTGTGATAATGCCCGCAAATCCAGCCGGCAATTTCCGGAACACCGAAATTTTGAAACAGATCGGTAAACAAGAACGGTTTGTCTCCCCGCATCCGTTTCGAGTCCCGCTCCATCACCTCCAGACTGGCGCCGACGTAGGGGGCCAGGTCGATTTTGTTGATCACCAGCAGATCGGACCGGGTGATACCGGGGCCGCCTTTGCGCGGAATCTTTTCGCCCTGGGCAACGTCAATCACGTAAATGAACAGATCCACAAGTTCGGGACTGAAAGCGGCTGCCAGATTGTCGCCGCCGCTTTCGATAAAAATGATGTCAAGGTCGGGAAACCGCGCTTCCAGTTCCTCCACCGCCGCCATGTTCATCGAAGCGTCCTCGCGGATGGCCGTATGCGGGCAACCTCCCGTCTCCACCCCGACAATGCGTTCCCGCGGCAAAACCCCGGTTTGGGCCAGGATTTCCGCATCCTCTTTCGTATAGATGTCATTGGTGATCACCGCCAGACTGTAGGTATCTTTCAACATCCGGCACAGTTTTTCCGCCAGGGCGGTTTTGCCCGAACCGACCGGCCCGCCGATACCGACCCGCATCGCCCGTCCGCCTCCGAAACTTCCGTGTTCCCACTCGTGATGATGATGGTCGTGGCCCTGACACATGTTTTTCCCCTCGCTTCATGCAATTTTGGATCAAGACATAAACAGCCGCGAATACAGGGTTTCATGCCGCATCGCCCCGATTTCCTGCGCCAAAGCGTGGCCCGACATTGAGTCCGGTGGCGGGGGATCTTGCACCAGCCGCTCCGCTTCCCGTTCCACTGCGGAAATCAGCGATTTCAACACTTTCTGCCCTTCCGTTTGACCGATCGCCATGGCCCGCAGCGCGTTTTGCACAAGGCTGTTCACCCCGGCATACAGGTGGCTGGCGACCGCATCCCGTGGCAGATACCGCAAATGCGCGCATATCCAGCCATGCACGACACAGGCATTGCCGTAACATTCTCCTCGGCGAATCCAATCCCCGTACCGTTCGAGAGCCGCCTCCGGATAAAGCTCCCCGGCGACGCGCAGGTACCTTTTCCCGATTTTGATTCCCCCTTCGCGGGATTCCCGCGCCAGTTTCGCCAGGGTGAGCCGCCGATCCAGCATTTTCAGATTTGTTTCAGGATCCGCTCCCGTCAGCCCCCGTTCCGCATGACAGCCTGCAAGTTCCTCCGCGTACCGGTGCGCCCAGTACACGCCCACCCCTTCCATCGGAGCAAGGCTTCCCGTCAAGTAAGAATACAGCCATTCCTCCAGTTCCGGAGCGTTTGTCACCCTCCCTTCCTGCAAAGCGGTTTCCAGGCCGAAGGAATGGGAAAAGGCGCCTGTGGGAAAAGCGGAATCGATCAGTTGGATGAGAGTAAGCCGAGAAAGCATCCGATCCCCCCTCAAAACAGGAAATACCGCTGCGCCATGGGAACGGTTCCGGCCGGTTCGCAGACGATCAGTTCCCCGTCCGCCCTGACTTGATAAGTTTCCGGATCGACTTCAGTTTGGCTGTTCGCGTCAATTTTGCCTGCGGACAAAGCGGTCAGTGAGTCGCTGTACACCGGAAACCAGACCAATTCCACGTCGACGCCGTTTTTTTCGAAAAAGCCCTTTTCCTTCACCAGATACCAGACAAACCAGCCGGGCCAGGGACTGAGTCCGAGGCGGATTTTCTGTTTGTTTTCCTGCCCCGGCGCTTGCGAGACCTGGCTCTTGGAACATCCCACGACACTTGCCAACAAAAGAAGCAGGCAGAGCAGCAAACCAGCCTTTCTCATGCAAATCCCCCCAAGGAAATTGGATTAAAAAATTGGAATAAAAAAGGAGATAACACCATTGCTGTTGTTACCTCCCGGGCTTTTCTCCCTCCGTGTAGCGCCTGTCCGCGCGGCGGATTCGACGCCGTTTTCTCTCGGACCAGTCCTCACTTGACCAAACAGGGCAAATGAGCGGAACCCTAGAAAACTTTTTATGCTTTTTAATTTGATCAGGATTTCGGATGCCATCCGTTTTGCACGGCCCGCAGCAGTTCATGCGCGCGGGAACCCGCCACAGCCGCCAGCTTTTCCCACATTTGGTCCCGCAACAGATCCAGCCGAACGATTTCTTTCGCCAACTCCAGGGCTTCTTCCCGCTCCACAACCGTTCCCTCCCAGTCCATCAAAAGTTTGAGGTTTTGAATTTCAGTATGTTAAAGAAAACATACCAAATGCCCCTATTTCGTAAAATGAATTTTGTTAGATAATATAACATGAAATAATAAAAAGTATTGTTATATAATCTAACAACCCATGTTTTCCTCGCCCGGTTCCTTTGTTACAATCCAGGTAACCTCTCCTTTTTCTCCACTGGAGACCGCTTGTCTGGTCCCCCCTCTGTGGAATATTCTCTGCGCCCTCCCGGTGAGGGCAAAAAGCACCCTCGCCTGACGCTGGGTGCTCTTTTTTTCATCTTTTTTTGTTGCGATAAAACTGCGACAACTGCCCCTCAATGATCGTTGTCGACCAGGACCGTTCCGCTCGGGTTTGGATCTGTCCCCGAATCTCTTTCAGCAGTTTGCCGTCGTCCATTTCCTGTTCGGAGGGAGTCGGCCGCGTCTGGGGTTCGACGGGTGCGGTTGGCGGCATCAGCACTTTTTTGATCTGCGAGATCGGATACTCCTGGTCCATCATGTCTTTGATGCGGAGCAAACGGGCGACATCGTTAATCGAGTACAGGCGGTGTTCACCGCTTGAACGATAGGGACAAACTAGCCCGATTTCTTCATAATACCGAATCTGCCGCAAACTGAGTCCGGTTAACTGCCTCACGATTCCAATCGTAAGGACTGCCATATCGCGCGGTACCGGATCCATTCGCCATCCCTCCAATCCGTAGTTTCAACAAATATTGTTGCTTATTGCGGAAAAAAGCCCCGCAACTCCCAATTGCCTCCTTCTCCGATAAGACGGCGTCAAGACCGATCCCGGAGAAAGAATGCAACAGGTTGTGCAGGGCTTCTTTGCCGCAGACACGGTGTGGCTCCGTTGCCAAACCGCTTTTTGTGTAAGATTTTATTACGTGTAATGTTATTATATGTTGTAACAAAAGATTTCACAAGATTTATGTTAGGTTTTATTTCACGTTGACACACCCCAAAAAACCGATCTCTTCATTCGTTTTTCCGTTCGTGCGTTAACAAGATATTGGCGAGCCGGTTTTGGTAAAATACGTTTTAAAGAAATTCTAAAAAGGGGGCTCCCTCATATGGACAATTTAAAAACCATTTTGCAAGAAAACGAAGTTCAATTTGAAATCATTCATCACGAAAATCCTATTCGTACAGCACAGGAAGGTACGGATTATTTTGGGATTGAATTAGGTCAGACAGCCCCGACATTGGTTCTCAAGTCAGAAAAAGGCTATTTTGCGATGATCATTTCCGGAGGTCGTGGGCGTGTAAATTTAGAAGAAGTGTCAGAAGTTTTGGGATGTAATCAACTACAATGATATCACCATGGTCAAAATTTGAGAAACTGATATTGTTGGTTCCAGTCGGATTCCCGAAC
>NZ_JBZCSF010000039.1:0-965 GCF_058273125.1 Effusibacillus sp. SKA8 | reverse complement strand
TACGAATGCGTTCCTTGAATCGCTGTACCGTCTTCGGCGCTAACCGTATCGTCCCCTGTCGGTTCGACAGGTAGCTGAATCCGAGAAACTTCCGCTTCCAAGGACGATCCACAGCGCTCTTCTCTCGATTCACCTTCAGTTTGAGCTTGCCTTCCACAAAGCGAATCACGGAGATATGTACGTCGTAATGAACGTTCTGCAAGTTCCCGCGGAAGGCAAGGCCAAAATGATCGAACTGTTTGGCAACAGCGCGGAGAACATGAAGCAGGTTCCCGGTTGCCTGGAATTCATGTTCCTCAACTCCACCGATGAGGACAAACAGGTTGTGTACACCAAATGGGAAAGCAAGGAAGCGTTTGTCGCCTGGACGCAAAGCGAGGCGTTCCACAAAGCGCATGACGAGCGGCGCACCAGAGGCTCTACCGCCACCGGCTCCAAGCTGGAAGTCTAGCATGTTGGGTGAGGAAAGTATGAATATGCAAAAAGGTAGCATATGTACTTATCCATTCATCAAAAGACATGGGATTGAATTTGCTGGGCGTACCACAAAAAAAAGGAACCGTGCCAAGATAAGCAGGTTCCTTTTTTTGTATGTTTTTCGGTAACGCCCATGTCAGTCGTTAAAGTTAATGCTGATATTGCCGGTTGTCAGGTTAGCTGTTGCACCGGTTACCTTCGCCTGCGCAATGGTGAAGGTCAGGTTGTTCACGCTGTCAGCTGCCGCATGGCTGGTGGCATTGCCGGTGAGCGTGATGGTCAATTGGGTATCGCTGTCCCTGGTCACCGTGTAGTCAAGGCCGGCTGGCAGGTTAGTTGCCGTTACGTCAGCCTTGGCAATGTCCGCTGCCAGTGTGCCGTTGGCGATGGTTACGACGATAGTTCCAGGTGCCGCAATGCTGCCGTCGTTGGCTGCAGCTTCATTCAGGCTCGTCGGATTGACGCTGGCAATGGATGCCGTTTCCACA
>NZ_JBZCSF010000038.1:0-1076 GCF_058273125.1 Effusibacillus sp. SKA8 | reverse complement strand
AATTGATCCATATTGGTGCCGATTTCGGCTACAATCGTTTCAGCCGTTCGTCTCGCCACTCCGGGAATCGTGTCCAGCAGTTCCAGGTCTTCTTCAAAAGGGAGCATACGCCTCTTGATCTCTTCGTCCAGTCTGCCGATTTCTTCGTCCAGATAATCGATGTGCCGCAGTTGCGCCGCCAGCATCAGCTTCTGATGGTTTCCCATCAATCCAAACAGGGCGCGTTGCAACTCTTGTTTTTTGTTTTTCAATCGCCGCTGCGCCAATTCTGAAAGCAATTCCGGGTTTTCCTCGCCGGCGATCATCGCTTCGATCATGGCTCGGCCCGATTTCCCAAGCACATCGCTGGCGACAGACGACAGTTTGATGTTGGCGCCTTCGAGCACTTTTTGAATACGGTTGACTTCCCGCGCCCGTTCGTCGATCAGGCTGCGCCGATAGCGAATAAGTTCACGCAGTTCCCGCTGGTCCCGGTTCGGGATGAAACTGCCCTGCAGCAAACCATGACGAAGCAGACTGGCAATCCATTCGGCATCCTTGACATCGGTCTTACGCCCGGGCACATTCTTGATGTTCTTGGCATTGACGACAAGTGCCTGGATGTCCTCAAGCTCCAGCAGGTTGTAAATGGGCTTCCAGTACGAGGCGGTGCTTTCCATCGCGACATGGGTGCAGCCGTTGCTTTTGATCCAATCGACAAGCAGGATCAGGTCATCGGTCATCGTGGAAAAGGTACGGATTTCTTTGGTTTCCGGTGTGATCACACAGGCCACCACGTTCTTCTTGTGAACGTCCAGCCCGCAAACGTGGGTATAAACGACGTCCATACAGCAGAACTCCTTGCGGCGGTATGGATTGAGGGCTGGTGCAACAACCGTCGAACGATTATTCTATCCTGCGTGCTCCCGATAGGGGCAACAATCTGTGGTGCACCTGGTCGCTGGGGTTCTGTCTAAACAACGGGCTCGTAAGCACCATAGTTCCACGACCTCCCTTCGCCAGCCGCAAGTCCATTATACCGCACGCACTCTATTTTCATCATCTGATGGTGCCGCGTCAGCGGCATGGGGGTCTAA